>VBKY01000143.1:0-57252 GCA_005879255.1 Deltaproteobacteria bacterium
TGGGAGTCCGTGCCCTCAATCGCCAGGCCGATGCCCAAAGGAGCGCATCATATATTTGACTACCTGGCGCTGGGTGCGCGCGAATATGGCGCCAGGTTCGGCATCTGGCGTCTCCTGGACGTACTCGACCGGCATCACATCAAGGCCACGGTCATCACAAGCGGTCTGGTCGCCGAGCTATTCCCGGAAAGCGTGCGAGAAGTCAAAACGCGGGGGCACGAGCTTGGCACTCACGGGTGGGACCAATCCATTCATCCTCCCGTCTTCAAGACGAAGGAAGAGGAAAAAAACTCTGTCGTTAAATCCGTTACGGCGCTGGAACAGGCCGGGAAAGGGCGAATCGTCGGGTACATGTCGCAGGGGCCGCGGCCGACGCCGACCACGCTGGAGATATGTGCGGAGCTAGGGTTTGTTTGGACTGCTGACTATTCCGACTCGGATGTTCCGTACGTCATCAACGTGAATGGGAAAAAGATCGTGTCGGTGGGCTATGTCATGCCGAATTACACTGATAACGATATCGTGCCGCTAGGTCTGGAAGCCGGTCTCAGGCAATTGCAGGAAGCCTTCGATGCCAGTTTCGAGGAGTCTCGGAGACATCCCATGAAATTTTGCTACGCCTGCCACGTGCACATTAGCGGTAGACCCGGAATGAGTAAGCTGCTCGATCATTTCATCGACTATGTCCAACGTCACGACGGCGTGCAGTTTTACCCTTGCATCGATATTGCAAACTTCTGGCTCGAACGAGAAGTAAATAAAGTTCTGTAGGATTCAGTCAGTGTTTCAGTTGGAAATTTTTTTCGGCCATCTCGCAAATCTGTTGACCAATGGCGAGGGATGCGGTGGCACCGGGCGATGGCGCGTTGAGCACGTGGATCGTGTTACGGCTCTGTTTGATGACAAAATCGTCGACCAGCGCGCCGCTGCTGGAGACCGCTTGAGCGCGCACGCCGGCGCCGCCGGCAATCAGATCGCTCTCGCGAATTTCCGGCACAAGTTTTTGCAACGCGCTGACGAATGCTGCTTTGCTGAGTGATCGATAGAGTTCACCAAAGCCGGTTTGCCAGTATTTACCCGCCATCGCCCAAAAACCTTTGAATGAAACGGTTTGCCACAGATCCGTAACATTAACATTGGTATGACGATAGCCCTCGCGGGCCAGCGCGAGCACGGCGTTCGGGCCCGCTTCGACGCCCCCTTTGGCCATGCGCGTAAAGTGAACGCCCAGGAATGGAAAATTCGGATCGGGGACTGGATAGATCAAGTTGCGCACCAAGAACTGTCTTTCCGGCGCGATTTTATAGTACTCGCCGCGGAACGGAATGATCCGGTGCTCTTCCGAGGCCTGATCATTAGGGCCGCTCATCATCTTCGCGATCAAGTCCGACTGTAAACCGCCGCAATTGATCAGATATCGGGTCCGATAGTCGCCGCCTGAAGTTTGCAGCACAATCTCGTCGGGGCGATCGATAATGCCGACCACTCTTTGTGACAAGCGGATGTCTCCGCCGGCATTGCGAATCTTATTGGCGTAAGCTTCGGCGACTTTTTTGTAGTCGATGATGCCAGTCTCTGGAACGTACAGTCCCTTGATGCCGATTGAGTGGGGCTCCAATTCTTTCATTCGTTCGGGCCCGATTACTTCTATGCCCTGAAGGCCATTAGCTATTCCTCGGCGATGCAGTTCCTCGAGTCGCGGCAACTCTTGCTCGCTAATTGCCACGACCAATTTACCGCAGATTTCGTACGGCACGGCGTGTTCGTCGCAGAATTCGAGCAGCGCTTTGCGGCCGGTGACGCAGGTCCGCGCCTTTAGCGAGCCTGGACGATAATAAAGTCCTGAGTGAATGACGCCGCTGTTGTTGCCGGTTTGATGACGGGAGAGCCCAGCCTCTTTTTCCAAAATGAGGAGTCGCACATTGGGGTGCGCCGCCGTGATTTTTAGCGCCGTGGCAAGGCCGACGATGCCGCCGCCAATGATCGTGAGGTCATACTGCGAAGCCATGAGAATTTATCGTTCAAGGTTCAAAGTTCAAGGTTCAATGTCGAACAGTTGATAGGCCGGAGAGCATGAGCCTTCCAAGCTAAATGTGGAGCAGGTTGCGCGAATTCTTTTCCATGAAAGTCTTCACGCGTTCCGGATTCGACTGCGCGTCGATGGCGGCGAAGCCTTTGCCGAGCGGGCCGAGACCGCCACAGTAGTCGGAACCGAAGACCATATTCTTTTCGCCCATCTTATCGACCAGAAATGCCAACGTGCGGGCATCGGAGCTGGCGCAGTCGATCAGAAAATGTTCGAGAAAAATGTCCGAGTAGCGCTGCTCGCCGTTGGGTCCTTTGTGTTTCCAAAAAAAACGATGGAGCAAGAGCGGCAAGCCACCGCCGGAGCTGCGGATGACAATCTTGAGATTCGGGTAGCGATCGAACAGACCGCTGGCGATCATTCGCAGGCAACATTCGGCGACTTCGCCATCGGAAAGCACGGCATAGGCAACGCCGGCGCCGCCGTCCTCCAGACGGCCGAGCGTCGGATCCTGAGCGGTACCGGCGCCATGCAGGAAGATGGGAAGGTTTAGCGCGGAAATTTTCGCGAAAATCGGGTCCATTTCCGGTGTGTCGACCAACATTTTGCCGTCGACATGGGGGTAGAGCAGCACGGCGCGAAAACCTAGCGACGCCGTGCGTTCGATTTCCTGCACGGATGCGTCGATATTCTTGAGCGACAGCGCGGTAATACCCATCAATCGGTTTTTGCGCGGTGCCAGTCGCTGCGCCAGAAGATCGTTGGACTGTCGGACAATTTCGAGGGCATGATTGGCCGGCAACTGGTCGGCATAAACGCCGGCGCCTTGGCAGATCAATTGTATATCCAAGCCGACTTCGTCCATCTCTCTGATCCGCTTCGAAAAATCCGGGCTATCGTGGGCGTCGATATGCGGCCGTTTGCCCGTAAGTTCGCTGATTCGATCAGCAATTTCCGGCGCGGTATGGTGAGCATGCCAATCTATGAACGTTGCCATGTTTTGTCTCCTTCGTGAACTTTGACTGGATTCCGAATACTGCGGATCGGCTAGCTCAGTCAAGAGAAAGCGCTCCGCGTCGTTTTGGACCAAGCCACGGCGAGTGGAATACCTTCTTTCGCGACACAGATGCCGGCGCGGACGAAGTAATTTTCCAGTTGAGCTGAGATCGGTCGCCGGAAACGAAGCAAATTATTTTTTGGGCGCACCGACAAACTCGGATTTGTCTCTCAACCGGCGCACCAATTCCTCGTAGGAAGCATTCGCAATGACGCGATTAAATTGCGACCGATAGTTGTTGACCAAACTGATATTTTCCGCGACGACGTCGTAGACCTTCCACTCGTTACTGATCAGATGAGCCTTATAATTGATCGAGTACTCTTCGCCCTTGCTGGTAAGAATCTTGCTGCCGACATCGGCGTAAGTGCCGTCGATCCGCTCGTTGACGTAAACAATTTTTTCGTCGGTGTAGGACTCGATGATTTCCGCGTAGGTCCGTTCGAGAACATCGGTGAAAAGCCGGACGAATTCTTCCTGTTCCTGGGGCGTGCGCCGGCGCCAATTGGAGCCGAGGGCACGTTTGGCCATTTCCGTGAAATCAAAGCGCGCAAAGAGAATTTGTCGCAGCTGATCGCGGCGCTCTTTTAACTTTGCCGGCGGTTTTAGGCGGGAATCGCTGAGCACCACCAGCGCCTTTTCCACCGTAGACTTAATCTGGTCCGTCGGTAGTCCGGCGTGGGCGCCGACCGAGCTCAAGCTCAGCACCAAAAACAGAAAACCGGCAAGAATAGGCTTACTTCTGTGTCTCATCTTTCCTTTCACCTTTAGACGTAAGATCGCCTCCGACAATCTTGCCGATCAAATCGGGAATATCCGGAGGTGACTCGGTTTCTCTGATCTTTCCGCCCGGCGGAATAATCTTATCCGAAGCGCCGGGGGTAAGGAGTACGAATTTGTCGCCGATCAGGCCGCGGGCGCGAACCGACGCGATGACGTCATCCTGGAGTTTCACTCCATCATTTAATCTCAAGGTCAAACGGGCTCGCTCATCTTCAGATAAACCCATCGCATCTACACGGCCGACTTTGACCCCGGCGATTTCAACCGGGTCGCCGACCTTGAGCCCGGCCACCGAGGGAAAATCAGCGATCACAGTATAGCCACTGGCGCCGAAAACTTCGAGCTTGCCGAGTTTAATAGCGAGATAGCCCAAGCACGCGATGCCCACGAGCACAAACAGGCCGACGATCATTTCGCTCCGTGTGTGGTTCACTGCTTCGATCTCCTATAAAACCGCGATGGGACCTTCGGTTTCTACTTGTATGAATTGGCGGACAATCGGATTAATCGAGTTAAGAAATTCCGCAGTCGTCCCGACTTCGATGATCACGCCGTTGGCAAGCATCGCGACCTGGTCCGAGATCTTGAACACTTCCGGGATATCGTGGCTGACGACGATGCCGGTAAACTTGAAAGCCGCGTGCATCTTCTGAATCAGCTGATGTATGCTTTTTCCCAGGAGCGGGTCCAAGCCGGTGGTGGGCTCGTCGAAGAGCATGATCTCGGGGGCGGTGACCAAGGCACGGGCCAGGCCTGCGCGTTTCTTCATGCCGCCGCTGACCTCGGCGGGAAATTTGTAGCCCATGCCGGCAAGCCCGACCTGAGCGAGACTCTCTTCGACTTTCTTTTGGATCTCTGACTCGTTGAGCTTGGTCCTTTCCCGCAGCGGAAAGGCGACATTGTCATAAAGCGTCATCGAATCGAGCAACGCCGCGCCCTGAAAGAGTACGCCAAATTTTCTCCGGACTTCATTGAGCGTTTTCTGCCCGAGTTTGATGATGTCTTGGCCGTCCACTAAAATGCTCCCTCGGTCGGGCAGCAAAAGCGCATTCAAGTGTTTCAGCAACACCGTTTTGCCGGAGCCGCTGCCGCCGATGATCGTCGTGATCTTGCCGGTCTCGAGTTCGAGGTTAATCCCTTTGAGCACCTCTTGGCCCCCAAAGCTCTTGTGTAGATCGACGACGCGAATCATGGGGCTAGAGCATGACCGAGGTCATAAAATAGTTCCAAACCAAAATCATGACGAAACAGAGCACGACAGATTCGGTGGTCGCTTGGCCAACTCCGGTGGCCATTGGGGGCGCGTTAAATCCCTTGTAACAGCAGATCCATGTAATGATCAGCCCGAAACTCACCGACTTGAGAAAGCCACTTAGGACGTCTTTGAAGACGACGCTGAGCTCCATGCCGGCGAAGTAACTGCCCGAGCTCACGCCGAGGAGCTGAACGCCGACGACGTAAGCGCCGTAAATGGCGACGACGTCGAAGATCGCCGTAAGTAAGGGCATCGAGATCAAACCGGCGATGATGCGTGGTGAAACGAGATACTGGATCGGATTGATCGCCATCGAATAGAGCGCATCGATCTGCTCGGTGACTTTCATGCTGGCGATTTCCGCGGCCATCGCCGAGCCGGTTCTGCCGGTGACCATGAAGGCGGAAAGCACGGGGCCGAGCTCGCGGAGGATGCCGAGGGCCACGGCGGAACCGAGAAAATTTTCCGCGTTAAATTTCCTCAGACTGTAGTAACCTTGCAGGCCCATCACCATGCCGGTAAAGACGCCGGAAAGGATGACGACCGAAAGCGACTCCACGCCGATGGTGCGAATATGATGGATGATCAGGCGAATCCTCGTCGGTGGACGGCAAGCCCAGGCGAAGGCGGAAAGCAGGAACAAAAAGGTTCGCCCCATGCCGGCCGTCTGCTCGATCGCGTAGCGGCCGATTTGACCGATCAAAAAAGTCATGTTTTGTGCTGGGATGATGCGTGTTACTAGAATCAAGGCTATTACAGAATAGTCGGCATTTTTCAAGAATCGAGTTCGGGAATTAGAATTCAAACGAGCGCCGCGGGAACGTGGTGGGCCGCCAGAAGTCAAGGCGAATGTCCACGTAAATCGAAGCCACTCGGTCAAATTATGGATAAATTTTTATGACGCGCTCCGAGGAAACGTTTGATGCGCTGTTTAACGGCCAAATCGCGCTCTATCAGAGCGTGGCGGGGTATCGTTTTTCCCTTGACGCATTACTGTTGGCGCACTTTGTCACGATTAAACAACGGGAGAAGATCGTCGATCTCGGAACCGGAAACGGCGTCGTTGCATTGGTCCTCGCTTACCTTCATCCATCGGTTACACTGACCGGCGTCGAACTACAAGCGAAAATGGTCGAGCGCGCGCGCCGCAACGTCGAGCTCAATAGGCTGCAAAAACGCATTCTGATTCTCAGCGGCGACGTGCGCGCCGGCAAGCATGTCGCCGCTGAGATGAGTTTCGACGTGGTAGTCTGTAATCCGCCGTATCGCCGACCGCTTAGTGGCCGAGTCAGTTCCAACGACGAAAAGCAGATTGCGCGCCATGAAACACAGGGCGAGCTCAACGATTTTCTTCGCGCCGGAGCAATCTTGCTGCGTGTGAAAGGACGGATGGCGGTAGTCTATCCAGCCGTGCGCTCTGTTGATCTGCTGGCGGCCATGCGTCAAGCG
Source organism: Deltaproteobacteria bacterium (assembly GCA_005879255.1). The sequence continues at coordinate 6,571 of VBKY01000143.1, forward strand.
CGGATCGAACCCAAAAGATTGCGCATGGTTCATTCGTTCGCCGATACCGAAGCTTCTTTGGTTTTGGTCGAAGGAGTGAAGGGCGGACGGAGCGGCGTCGAGGTGCTCGCGCCGTTAACGATTTACCGGCAGGGCAAGGAATACACAAACGAAGTCGCCGCGATGATCACGGGAACGAAAAAGTCAGTTTCAGGTCTCGAGTGTCGGGTTTAGGGTTACCTGGAGAACGACAACGCGGCACTTCATTCTCTTATACTTTCGATTTGCGCCGGGCAAAACTTTTTAACAGCCTTTTAAATGCGTCGCGAATTTCCGGATCATCAATCGCCGCCAGGAACTCGTCATTCACGTGCCGCTCCGATGAGGTTACATTCGCTTCCTCGGCGTGAGATTCCTGTGTTGCTTCTGCCGCTGCCGGGTCGACCCGGCCAACCATAAAAAAAATATTTTTCACGATGTCTTGTTTGAGGCGCTGATTGAGCTTGTCGGCGATCATGTTTTTCATGAAATGCAATTGCTGCATCCACACCGGGCTTGTGACCTTTACGAAGAGAGTGCCGTTACGAATTTTTTCGGGCTGGGCGTTGCGCGCGATGGGTTTGCCGACGATCTCATTCCAAATCGGCCAGACGCCGTATTCGTCAAGCCGTGGCGCCAAGTCAAGCCGCTTCAGGGACTGATCGAGAACTTCCCCGACACGCTCTAACTGTGGATTTTTCTTAGCCATATTCGCCGCAGGGAAGACTCTAGCAGATGCTGGCCGAAGACGCCAGTTGGTCTTATTGGTCGCCTAGGATTTCCCTAAAATCATGAAAGGTGGCGAAAAATCTCAACAAATTGATCCGTTGAAAATTTTTATTGACAACGATAATAATTGTCTCTAAGAATACCAAATCTAGTGCACTCCTAATTTGATCACACCATATATTGCGAGCTAAGGAACGGAGAAGGGAGAAATAGACCATGGCAGGTATTACGTCTCAGGCGGCCGATTTGGGTGTCCCTCGCGGAGCGGTCCGGACGACGGGTCTTAAAATACCGCGGTATTTTACCCGCGCGGGGATGAGCCCTTATGACGAAATTGAATGGGAGCTGCGCACGGCTTCTATTGCCAACGAAAAGGGCAAGGTCGTTTTCGAGCAGTCGAATGTCGAGATTCCCAAAGCATGGTCTTTGATGGCCACACAAGTGGTGGTCTCGAAATATTTTCGTGGCCCACTGGGCACGCCGCAAAGAGAACATAGTGTGCGCCAGATGATTGGCCGAGTGGTCGAAACCATCGCCAGTTGGGGTAAAAAGGACGGCTATTTTGCCACCGACGAAGATGCCCAGGCTTTCTCCGATGAGCTGACTCATATTATGCTTCATCAAAAGGCCTGTTTTAACAGTCCGGTATGGTTTAACTGCGGCATTGAAGAAAAGCCGCAGTGCTCCGCCTGTTTTATCCTGGCGGTGGATGACACCATGGATTCCATTCTAGATTGGTACCGCAAGGAAGGCGTCATCTTCAAAGGCGGCTCCGGCTCCGGCGTCAATCTTTCCAAGATTCGCTCTTCCAAGGAACAGTTGGCCGGCGGCGGAACGGCATCCGGACCGGTGTCATTCATGAAAGCTGCCGATGCCTCTGCGGGCGTGATCAAATCCGGTGGCAAGACTCGGCGGGCGGCGAAGATGGTCGTTTTAGACGTCGATCACCCGGACATCGAAGAATTCGTCAAGTGTAAAGTCGAAGAAGAAAAAAAAGCCTGGGCGCTAATCGAGGCGGGTTACGACTCCAGCTTAGACGGGCCGGCCTACGGCAGCGTGTTTTTCCAGAATGCTAATAACTCGGTTCGGGTGACCGATGAGTTCATGCACGCAGTAGAAGAGGACCGCGAATGGAAAACCAAGTACGTCACCACTGGGCAGCCTTGCGACACCTACAAGGCGCGCGACCTTCTGCGCATGATCGCCGAGAGCACGTATTTCTGCGGCGATCCGGGCATGCAGTACGACACCACGATAAACGACTGGCATACCTGCTCGAACACGGCGCGTATCAACGCCTCCAATCCGTGCTCCGAATACATGCACTTGGACAACTCAGCCTGCAACTTGGCATCGTTGAATCTGCTCAAGTATCTACGCGAAGATGGCGTCTTTGACACGGAGTCTTTCCGGCGCGCGGTCGACATCGTCATCTTGGCGCAGGATATTCTCATCGATAATTCTTCCTATCCGACGGCTGAAATTGCCGCCAATGCCCACGCCTTTCGCGAGCTCGGCTTGGGCTACGCCAATCTCGGCGCATTGTTGATGTCCTTGGGGCTTCCCTATGACTCCGAAGGCGGCCGAGCCTACGCGGCAGCCGTGACGGCTCTGATGTCGGGCGAAGGTTATCTGCAATCTGCACGCGCCGCCGCCGCCGTCGAGCCGTTCGCCGGTTTCGAAGTCAATCGCCAGCCAATGCTCCGCGTCCTGAATAAGCATCGTTCGCAGGCGTACAAGATTTCACCGTCGCATGTGCCATTGGAGCTCCTCACTGCGGCTCGTGACGCATGGGATCAGACCTGCGCCGAAGCGGAGCAGCATGGCGTGAAGAATTCGCAAATTTCAGTCTTGGCGCCGACCGGCACCATCGCCTTTATGATGGACTGCGACACCACCGGCGTCGAACCCGATATCGCGCTCATCAAATACAAAAAGCTGGTCGGCGGCGGTCTGCTAAAGATCGTCAACAACACCGTGCCGCGCGCTTTGAGACGCTTGGGATACGATGTCAAACAGATTCAGGAAATCGTCGAATACATCGAAGAGCATGAAACCATCGAAGGCGCGCCGCATCTCAAGGACGATGATCTCGCGGTGTTCGACTGCGCTTTCAAGCCCGTGAGCGGCAGCCGCACGATCCACTACATGGGCCACGTCAAGATGATGGGCGCGGTCCAGCCGTTCATTTCCGGCGCCATTTCGAAGACGATCAATATGCCCACCGACGCCACGGTGGAAGACATCATGCACGCCTATACGGAGTCATGGAAACTCGGACTCAAGGCGGTGGCGATCTACCGCGACGGGTCGAAGCGAACTCAGCCGCTGAACACTTCCAAAGACAGCAACGGAAATAAGGCCGAATTGGCCGAGAACAACGAAGCGCACCCGCTGCGCCGCAAGCTTCCCGACGAGCGCCGCTCGATCACTCACAAGTTCGATATCGCGGGCCATGAAGGCTATATCATCGCCGGTATGTACGAAGACGGCCAGCCGGGAGAAATTTTCATCACCATGTCGAAGGAAGGCTCGACCATATCCGGTTTGATGGATTCCTTCGCGACGGCGATTTCCATAGCGCTCCAATACGGCGTGCCGCTAAGGGGATTGGTTGATAAGTTCAGCCACATGCGGTTTGAGCCTTCGGGTTTCACCAAGAATCCGGATATCCCGATGGCCAAATCGATCATGGATTATATCTTCCGCTGGTTGGCCACCAAGTTTCTCGACGGCGAGGCGCAGCAAGAGGTCGGTATCGTCCAGCACGAGCCGATCGAAGAAGTCCATCAGAAGAAGGCCGTTTCCATCGTGTCACACCCGCCGCGCGGCGGCGCGCCGGTTTCGAACATCAGCAGCATCACGAGCCTCTATCAGCAGGACGCGCCGCCTTGCCCCGACTGCGGCGCGATCATGATCCGTAGCGGCGCTTGTTATAAGTGTCTGAACTGCGGCGCGGTGAGTGGCTGCTCGTAAGCCGACGCGAGCTAAAGACGGCAAAAGCGTTTCCACGGGCCGGTACCCAAGTCAGGTACCGGCCCTTTTTTCGGTTAGGCGTTAGGCAATTGCGAGCGGGAGCTGACAATTCTCTGGATAAAGATTTGTCGCGATGACAGCGGCTTATTTCTTTTCTAGGTGCAGCACGCCCTTTTGCGTGTCGATGTCCATGCGGAAGTTGCTCAGGAAATTCAGGCCTAAAAGGCCCGCGACTTGGGGGTCGAGAACAGCGTCGTGGACGGCAGTGGGGAGATTGCGAATTTCCATACCGCCGACAGCGATTGAGTCTAGATTGGTAACCGGCGCCTCGATAAGCCCATTGGCGGTTTGAAACTGCAAAGTTTTCGGAGTCTGGCCCATGTCGATCGAAAGGTCTCGGGCCAGCGCATTCGAGATCAGGGTATAACTAGCGCCGGTGTCGACGACAAACTTTGCCGAACGTTTGTTGTTGAGGGTTGCCTGGATGATGACCACCTCGCCGTGCCTCTCCATGGGAATTGAGGCTTTTCGAGGCGGCGGTTTTCGTTCCGGTTCGGCGACTCGCGGGCTTTCCTGGGCTTGAATTCGGCCGGCGGTTCCCCGTTGTTTCGGCGGCACGTCGTGCAGGTTGTCGGTGATATGGAGCACGCCATTTTCATCGACCCAACGGTAATATTCGGCAGCCCGCAGTGGCGCAAAAACCAGCCAAATGAGGCCTATCGCTGCAACGACACCAGTGAAGATCTTCACGATTGTGGTAAACTTACCACAGTTGTTGATTCGGCGAAACCAAAATGCTGCTCTCGAGGCAATCGTGCTTGGGTAATGGATGGGGAAGATGTCGTCCAGTCAAGCAATTGGCCGTTAGGCTGCTTTACAATGCCGGGTCGCTGTGGTAGAGATCTAGGCAACTAAGGAAGGAAAAAGAGAGAAAGAGCGGAGAATATGGGAATTGCTGAACCGCAGAAACAAGCAGTCGTCGAGCAGTTCAGGGTTCATCAGACGGACACAGGCTCTCCCGAAGTGCAAGTTGCGCTTCTCAGTCAGCGCATCGACCATCTTACCGAACACTTCAAGGTTCATGTTAAGGATCACCATTCTCGCCGTGGCCTCCTGAAGCTAGTAGGGCAGAGGAGAAGGTTGCTGGATTATCTTCGAAATTCAGATTTCGAAAGATACCAGAACCTAATCCAGCGGCTTGGAATACGTAAGTAGCTATTTCCAGCCCGTTGCCCTCCGTTTCCACACCTCCGTTAGACCTGTCTCCCGCCAGAGGATTTTTCTATGATTAAGAAAATCGAATTGGATTTTCATGGCCGACCCTTATCCATCGAAGTCGGACGGCTGGCTAAGCAAGCGGATGGTGCCGCGCTGGTACGCTACGGCGAGACCGTCGTCTTGGTGACGGCGGTGGCCACCAGAGAGCTCAAATTGGACACTGATTTTTTCCCGCTCACGGTCGACTACCAAGAAAAAACTTTCGCCGCAGGCAAGATTCCGGGCGGCTTTTTCAAGCGGGAGGGCCGGCCTTCGGAAAAAGAAATTCTAACCTGCCGTCTGATCGATCGCTCGATCCGTCCGCTTTTCTCCGAAGGTCTACGTTGTGAAACCCAAGTCATAGCGACCGTTTTATCGGCTGACCGAGAGAACGATCCCGATGTCGTGGCCATGCTGGGCACTTCAGTGGCCCTGCATGTATCCGACATTCCGTTCAACGGTCCGTTAGCCGGCGTCCGCATCGGTCGCACCAAGGGCCAGTGGGTGATGAATCCGACCCAAGGCCAGCTTGAAGAAAGCGACGTGGATATTTTTCTTTCCGGCAGCCGAGATGCCATCGTCATGGTCGAAGGCGGCGCGCAGATGGTGCCCGAGGATGAAATCCTTGAAGCGCTGTTCGCCGGCCACGCGGCCATTCAGCCGCTGATTCAAATCCAGGAAGAAATTCGCCGAGAAGTCGGCAAGCCGAAGCGAGAAGTGCCTCTTGCCGAGTTCGATCGCGCGGTTGTACGTCGGGTCGAGGAATTGGCGCTCACACGACTCAAACAGGCCCTCGAGATCCCGGAAAAATTGGAACGCTACAAACGGATCGCGGAAGTGAAGGGCGAAGTCGTGCCGCAAGCCTTGGCGGAGTTTCCGGAAAAGCAAAAAGACATCAAAGGCGCCTTCGATGAGCTAAAGCGGAATGTTTTTCGCGGACTGGTGATTCACCAGGAGCGGCGCATCGATGGGCGCGGCCTAAAAGACATCCGGCCGATCACCTGCGAAATCGAAGTGCTGCCGCGCACGCATGGCTCGGCGTTGTTTACCCGCGGCGAGACGCAGGCGTTGGTGGTGACAACCTTGGGCACCACGTCGGACGAGCAGAGAGTCGATGCACTGCTCGGCGAGCACTTCAAAAAGTTCATGTTGCACTACAATTTTCCACCGTTCAGCGTCGGCGAGGTCAAGTTCCTGCGCGGTCCCGGGCGACGTGAAATCGGCCATGGCAATCTGGCGGAGCGTGCGCTTGTTCCCGTGCTTCCTGCCGAGGAAAGCTTCCCTTATACCATACGAATTGTCTCCGAAATTCTAGAATCGAACGGCTCGACGTCAATGGCGACCGTTTGCGGCGGATCGCTGTCGTTGATGGACGCCGGCGTGCCCGTAACCGCGCCGGTGGCCGGCATCGCCATGGGTTTGATCAAGGAAGGCGAACATGTGCGCGTGCTGTCCGACATTCTCGGCGACGAAGACCATTTGGGCGATATGGATTTCAAAGTCGCCGGCACGGCGGAGGGAGTGACGTCATTGCAGATGGATATCAAGGTCAATGGGGTCGACCGTGAGATCATGCGCCAGGCGCTGCACCAAGCGAAACAAGGGCGGTTGCACATTCTCGGTATCATGAATTCAACGTTGCCGGCGGCGCGCACCAATGTTTCCGGCCATGCGCCGCGCATCATTACGCTCAAAGTCAAACCGGATAAGATTCGCGAGATTATTGGCCCGGGCGGCAAGGTCATTCGCGGCATCATTGAAGCCACCGGTGTCAAGATGGACGTCGAAGACGACGGCACTGTGACGATCGCCTCCGTCGACGAGGCGGCTTCCCAGAAGGCCGTCGAAATGGTGCAAAGGATCGCCGCCGAAGCCGAGGTCGGAAAAATTTACAAAGGCACCGTGCGCAAGATCGTCGAGTTTGGCGCGTTTGTCGAAATTCTGCCGGGAACGGATGGCCTGATTCACATCTCCCAGCTGGCCCCAGAACGGGTACGCAAAGTCACCGATGTGCTCAAAGAAGGCGACGAGGTGATGGTCAAAGTCCTGGAAATCGATAGACAGGGCAAGATCCGGCTAAGCCGTAAAGAGGCCCTCCAGGAAACCAGCGGCAGCTCGAGCAACGCATAATCATGTTTGCTAAGACCGACTTGGACAACGGCATCCGCATTGTGTCGTACGAGATGCCGGAGCATCGTTCGGTGAGTCTCGGCATCTGGGTAGAGAGCGGATCGCGCCACGAATCCGCAGCCCAGAACGGCATCTCCCACTTCATCGAGCATCTACTCTTCAAAGGGACGGAGCGGCGCAGCGCGGCGCAAATTGCCGAAGAAATGGACGCCGTCGGGGGTGTGATCAACGCCTTTACTTCCAAAGAGCACACCTGTTATTACGCCAAGGTACTCGACGAAAACCTGCCGTTGGCGATCGATCTTTTGACCGATATTTTTCTTCATTCGAGTTTCGACGCTGAGGAAATCGAGCGGGAGAGATCGGTCATCCTGCAAGAGATTTCCCAGGCGGAAGATACTCCGGATGACTATGTCCACGATCTTTTCAGTCTCGACTTTTTCAAAAATCATCCGATTGCCCGCCCGATCTGCGGCAGGGAAGAAACCGTCACGAGTTTCCAACGGGACGATTTCCTCGGTTTCTTTAAATCGCGCTATCGCCCGCGCCGAGTGATCGTGTCGGCGGCTGGTCATTTCCGCCACGACGCGCTGGTCAAAGAGATCGCCGCGCGCCTGAGCGTGGTGACGGATGGAGTCGATGGCGACCAGGCACTCAGCCTGGAAGGCGAGACCGTGCCGAAGATGGGGAGCGGTGTTTTTTCTCACGCGAAATCGCTGGAACAAGCTCATCTGTGTCTGGGTGTGGCGGGGATTCACCAGGCTCATCCCAAGCGCTACGCGGCCTACGTGCTCAACACGCTGCTCGGCGGCGGCATGAGCTCCGGGCTGTTTCAGGAGATCCGTGAGAAGCGCGGGAAAGCCTACTCCGTTTATTCCTTCTCGACGTCGTATAAAGACGTCGGTTATCTGGGCGTCTATGCCGGCACAAGCATCGAATCGACGGAAGAGGTCGTCGAATTGATTCTGAAGGAGCTGGGCAAACTGGCCGCTGGTGAAATGACGGATGAGGAACTACGGCGCACCCAAGGCCAGCTGGTCGGCAGCATGATGCTCGGCTTAGAGTCGACGGATTCGTGGATGAGCCATATCGCGCGCAACGAAATCTACTTCGGTAAGATGGTGACTACGGACGAGATTTGCCAACGGATCCGCGCCGTGTCTCGTGATGAAGTCGTGGAGTTGGCCGGCGCGCTGTTCCGCTCAGACGGCATGACGCTGACACTCCTGGGCGATTTCAACGATAATTTCCAGCTTAAAAATCTAAACATGAATCACTGAGCCGCGGTCGTTTGCGTCCTGCGGGATGATGAGCGGTGGAAGAAGTTCGCATTGAGATCAAACGCCTGCGGCCAAGCGCGAAATCCCTGGCCCTGCCGGTATATATGACCGCGGGCGCAGCGGGCATGGATCTTTGCGCCGACATCGAAAATGATCTGCAGCTCGCGCCGATGGAGCGGGCTTTAATTCCCACGGGGTTCGCGATTGCTTTGCCGGCTGGTTTTGAGGCGCAGATTCGCCCGCGCAGCGGACTCGCGCTCAATCAAGGATTGACATTGGCGAACAGTCCCGGAACCATCGACGCCGATTATCGCGGAGAAATTCAGGTGATCGCGATCAATTTAGGTACCGAGCCGATCATTATCCAACGCGGCCAGCGCATCGCCCAGATGATCGTGCAACGCATCGCTCGAGCGCAGTGGCACGAAGTGGACGACCTTGCGTCGTCTGCGCGTCAAGCGGGCGGGTTCGGGCATACGGATAAGAAAAGCTAAGTTCAAGGTTCAAAGTGCGCGCCTCGCGCATCCTGAGCTTCGAAGGATCTGTCATAAAGGCTAAGAAGGATCCTTCACTCCGTTCAGGACGGGGCCTTGAACCATTGAACTTTTGAACGATCAAAGGGCATGTTCGAAGCATGATTTCCCGCTACACCCGACCGGAAATGGGCCGCATCTGGTCGGAAGAAAATAGCTTTCAAAAGTGGCTCGATGTCGAAATCCTCGCCGCGGAAGGCCTCGCGCGGCTCGGTAAAGTCCCGAAAGCCGCGATAGCGCGCATCCGTAAGAAAGCGCGCTTCAATGTACAGCGCATCCGCGAGATCGAAAGCGAGGTCAAACACGAAATCATCGCATTCCTGAGCTCGGTGGCGGAATCGATCGGCGACGACGCCCGCTATCTTCACGTGGGCATGACCTCTTCGGACGTCATGGATACAGCGCTGGCGATTCAGTTCAAAGAAGCGTCGGTAATCCTCGAGCGGGACATCAAGGATTTGATGCGGGTGCTGCGCCGTCAAGCGCACAAATACAAGTGGACGGTCATGATCGGCCGCACCCATGGCATACACGCCGAGCCGATCACCTTCGGCTTGAAGCTCGCTCTCTGGTATCAGGAAATGGCGCGCCATCTCTCCCGGTTTCAAAAAGCAGTCGAGGATATTTGTGTCGGTCAGATTTCGGGGGCGGTCGGGACTTTCGCGCAGATCTCACCCAGGGTTGAAGCCTACGTGTGCAAACAGAGCGGGCTTAAACCGGCGCTGATTTCCAATCAGATTATTCAGCGCGACCGCCACGCGTATTATTTTGCGACCTTGGCGATTATCGCCAGCTCGCTGGAAAAGTTCGCCGTCGAAGTGCGCCATTTGCAGCGCACCGAAGTCCAAGAAGCCGAAGAACCGTTTACCCAAGGGCAGAAGGGCTCATCGGCGATGCCGCACAAACGTAACCCGATCCTATCGGAGAATGTCTCAGGACTGGCGCGCTTGTTGCGCTCCTACGCCGTAGCCGCCATGGAAAATGTTCCGCTGTGGCATGAGCGCGATATCAGTCACTCTTCGGTCGAGCGCGTGATCGCGCCGGACGCGACGATCGCGCTCGACTTCATGCTACGGCGCATGACCTATGTGCTTGGCAATCTCTGCGTCTATCCGGAGAATATGAAGCGCAATCTGGAAAAAAGCGGTGGCGCGGTTTTCTCCGAGAGAGTTTTGCTTGCGTTAGTCGACAAAGGTATTTCCCGCGACGTCGCCTACCGCATGGTGCAGCGCCACGCCTTGAAGGTTGGCAAAGAAGGCGGGGATCTCAAGCGGGAGCTGCTGGCCGACGGAGAGATCCGCCGCTATTTGTCTTCGAAGGAGATTGAAGCACTTTGGAGTGTGAAACAACATTTGACCAACGTCGATTTTATTTTCCGCCGCGTGTTTCATTAGGGATAGACTGAAGGCTGATCGATTATGCGCGTTAGGATTTTCGTTTTGCTTAAAGAGGGCGTCCTTGATCCGCAAGGAAATGCCATCGAGCGCTCGTTGCACACGCTTGGCTACGGCGAGGTGCAGAACGTCCGAGCGGGAAAATATCTCGAGCTCAATGTCGATGCTCCGTCGCGGGCTGTTGCAGAGCTTCGCGTCCGTGAAATGTGTGATAAGCTATTGGCGAATACCGTCATCGAAGACTACCGCTTCGAAATTAGTTCTGAGTCCTGAGTGATGAGTACTGAGATACGCGCATTTCCCTTTGCGGTATTCCCGGCTCAGCACTCAGCACTCGTTACTCAGTACTGACCATGCGTTGGGGTGTTATTACTTTTCCAGGCTCTTGTGACGACCAGGATGTGTTCGACAGCCTCAAATTAGAATTGAGGCAGAAGGTCAAGTTTCTTTGGCACAAAGATGAGCTTGCCGGCAATTACGATTGCATCGTGCTGCCGGGCGGATTTTCCTACGGTGATTATCTGCGTTGCGGTGCCATGGCGCGCTTCTCGCCGATCATGCAGGGCGTGGTCAAGTTCGCGCGGAGCGGCGGGCTGGTACTCGGCATTTGCAATGGTTTTCAGATCCTTTGCGAGTCTGGTTTGCTGCCCGGCGCCTTAATGCGCAACGCCGGCCTGCAGTTTGTTTGCCAGCCGGTTTATCTGCGGACCGAAGAAACCGATACGCCGTTTACCGGCGCCCTAAAAAAAGGCCAGATGCTCAAAATGCCGATCAAACATGGCGAGGGCTGTTACTACGCCGATTTGCAAACCCTCGAGCGTTTGCACAAAAACCGGCAAATCTTGCTACGCTATGTCGACGCCAAAGGCAGGCCGGCAGCGGCGGCCAATCCCAATGGTTCTTTGGAAAATATTGCGGGCATATGCAATGAAAAGCGAAACGTGTTCGGCCTCATGCCCCATCCGGAAGTCGCCTGCAACAGGATTCTAGGCAGCGAGGACGGTGCTAAAATCTTTACGTCGATCGCCGCGGCTTGCGCTGATAGAGCGAAGTCGCATGGCTAAGCTGCAGGCAAAACACATTGCACAGCCGGCGGTGACGCCGGAGCTGGTCGCTAGTCATGGAATCACGCCCGACGAATACCAAAAGATCGTAAAAGCACTCGGGCGCGAGCCGAACTATACCGAGCTGGGCGTGTTCTCCGTGATGTGGTCGGAGCACTGTAGCTATAAGAGCTCGCGCCACTATCTCAAAAACCTTCCGACCGAAGGCCCGCGTGTTTTACAGGGGCCTGGCGAAAATGCCGGCATCGTCGATATCGGCGGTGGGCTGGCCGTCGCGTTCAAGATGGAAAGCCATAACCATCCGTCATTCATTGAGCCCTATCAAGGCGCGGCCACTGGCGTGGGCGGCATTTTGCGCGATATCTTCACCATGGGCGCGCGGCCCATCGCGTCGCTCAACTCGCTGCGTTTTGGCAGCGTCGCTCACCCGCGCACGCGCTACTTGCTGTCCGGCGTGGTCGCCGGCATCGGCGGCTACGGCAACTGTATCGGGGTGCCCACGGTGGGCGGCGAATGCTTCTTCGACGAGTGCTACAACGCCAATATTCTCGTCAATGCTTTTACCCTCGGCATCGTCAAGAAAAAACAAATCTTCACCGGCATCGCCAAGGGTGTCGATAACCCGGTGATGTACGTTGGTTCGAAGACGGGCCGGGACGGGATTCACGGCGCCACGATGGCCTCTGAGTCATTTTCTGAAGAGAAGGAACAGCGCCGGCCGACGGTGCAAGTGGGCGACCCGTTCACCGAGAAGTTGCTCTTGGAAGCCTGCTTGGAATTGATGGAGAAGGATTACATCATCGGCATTCAGGACATGGGCGCCGCCGGTCTGACCAGTTCGTCTTCGGAAATGGCTGGGCGCGGCGGCTGCGGAGTCGAGCTTGATCTCTCAAGCGTCCCCTTGCGCGAAAAGGGCATGACGCCCTACGAGATTTTGCTCTCGGAGTCGCAGGAACGCATGCTCCTGGTCGCCAAGCGCGGCAGCGAAGAGGCGATTAAAAAGATCTTCGACAAATGGGATCTCGACGCCGTGGTGATCGGCCGCGTCACCGATGACCAGCTGTTCCGCGCGCTGTGGGACGGCGACGAGGTGGCGCGGATTCCGATCCGCGCGTTGACCAAAGACGCTCCGGCTTACCAGCGGCCGGCGGCGCGGCCCGCCGACCATGACCAATTGCAACAGTTGGATCTTGCAACCGTGAGAGAACCAAAGGATCTCGCCGCGACATTCAAACAGCTACTGGCTTCACCGAATATCGCATCGAAGGAGTGGATCTTTCGACAATACGATCATTTCGTGCGCACGAATACCGTGGTGGCGCCCGGCGCGGATGCCGCAGTGATCCGTGTCAAGGGCACTCAAAAGGGTTTAGCTCTCACGGTCGACGGCAATGGCCGATATTGTTATTTGGATCCTTATGTAGGGGGCATATTGGCGGTCGCGGAGGCGGCGCGCAATCTCGCCTGCGTTGGTGCCCGCCCGCTCGGTTTGACCGATTGCCTGAATTTCGGTAGCCCGGAGAATCCGGCAGTCATGTGGCAATTTGCCCAAGTCATTCAAGGCATGCGCGACGCTTGTGTGGCTCTCAATGTGCCGGTTGTGAGCGGCAACGTGAGTTTCTATAATGAGACTGACGGCACGCCCATTCATCCCACGCCGACGATTGGCATGGTTGGGCTGCTGGAAAAAGTCCAGCGCGTGGTAACGCCCTGGTTCAAAACCCCGGGCGATGCGGTGGTTTTGCTGGGCCGTACGCGCGAAGAGTTGGGCGGTAGCGAGTATCTCAAATGGGTTCATGGGTTGACGCGCGGCACGCCGCCGTGGATCGATCTCAAGATGGAGCAGGCCGTGCAAAATTGTTGTCTCGATGCTATAGAACAGGAACTGCTCTCTTCGGCCCATGACGTTTCCGACGGTGGGCTGGCGGTCACGTTGGCCGAGTGTTGCATCGGCGGCCCGGAAAAGGCTCTCGGCGTACGGATCGACACGCGCGAGATGATCCGTGCCGATGCGCTCTTGTTCAGCGAGTCGCAGTCGCGCATCGTCGTTTCGCTCAAGGAAGAAAATGTCGGGCGGCTCAACGATATTGCGGCACGGTGCGGCGTTCCTGCGCAGGTCATCGGCACCGTGGGTGGAGCGCGTTTCGTCATCCAGTCGTTGTTACAGTTGCCCGTGGAGGAGCTTAGAGCCATTTGGTCGACAGGGTTGACGGCGAGGCTTCGGTAGGCGGGTTCAAAGTTCAAGGGTCAACGTTCAAAGTAAAATGATCGAATTCGCGTGAATTGAGATGGCGGATAAATTCCACGAAGAATGCGCTGTGATGGGCGTCTATGGCCATCCTGAGGCGGCCAATATGGTTTACCTCGGTCTCTATGCTCTGCAGCATCGCGGCCAGGAATCTTGCGGCATCGTCTCTTCGGACGGCAAGGGGCTGATTTCCCATCGCCAGATGGGCTTGGTTGCCGACGCATTTCACGAAGACGTGATCAAGCGCTTGGAGGGGGCCAGCGCCATCGGCCACAATCGCTACTCGACAACCGGCCAGAGTCATCTCAAGAACGCTCAGCCGTTCGTGGTCGAGTATTCGCAAGGGCCGATCGCGATCTCACACAACGGCAATCTCGTCAACGGCGCGTTGCTGCGCGAGGAATTAGAGCATTCCGGATCGATCTTTCAATCGACCACCGACACCGAAGTGATCATCCATCTGATCGCCACTTCGAAAGAAGCTTTGCTCATCCACCGGATCATCGAAGCGTTGAGCCGCGTGCGCGGCGCCTATTCGCTGTTATTCCTCACCCTGGACAAGATGATTGCGGCGCGCGATCCCTATGGCTTTCGTCCCCTGGTGCTAGGAAAGTTCGCCGAAGGAAAGAATCGCGGCGCCTATGTCGTCGCGTCGGAGACTTGCGCGTTGGACCTGATTGAAGCCGAATACCTTCGCGACGTAGAGCCGGGAGAAATTATCACGATCGGCCCGGACGGTATGATGGAATCGCGCAAGCCTTTTCTACCGGCGCCACATGCCAAGTGTATTTTCGAATATATCTATTTCGCGCGTCCCGACAGCAAGCTCTTCGGCCACAACGTCTATCGGGTGCGCAAAGCGCTCGGCCGCCAGCTGGCGCGCGAAAGCGGTGTAGAGGCAGATTTGGTGACACCCGTACCCGACTCCGGTGTGCCGGCGGCCATCGGTTACGCCGAGGAGGCGAAGATCCCATTGGAATTTGGACTGATCCGCAATCACTATGTTGGCCGGACGTTCATCGAGCCGCAGCAGACGATTCGCAATTTCGGCGTGAAGATCAAGCTCAACGCTCAGCGCGACGTCCTAGAAGGCAAGCGCGTCGTGGTCGTCGACGATTCCATCGTGCGCGGCACCACGAGTCGCAAGATCATTCGCATGCTGCGCGACGCCGGCGCCAAAGAAGTGCACATGCGCATCAGCTCGCCGGCGACGATCAGCCCCTGCTACTACGGCATCGATACGCCGACCCGCTCCGAACTGATCGCCGCGTCCAATAGCGTGGAAGATATTCGCCGCTTCATCGAAGCCGATACACTCGCCTACTTGAGCCGCGACGGCATGTACGCCTACTTCGATGGCCAAGATCAAGGCTTCTGCGACGCCTGCTTCACTGCCAATTATCCCGTTCACTTCGAAGACGAAGGTCACACCAAACAGCTCCATCTGTTCGACGCCGTAAGTCGGTAGCGTTTAGATACCTGGCTCTCTCGATTTTCTTTCCAACAGTAGGGGTTTCCCGTCGCCTATCTTTTGGGATCGCCGGCGACATTCGACTACAATCTCCCGAGTGCCGATCAGGACGTGCCGACTCGGAAGGGGTCAGGCATGATATATGCAATTTGATGCCAATGGCAATTATCACGCTTGACCCCAATGCTATGACGCTTGACCCCAATGCTATGATCGCTGTGATGCGTGGAAGTACAAGTCCTGCCCATCGGTCGCATCACCTGATCAGAAAGCTTTTCGATCCATCAATCTTTCCTCGCAATCCGTCCGCGGGAATTTGTTTCAGCTTGACGAAAAATGGGTCGGTTCAGCACAGAATCAAGACTTGATCGAATTTTCCAGCCAAAATAATCCGATCTGACGGCAGGACTTATCCACAGTTGTGGATAAGTCCAGTTTTGCAGCCACAACAGGTTCTTATCCACACCATCCACAGGACTATAAACAGATGCGCAGCGCTCATCGCAAAAATATTTTTTGTTGGGACGATTTTTTTCTTGACAATGTTAAATGGAAAAATTATGAGTTTCTCTCCTCGCACCATCTTCGTCACGACAATCTACTTTCATTGCGCAGGATCTTCTTATCGTGCTCCAACAGTTGAGCACGGAAATGGGTAAAGTGCGTCAAAATCAAGACCGGTAATGACCGCCTTTAAAAGGACGGCAATCAAATGATCGAATTTTCCAGGTCGCAAAAACACAAAGCCATGTTTGAGGGTCATTTTGGGTTTCGCGAAACGCCCTTCAGTGTAACGCCCGATCCGCGGTTTTTTTTCAGTCACCCGCTCTACCTCGAGGGCTTGGCGGCGCTCGTTCACGGAATTGAAAGCAAAACAGGTTTCATGCTGGTCACGGGGGAAGTGGGAACCGGTAAGACGATCCTGTTGCGCAAACTGATGTGTCATATGGACGCGCGTGTCCACTTTGTGTTTGTTTCCAACAGTCACCTCACTTCGTATGGCTTGACTGAGTTGATGGTGCAGAATCTGGGACTCAACAACAAAGAAAAAACCCGATTAGAAATGATTCAGGATCTAAATAGCTATCTAATTCATCAGCACAGAACAGGTCGCACTGTCGCCCTGCTGATCGATGAAGCCCAAAAGCTTAGCGATGAGGCGCTGGAGGGTTTGTGCGATCTGTCAAATTTGGAGACGGATAAGGAAAAATTGCTGCAGATTGTGCTCGTGGGGCAACCGGAGTTGATAACAAAATTGAACAAATCCTCTTTGCGCCGAATCAAACAAAGAATCGCGATTCACCACCATCTCTACTCTTTTCAGACGACGAGTGAGGTAGACCATTATATTCGTCACCGCCTCCAGATCGTAGGTTATGACGGTCCAGAGATTTTTACTAAAAACGGGATCGAGGCTATCTGGCATTATTCGGGAGGAACACCCCGGTTGATCAATATCCTCTGTGATACGGCACTTGCGATGGCCTGTGTGGCAGCCAGAAAGAAGGTCTCTCCTTATATGCTCATGAGGGCCGCCGGCGATCTAATGTTGGAGCAAGCAACCGAAGCGCCAAAGATTGGAACCTCGGAGGCTGGACTGCTCAGGATGAAAACTCCGGCCCCAAGGATCAACCAAAAGCGCTCTGAACCTAACAGGATCGAGGCGAACACGAGCGAGCGGCCTGAAGCAGTAATCATTCCTCTTCGCCAGTCGGATCGCGTATTGCTTTCCCAGATCGCCACTAAAGGACCTGCCGTCTCTCTGCAATTTTTTGATCGTATGACTCGTGCAGCCACCGAAGCGATGGGGCCGATGGCCAATAGAATCCTGGGTGATCAAATTTCTGCGCTCGGCGAATCCCGCCATGCATTTCCGCAGGGAAAGCTCGCAGACCTTATCCTGCGGGTTAGCGGGGAAATTTTGAATGAAACTATGAGAGCCCGTTTCCAGACAAAAATGATACGCGAAATTGCCACTCTCAAAACGATGTGAGCGCGTTATTAAGGAGTAAAAAAATGGATCAGGAATCACGACGTCTGGGCCTCAAGTGGAAGATCGGCGGAATTTATACAGGCATGATGGTAGTCCTGGGTGCTTTTGTGATTGCCGCAGTTTCTCTGCTCACACAGAGCACACTGCGAGATCAACTCGATAAGCGGGCCCTTGCCATAGTTACCAACTTTAGTGATGCCGCCGCGGGACATGTCGCCGGCAGAAATCTTCTCGCGCTTCACGCTCTCGCAAGAAAATATACGCTTCTCGATAGCGTGGCTTACGCGTATGTGGAAGATGGTAAAGGAGAGATCGTTGTTCATACTTTAGAAACTTTTCCGCAGGAACTCCGGCAAGAACTTCCCGCCGGCGCAAAGCGCCAAATACGCCGGCGAGAATTATCGTTCGCAGACCGAACAGTGTACGAAACCGCCGTGCCGGTTCTAGAGGGGCAGCTGGGCAACGTCTACGTGGGTTTTTGGGCTGATGCTGTACAAACGGAGATCCGGCGCGCCCTTGTTCCGATTATCGGAATCATTGCTGTGGTTCCTTTGGTCGGCGCGCTTCTCTCGTTTCTGTTGGCTCACTGGATTGTTCGACCCATCGTCGGCCTAACACAAATCGCCGACAAGGTCACCATGGGTGACCTCGAAACCTCGGTCGGTGGAGAGTGTGTCACCGCGCGCGACGAGATTGGAGACTTGGCACGTTCTCTCGAGCGCATGCGATCGAGTCTTAAAGCGGCGATGCTACGCCTAGGTCCGGAAATAGCGTGACTTATACATTTTCGAAGGTACGGCTCATCATCGGATTTCGCCACGCGCTATGCGCTGGATAAGTTCGGGCTGGCTCCTGAAAAGGATGTGATGATTTTAGAGATTGGTAGCCAGCCGGCTCGGTTTACCGCTCTTGAAGCAGGAAAGATCCAAGCGGCGATGGTCGCAGTGCCTTTAACGCTCAGAGCAAAGGCTCTCGGTTTTCATACCCTGGCGGATCTTCAAATGCTCGGCCTCGAATATCAGCACACCGGCTTGGCAACTACCCAAGCGTTGATCAAATCGCGACCCGACCTTGTTCGCAGTGTCATGAAGGCTTTCGTGGAAGGCATTCATTACTATGGGGTAGGATCTAACGGGCCATCCGACATTAATCGGCGCCGGAATCGTGTCGGTCGAACCAGGGGCCTTGGCGGCGAAGGTTCACGGAGAGCGAGTTGAGGTGGACGTGCGACGTCTATCGGATCCCTTCGCTGACCGTTAGCGCGGATTATTGATGCTCTTTACCCATCACCGGTTTTTCTGCATCAAAGGCAGTCGGTAGTCATCCAATCTAGAAAATTCAGCAAGGTGTATCACAGGAGTCCGTCAAATTCCTGTTATCAGCACTCCGCCGCCGTCGAGATAAACCTTGTATTGATGTCATGTTCGTCCTATTTTTGGTGAATGGGTCAATAATTTCCGGAGGTGTGATATGCCACGGTATCTCGTTTTGGCCAACCAAACCGCTTCGAGCCCGGAGCTGACCAGCGCAATTCGGGAGATCCTTGCAAAGGAGGCAGATACGGAGTTCGTCTTGCTAGTTCCCGCCACACCGGTGGAAGATCTGCTCGATTGGCAGGACGGCGATAATGAAACGATAGCGAAGCGGACCGCCCAAACTGCAAAGGAGCATTTGGAAGGAGTAGGCGCGAAAATCGTCCGAACGGAAGTGGGCGATCCCTCGCCTGTAAAAGCTATCGAGGACGAGCTCCAACGCCACCAAGAAAACTACGATGGCATTGTGGTCTCGACCCTGCCGCTTCAAAGGTCCCGCTGGGCGGCTCTTGACCAACCCCGGCGCATAGAGCGTCGCTTCAAATTACCGGTCACGCATGTGGTCGGTCATTCCGTGACCATGACGCGCGAGGAACTCATCAGGGGCCTGAATGAGGATCTAAACCTCGAACTCGAAACCCTGCTCAGAAATGTGTATCACGCTGCGGCAGGTCGCGGTATGCTCGGCCACGAGCTTCGCGAGTTATTGAAAAAGGAGGCGCCGAGTGAGCTAGACCATGCGATGTTTCTGGCCGATAAGATTGTGGCGCTTGGCGGCGAGGTGCATATCCGACCAGCGCTACCGGCAGAGCTCGAATCCGCTCGGCAGCTTTTACAGGAGAATATTACCGGCGAACGCAAAATAATAAGCAACTATGCCAAACGTATCGACCAGGCAGCAGAGTTCGGCGATAAAGGGCTGATGATACGGCTGGAGGATATGCTCGCATCGGAAACCGATCACCTCGAGCAGCTCGAACGCCTGGGGCGTTAGTCAGCAACATTGCTTGAACCAAATCGCTCGGATAAAATGATGACCTTCCATGAAGCAGACCTCAATGCGAGACGGGGGACAAAAGTCTTGTTTGCGAATTTTTTCGAGGTCAGCTCACCGGCCTCGGAAGAGACAAACTAACTCATAACTAAAGACTTCTTAACTGGCGCGCTCAAGACACTTAACATGGCAAAGAGTGTTCTCATCATTGAAGACAATGAACACGTGCGCGAAATCTTCGTTTCTATGCTGCGGTCTGCTGGCTACGAAATATTAGACGCGGGGACCGGCACTCAGGGAATAGAAAAAGCACTTTCCGCCAAACCCAATCTTATCCTGTTGGATCTCGACCTACCCGATATGACGGGCATGGATACAGCAAGGGCGATAAGAAAAAACTCCACGACGGCCCATATACCGATTATTGCTTGCAGCGCCTGGAGTGGGAGGGAATGGAGGGAAGAAGCGCTCCGGGCTGGAATGGTCGAATACTTGCAAAAACCAATTCCGTCCGAGCTAATCAAAGCAAAAGTAAGATCAGGTAGCGGGTACAGACGAAATTGAAGTGATAGTTCAGCGGTTGGAGTAGAACGTTCTTGCTAAGAACACGTCATCGTATAGACTTGAGCAATGATCCTTTTAGTTGAAGACGACGACGCCGCTCGATATACCTTTGCTCGGCTCATGCGGACTGCAGGGCACGAAGTTATGGAAGCAAGGAACGGAGACGAGGCGTTAGCCCTTCTTGCTAGACACGACTTCGATCTTGTGATCACAGACCTCGCAATGCCGAAAGTCACCGGGTTCGGCTTACTCACTGAGATGCGATTAAAATGGCCCGAGATCCCAGTGATTCTTGTTACAGCCTACCTCTCCCCAGACGCAGCTAAGGCGATCTTGCAGGAGAAGGTCATATTCCTGCCAAAGCCGCTCGATCCTAGGAAATTGATGGCGTCTGTTGAACGCTTCACCTCGCCCCCGCGTTAGCTTCAATCCATCAACCAGGTGATTCCGATGCTCGTCCCGAGAGTGGACGCGGACGGCCACGAGCTCGGCGGCGTTCCGGTGGTACTGCGCGATACGCCGCTCGGCACATATCTCGGTTGGAACATCACCTCCGGCGGATTCTCACAAGGACCAGAATTGCAACTATGTCGGAGGAATGATCCCGTTCGCCAAAACAAAGGATGAGCGCATCTCTACAGCGCCACGAAACTCTGCTCCGACAAGCTATTCGTCTCCGCCAACGGTGATGATTGAGCTCGACTCCCACGGAGCTAGCCGTTTTCTTAGTTCTCGCTATCGTCATCTGGGGTACCATGATCGAACGTCGGAGCAAGAACACAAGATGCGCTTGACGGCGTAGGCTTGACTCCCTGACACTTCCACGAATCTCCCACTGAAGCCTTGCTCCCTGTATGTGTCAACGCGTTTGTCCCGCGTCGACGATGTCTTCCGTTAGCCAGAGCCGTAACAGAACATTTTCTTGACTTTACGACGCTCGTCAGACTACAAGTGTGAGCGAAGTGAAATCAAACTACCGCTTCACATGGGGGCAACGTGGCTTCCGATGGGTTCCAACGGTGCATAGATGCGTTGAAAGGCAACATGGGTGGCACACATGAACGGCGAGTCCGTAGAGCGGCTGATGGAAATCATCCTCCAGATGAAGATCAACTTGGCCCATATCAACGAAACATTACACCAGCAGACCTATGAAATTCGCGAACAGCTCGGCACGGTTTTTGAAGAAGAAAAGCAAGCTTTGGAGCGCTGTCTCAATAGTATCGATGACAAGCTCAAAGAGTGCTCGACAAACGTCGACGAGTATCAGCGGGTGTACGCCAGTCTCGCGAGCATGCGGGAAAAGCTCGTGCAGCTCGGCGCGGAACCGAGCGCCTTACCGACACCGATGCCCGCGGACAATGTCGAAGGCATCATTGCTTGGCGCCTGCGGGAGCTAAAAGGCAAGGGCAAGGTCTGACAGGGCCGCCGGCGTTTCTAAAAACTATTCCTAAATCTGCGCCGATCCGTGAATTGAGTCCCAGCTGCGTTTGGCTGATCGCGCTCGATCTTATCCGGCCGATTGCGAACCGCCGTTAGCATTTGTGGAAAATAGCGTTGCTTTTGTGCTAATGTTCGCCTGGGCTAATTTTTGCTCCGAACGAAGCCGCCCGATCACGCAAAGCCACTATGTGGTATCCGGCTGACAATCCCCTCCTCGATTCCTTCAGCTCGCGCCGGGTAGTTGCTCGTCTACGCCGGGGGGAGGATTGAATTGCTCATGATGAGCTTTCATAGACTGAAACGATTCGCGATCATATCGGTCTTTTTCTTGCCGCTCCGCGTTCTGTTGAAGTGAAGTCCCCAGCATCTACTTCCCATGATTTCGTCTGGGTCCGAGAACGGATGGTCCAGGAGCAAATTATCGCTCGCGGCATCAACGACTCCAGGGTAATTGCAGCGCTGCGGAAGGTACCCAGACACCTCTTTGTCGATCCGGGGATCGTCAATCGCGCCTACCATGACAGCGCTCTGCCGATCGGCGACAAACAGACGCTGTCTCAACCCTATATGGCAGCCCGAATGACCGAGGCACTTGGCCTAATCGACAATGAAAAGGTGCTGGAAGTCGGCACGGGCTCGGGTTACCAAACCGCTCTGCTGGCCGAACTGTGTTTCAATGTTTTCTCCGTGGAAAAAATTCGCGGCTTGTCGCGCAAAGCGAGAACATTGCTGGATCGCCTCGAATATCAAAATATCGCACTGCACGTCGGCGACGGTACAATCGGTTGGTCGGAACACGCCCCCTATAACGCCATCATCGTCACTGCCGGAGCGCCGGCAGCGCCTAAACCGCTGCTGGAGCAACTGGCAGACGGCGGCCGCTTAGTGATTCCGGTCGGTGACGAGCAGGGGCAAATATTGCTCCGCGTCACCCGTGCGGGCGCCGCTTTTAAAGAGGAACAGCTTGGTGACTGCAAGTTTGTCAAGCTCTTCGGGAAGTATGGTTGGCGGCATTGAGCCCCGCGTCGCACTGTTGGCTTCGGCTCTCGAGTGGCAGACGGATTGCGCCGCGAAATCTCCACGTCGATTCCGTTCCGTTTAAATAGGGTAGCAACCTACCCGATGAAGTTGTCCCTCGATATTTTTCATCTCGTCATTCTGTCGTTATCGCTGCTTGCGGCTTGCAGCACACGGAGTGCCAGTTTGTCGCCTACCGCGACGAAGCGCGGCGCCGGCATTTATCACGTTGTCAGACCCGGCGAAAATCTCTTTAGGATTGGCAAAGCTTATGATGTGCCCTTCGAAGAACTGGCTCGTCTGAACGGAATAAAAAATGCCAGCCAGATCCATATTGGACAGCGGATTTTCATCGCGGGGGCAACGCGTCAGCTTCCGGTTGCGATCATCACGCCGGTCGAAGCCCCGCCAGTGGCACCGAGCGCGCCCGAGCCGGAGGAGATCGCCGAGGCATCGCTGCTTTCGCCGGTTAGCGGCACCATTAATTCAGGCTTCGGTCCACGTGGCACGAGCTTTCATGACGGGATCGACATCGCTGCCCCGGAAGAGACGCCGATTCGAGCAGTCGAACATGGCGAGGTGGTCTATAGTGATCAGTTACGCGGCTATGGCAACATTGTAATCATCCGTCATGCCGGAGGCCTTGTTTCCGTTTACGCGCATAACCAGCTGAACCTCGTGCGCGAAGGCCAGCAGGTTGCGCGCGGTGAAGTGATCGCGAAAGTTGGTAGCACCGGGAGAGTTACCGGACCACATCTTCACTTCGAAATTCGCAAGAACAACACAGCCAAGGATCCATTGCTCTACCTACCTCAGTTGTGCTGTTTTTCGCCATCGGATATGGTCACGCCAAAAGGCTAGCAGGCTGCTGACATTGATTTCGGGCCAAGCGCGCACTTGTCGAAGATCGAGAGTGCCCTGGCTGGGGTCAATTTTCGCTGCGGCTTTGCTTCCGATGTCGTGGGCAATTGGCTCAGCGAAGACGAGCAGAAGCGAAAAGTCGAATTCGTCGTCGAAACGGCGGCAGGTGTGGGCTCGGCCTCACACTGCGGAATTGCCAATCGCAAATTTCATTTCGTAGATTCTAGGAGCGAAGGGCGACAAACATGAGCGACGACATTGCGCGTATCCGCCAGGCGATTCGAGAGATTCCGGACTTTCCCAAGCCGGGCATTGTTTTTAAAGACATCACGCCGCTGCTCGCCAATGGGCCGTTGTTTGCCAAGACCATCGATCTATTGGCCGAGCGTTACCGCGCAGAGAAGATCGACACCGTGCTCGGCATTGAATCGCGAGGCTTCATTATCGGGGCTGCGTTGGCTTACAAGTTAGGCGCGGGCTTTAGCGTTGTGCGCAAGCCTGGAAAACTGCCATTCGAAACCCATAGTGCAAGTTATGCATTGGAATATGGCGTGGACACCTTGGAAATTCACATCGACGCGATTTCGCGTGACGCCCGAGTCGTTATTGCGGACGATTTAATCGCCACCGGCGGCACGGCCGCTGCCACGGCCGAGCTGGTTACCAAGCTCGGCGGGACGGTAGTGGAGTGCGCATTTGTAATCGAGCTTTCGTTCCTGAAAGGGAGAGAGAAACTGAAGCCATATGGGGTTTATTCCGTGCTCCAGTATGACTCGGAATAGCGAGCGAAAACACCGGTTTTTTCAGCGTTTCGATTCCTTGACTTTCCCCGGTATTGGTCTGTAGAGTGACCTTGAATCCAATAACAGAAGCGGCCCGGCCAACCGCCTTCGCGCGGTGTTAAGTGTCGCTTCGCGCCGCTGACTTAGGAATATTTCATGAGACGCATCGAGGAAATGTCACTCTGGGAACGACTCTATTTCCCGGAAGTGATTCGCGGCCTGACGGTCACGGGCTATCACTTTTGGCGGAATCTGGCTATCCATACGCTGAAGAAGCTCGGCATGGCCCGAAGCGCGAGCGCCGCGATCACGGTGCAATATCCCGAGGAGCGCTGGCCGTATCCCGACACTTATCGAGGCCGTCACCGGCTGACCCTCAAAGAAGACGGTTCGGTGGCGTGTACCGCCTGCTTCCTGTGCGCGACAGCATGTCCGGCGGAGTGCATCTATATTGAAGCCGGAGAGGATCCTAATAACCCGGTCGAGAAATATCCGGTTCGCTACGAAATCGACACCCTGCGCTGTATCTACTGCGGATTTTGCGTCGAAGCTTGCCCGTGTGATGCCGTTCGCATGGATTCGGGAACGCATCCGGGCAATCTTGGATTTGGTCGAAAAGAGTTCGTCGAGACCAAAGAGGTGTTGATGCAGCGGTCAAAGAAATTGGACGAGAAGGGCAAGGAAGGACTGTACGAAGAATACGTAAAACCTTATCGTCACGTTTAACTAGTTATTTTCAGCTGAACCCGAAGGAGGCAGTTTCATGTCAAATAGCCAAGATGGCGCGAAGCCAAACGGAATCACAAGCCAACCTCTGCCGGCGTCCCACAAAGTTTACATTCAAAGCAGCCATCGTGCCGATGTTCACGTGCCGATGAGGGCGATCACGCTGTCAAATTCTCACGGTGGCATCAACGGCAATCGCCACGGCGAGTCTGCCAACGCGCCGGTGATGGTCTACGACACGTCGGGACCGTACACCGATCCCAACGCTCAGACCGACATTCGCCAAGGACTAAAACCGCTCCGGCTCGATTGGATTCGATCCCGCGGCGACACGGAAGAGCTCTCGGCCCCAAGCTATCAACCTCCCGCCGGCAACAACGGGCGAAAGAACGATTCAGCAACCGAACGGTTTCCCGACGCGGCGCGCCGGCCGATCTTGCGCGCCAAACCCGGTTGCAACGTCAGTCAGATGCACTACGCGAGGAAGGGAATCGTCACCCCCGAGATGGAGTACATTGCGATCCGCGAGAACATTGGGCGTCAACAGGCCTTGGAAAATGGCACTAATGGTTCGGGACGAACTCATGCCGGCCATAGCTTTGGCGCTGCGATTCCCAAATTCGTCACGCCGGAATTTGTTCGCGACGAAGTCGCGCGCGGCCGCGCGATTATTCCGGCAAGTATCAACCATTCGGAAGCCGAGCCGATGATCATCGGCCGGAACTTCTTGGTCAAGATCAATGCCAATATCGGCAACTCGGCCGTCGCTTCTTCCATCGAAGAGGAAGTCGAGAAAATGATTTGGGCAACGCGGTGGGGAGCCGACACGGTCATGGATCTGTCCACCGGCGATAATATTCACGAGACTCGCGAATGGATTTTGCGCAACTCTCCGGTGCCGATCGGCACGGTGCCGATCTATCAAGCCTTGGAGAAAGTCAACGGCAAGGCCGATGAGCTTACGTGGGAAATTTTCCGCGATACGCTCATCGAGCAGGCCGAGCAGGGCGTCTCTTATTTCACGATTCATGCCGGCGTGCTCCTGCGCTATGTGCCGCTGACCGCCAAACGAGTGACCGGCATTGTCTCCCGCGGCGGTTCGATCTTGGCGAAGTGGTGTCTGTCGCATCACAAGGAAAATTTTCTCTACACGAACTTCGAAAAGATCTGCGAGATCATGAAGGCGTACGACGTATCTTTCTCTTTGGGAGATGGCCTGCGCCCCGGCTCGATTGCCGACGCCAACGACGAAGCGCAGTTCGGCGAGCTGGAGACTTTAGGCGAGCTCACCAAGATCGCGTGGCAACATGATGTCCAGGTAATGATCGAAGGACCGGGCCATGTGCCGATGCACCTGATCCATGAAAATATGACCAAGCAGTTGGAAGTTTGCCACGAAGCGCCTTTCTACACCCTCGGTCCCCTAACCACGGATATCGCCCCAGGCTACGATCACATCACCAGCGCCATCGGCGCGGCGATGATCGGCTGGTACGGCACGGCGATGCTTTGTTACGTGACTCCGAAAGAGCATCTCGGTTTGCCGGACAAGAAAGATGTCAAAGACGGCGTCATCGCCTACAAAATCGCGGCGCACGCTGCGGACTTGGCGAAAGGCCACCCCGGTGCGCAACTCCGCGACAATGCATTGAGCCAAGCGCGCTTTGAGTTCCGTTGGGAAGATCAATTCAATTTGAGTTTAGATCCCGATACAGCGCGTCAATTCCACGACGAGACGCTACCGGCGGAGGGAGCTAAATTAGCTCACTTCTGCTCGATGTGCGGACCGCACTTCTGCTCGATGAAAATCACCCAGGACGTGCGCGATTACGCGGCGCAAAAGGGCTTGGAAGAACAAGCGGCATTGGAGGCCGGCATGCAAGAAAAGGCCGCAGAGTTTAAAAAGTCCGGGGGAAAAATCTACCAGGAGGTCGGGCCGAGTGACAGCGGCGAATCTCCCGTTGCGGCGATGCGGGCCGCCGCGAAAGAATAAAAAACCTCTAGAGCTTTCCTGATCAGTAAAACTGGCCGGCTCATGCCGGCCAGTTTCGTTTATAGTTGCGGTTTTTTCGCTCCTGATTGCGACGACCGCCGCGATGATTCAAACGCTCGAATCCCATGCGCGTTCTGGTTTACGGTTTTGGACCCTACGGACGATTTCGCGACAACATTACGGCAAAAATCGTCAAACAGCTGCCGAAGTCGGATGACCTCAAGAAAATCGTTTTTCCGGTGCGCTTTAATCGAAAGCAGTTTGTTCAGGCGCTAAAGCGAAATCGGCCGGACGCCGTGCTCGGGCTCGGCCAAAGCTCGAGGCAGAGGATCGAAGTCGAATCGTCTGCCGCGAATCGAAAGCGCGCGCAGGCATCCCATCGACCAAAGAGGATTTCCACGAATGGACCGACGCATCGCCGCACGACTCTCAAAATCAAGACCGGACGGCAAGCCGGAAAATCGACAAACGCGGGAGATTATGTTTGCAACTACTCGATGTACATCATGCTTGATCATATCGCGCGCGAACATCTTAGGATTCTCTTTGCTTTCGTCCACATCCCACACGACTACGATAGACGAAAGGCGAGCCGCTTCGTTCAGCGAGTTTTAAGGCAGTGTCGGCCGGGCGCGAAGAGATCGATTGCGAGCTAGAGAATGCTCTTAACCGGTCAAAACGTGCGTTCCTCGACGAGAGCTTTCCGAATTCTTTTAACCGATCAGGCGGCGCAGCGCTTCTGAGTATTTCTCCTGCGTTTTCTTGACGATCTCCGGCGGCAGTTGCGGCGCCGGCGGTTTCATATCCCAATGGAGATCGAGTAAATAATCGCGCACAAACTGTTTGTCGAAGCTATCGGGCGTCTTGCCTGGCCGGTATCCGTCCACCGGCCAGAAGCGGGACGAGTCAGGCGTGAGCACCTCGTCGATCAGCATGATGCCGTCGTCTTCGATGCCGAACTCAAACTTGGTGTCGGCGATGATGATGCCCTTTTTTTCGGCCAATTCGCGGGCGCGGCAATAAATCGCGATCGTGGCATCGCGCATCTTTTCCGCTCTATTCTTGCCGACTTTGCCGATCATCTCGTCGAAAGTGATGTTCACATCGTGTGCTCCGACAGGCGCTTTGGTCGACGGCGTAAAAATCGGCTCATCCAAGCGCGAAGCTTCCGCCAAACCTTTCGGCAACGGTATACCGCAGAGGGATCCGGTCTTCTGATAATCCTTCCATCCCGAACCGGCGAGATAGCCGCGAACGATGCACTCCACCGGAGCCGGCATACTTTTCTTGACCAGCATGGAGCGTCCTTCGAGCTTGGCCTTGTGCGGCTGGCAGGCTGCGGGAAATTCATCCACACTCGTCGAAATCAAGTGATTGGGCACGAGATCCTTCATCACGCCGAACCAAAATTCGGAAAGCTTCGTTAAAATTTTCCCCTTGTCGGGAATCAGCGTTGGCAAGACAACGTCGAAGGCGGAGATGCGGTCGCTCGCGACCAGCAGTAGCTGGTTCCCCAAATCATAAATGTCGCGTACCTTGCCTCTATTAAACAGAGTCAGACCTGAAAGTGTTTCCTCGGCCATGTTAGAACCTTTCCTAGTCCTTGACGGGGGTAATAGGTTACTGGGAAAACCCCACAGCTAGAACGGTGCGGCAGGTCTCATGCTAAAGCAGCTCTTTGACTTCGGCTTCGTTGAATCCGGTAATTTTCTTTTTACCTTTGATGATGACCGGCCGTTTAAGCAAATTCGGATCTTTGAGCATGAGCTCGATCGCCTCGTCCTTGGACGGCGCCTTTTGCTTCATGTTCTTTTCGCGATAAAGCGGCGTGCGCGAGTTGAGAAATTTCTCGATCGGAGCATCGCCGATGATCTCGCGCAGCTCGTCCTCTGAAAACGGATTCTTGCCGTACTCGCGCTCTTCGAATGCGATTTTCTTCGATTGCAAGAAACTTCTTGCTTTACGGCAAGTCGTTCACGTCGCTTTGTAGATGAACTTGATTCGATCCGCCATACTGTCCCCGCTACTTGAAAAACTTCGCGACCCTTTCAAACGCTTCGGGATGGATTTCGTTGCGTTTGGGCCAGCCGCCTTTGAATGGAATGGTCGCATCGATAATCGCCACGGCGTCGCCCAGCCAGCCGCGAAAACTTTGCACCTCGCGGATGATCTCGATGTCCTTATCCCAGTGCACACGCGTTGCTACCGCCCACATGACTTCTCTTTCGTTAAAGACGTCGATATCATCGTCGACGATGACAGCGAGCTTCAGGTTGGGCATTTCGACGAAGGCCTGCATGCCGGCTTTGTTCGGCTCGTTCTCGAATTCCTTCTTG
Organism: Deltaproteobacteria bacterium; assembly: GCA_005879255.1. Next base: position 35,693 of record VBKY01000143.1, read on the forward strand.
ATCGAGATGTAACAGATGCAGCGGCCGCAACCCGAGGCGGCCAGATGGATCGCCTTAATGCCCGGTATATTTTTCTTAATGACGTTGTAAACGCTGCCCTCTTTGGGAATGCTGCCGAGGTTCCAATGGTCCATGTGACCCGGCCAAAAATCCTGCACGATGGCATTTTTTCTCATCGTGATGGCGGTGACTTCGATGACCGGCACCTCCATTTCACCTTGATAGTAACCCAGGATCTCGCCGAACGGGTTTTGCGTGTCCCGCACGTGAGGCGGGACTTCGCCTTCAATGATGACCTCCGCGTCCGCCGGTACCATGAATTTGTCGCCCCAAGTCGTCGATGGCGTGAGGCGCAACGGCTCGCGCAAAAAAGCGGAAGCGGTGAGATAGTCGTTATTGCCGAAAGGGGTCATGGCGCATGAAGAGAGATAAAAGGCCGGGTGATGGCCCAAGATAACAATCACCGGGGCGCGTTGATTCTGTGCCTCGTACTCGCAGGTCATGGCTTCGAGATGATGATGCTTGTGGGCGGAGAAGCTCATGCGGTGGGGCGAGTAGTATCGGTTTTTGGTGAAAGTGATGTCGTAAAAATCGTTATTGATGCCCTTCATGGCACAAGCCATCGTGTGATAAGGCGCGACGTCGTCTTTCTGATGCATCGGCATCGGTAGAATGCGGAGATCGGCTTTGTCGTCGGTCAGCACGACTTCTTTGACCGGCGCTTTTTCCGGCGCGATGACATTCACCGAACCCTTTTGCAGTTCCAGTTTGGCGACCTCGCGGCTTACATCCATCGGTGACTTCAACTCACTCATGTCGAGGGAATCGGCGACGAACTGACGGGTTACCCAGGGGTTGTAAAATAGCGGATAGGGCGAAGGCTGGCCATTCAATGCAGGAACGTTTTCGAACAGGACCATTTTTTGTTCGTTACGGATGTCCAAATGCTTCAGATACGCGATGGTTTCGTAGTTGTTGGCGTCAACCCGTTCTTTTTCATGTATGACTGAACCCTCTCGGTTCTTTTCTTCCAGTGCGATGAAGTTGTGCAGATCTTTGCCCATAGGTTCTCCTCTATATTAAATCGTCAAAACGATATCATCTTTAATTAGTCGAATCGCATTTGGAGTGCAAGCGAGCTTAGCTTTTCATGAGGCCCTTAAAAGCGCGCAGTTTGTTTCGCCAGCCTGAATGGCAAAGCAGATTGAGCAGGTGGCGTAACTGGCGTGCCTTCTTGGTCGTGGTGGGATACCAGGGAAATTCTTCCCTGAGGCCGAACATATCAATGACGATGGTTTTTTGCTGACAAAATTTACGGATGCCTTCGGCGCCGTGGCGATAGCCGAAACCGCTTTCTTTGCTGCCGCCCATCGGCGCGTCGGGAATAATGTAATTAACTAGACTGTCATTGATGCAGACCGAGCCGCTTTGCATTCGTTCCGCCAACTGCCGGGCGACTGCCTTGTCGCGCGAAAAGATGCTAGCGCCAAGTCCGTAGCGAGAGTCATTTGCCAAACGCAGCGCGTCTTCCGGGTTGTCGACCTTTACGACCGGGATAATGGGTCCAAAGGTTTCCTCGCTCATGACCGTCATGGAGTGATCGATTTCTACCAGGACCGTCGGTTCATAATAGTAGCCGGGGAGAACTGGATTACGCCGGCCACCGGTGAGTACTTTTGCACCCTTTGCAACGGCTTCGTCGACCTGGGCGGTAATTTTGTCTAGCTGCGCTGCGGAAGTCATGCAGCCGATTTCCACCTCATTTTCGCTAGGCCCTTGACGAATCGCCCGGACTCTCTCGACAAGTCGGTCGACGAACGGTTGATAAACCGGGGCCTCGACATAGACTCGCTCAATGGACGTGCAGGCTTGGCCGCAGTTCATCAGCGCGCCCCAAACGCAGGCACCGACGGCGCGGTCGAGGTCAGCGTCTTTAAGGACGATCATCGGATCCTTGCCGCCTAGCTCTAATGACACGGGAATCAAACGTTCCGCCGCTCGGCGCATGATCCGCTTGCCGGTTTCGACGCTACCCGTAAAGGCGATCATGTCCGCGTGATCGATGAGCGCCTCACCGGTCGCGCCACGACCGATTACCACTTGCAGGAGATTTTCCGGAAACCCCGCTTTTGCCGCGATCTCCGCGCCAAATATCGCCGACAACGGCGTCAATTCCGACGGCTTGATTACGACGGCGTTGCCCGCCATCAATGCGGGAATCGCTTCGCCCAATGTTAATGTCAGCGGAAAATTCCATGGACTGATGATGCCGATGACGCCGCGCGGCGCGTAGATCGAGATGACTCTTTTGAATTTCATGAGCGGGAAGTGTGGGCGAATTTTTTGGGGTCGAAGGTAACCGGCGCTTTTTTTTGCCCAAGAGCCGATGGCATCGCAAAGATAAAAGAGCTCGGCGCCGTAGACTTCAGTTCTCGGCCGCCCGGTTTCAGCGGTTAAGATATCGGCGAGTTTGTCGCCGCCATCGAGCAGGAGATCGCGCAGGCGATAGAGCGCGCGAGCGCGTTCTGCGAAAGTGGTTTGTTGCCAGACCGCCTGGGCTTTGCGACCGCGCGCGACCGCCGCGGCGACGTCTGCGGACGATCCTACCGGCAGGTCGGTAATTTTTTCTAGCGTGGCGGGGCTGCGCACAGTGATCTTTTCAGTGCTCACGATTAAGATGTGTCAACTGTACGAGGGAAAAGTTTCTCAGGTAAGAGGCTCCGGTCCGGAGATTTTCGTTGTTCGCGGGCTGCCTATTTGCCAACGGCTCGCTTTACACCATCGTTTGCCCGCCGCAAATATTCATCGCTTGACCCGTGATCCCTTTTGCCGCATCCGACGCGATGTAGCAAACGAACTCCGCCACTTCGCCGGCGTCTAGGAATCGCTTGATCGGTACCGCGGCAACAGCCTGAGCTTTAAACTCTTCCGGTGTGATGCCCTGGAGCGCGGCGGTCTGGTTGATCCCGAGGCTGGCCATTTCAGTGTCGACCCAACCGGGACAAATCGTATTGACGGTGATGCCCCGGTTCACGACTTCCAAAGCCAGCGCGCGAGTGAATCCAATCATACCGTGCTTGGCCGCGCAGTAGGCGGTGTAGCCGGGCACGCCGAATTTTCCCAGCACCGATGAGATATTTATCACGCGGCCAGCTGAATGATCCGGCATGTGTTTCAATACGGTTTTGGTGACGAGATACATGCCGCTCAGGTTTGTGTCGATAACGTCATACCACTTGCTGTCCGACGGATCGCTAATCAGGCTGAGTCCCGATATACCGGCATTGTTCACTAATATATGAATCGCTCCCCACTCCGCCACAATTGTCGCAACGCCCCGCTCTACGTCCGATTTTTTGCGGACGTCCATCTGGATTGGCAACATCAGCAGTCCCAATTTTCTTGCTTCTTCGGCGGTCCTTTCTACATGGTCCCGGCCGCGCGATGCAATCGCGACTTTGGCGCCATTTTGGGCCATTTGTACCGCAATGGCCTTTCCAATCCCGGTGCCGCCGCCGGTTACGAGCGCGACTCTAGTGCTCAGCATAGCTGTTTATCTTCCTCAGAAATGGATGTATAACTAGCTGCTTTTAAACGCAAAAGCAAGTCGTTTCTGGGTAACGCTTCGAATCTTTGCATGGTAACAATAAAGTGTTTTCGGTAATGGTCTCGATATTGCTCGCCTAGAGGCGCCTAAGCAGATATTCTTTGCAGCTTTCCAGCCAGTATATTAAAATTTTCGCTAATCAACGAGGAGCACATTCATATGGATATAACCGAGCTTTTGGTATTTGGCGTCGAACAAGGGGCATCGGACTGCCACCTCAGTGCCGGTGAGCCGCCGCTGATTCGCATCAACGGCGATCTCAAGAAACTCGACAATCCGCCTCTCACCAAGGAAGAAGTCCACGCGCTTGTGTACGACATCATGAACGACGCGCAGAGAAAGGCCTTCGAGGAAACTCGCGAGTGCGATTTTTCATTCGAGCTGGGTCAGGTGGCAAGATTTCGTGTCAACGTATTTATGCAAAGAAAAGGCGAGGGCGCGGTTTTTCGGACGATTCCCACGAAAGTATTAACCCTCGAAGAACTGGGCATGCCGGCCATTCTCAAGCAGATGTGCGACAAAGAAAAAGGTCTGATTTTGGTGACGGGACCGACAGGCTCGGGTAAATCAACCACGCTGGCGGCAATGGTTGACTACCTAAATTCTACCTTCGAGGGACATATCCTAACCGTCGAGGACCCGATCGAATTCGTACACCCGTCGAAAAAGTGTCTGGTGAACCAGCGCGAGTTGGGGCCGCATACGCAATCATTTGCCAACGCGCTGAGAGCCGCGCTGCGTGAAGACCCTGATGTCATCTTGGTTGGTGAAATGCGCGATCTGGAGACGATTCAGCTGGCTCTCACGGCTGCGGAAACCGGCCACATTGTCTTTGGCACGCTGCATACGTCGAGCGCGCCAAAGACCGTCGATCGCGTCATCGATGTTTTTCCGCCTACTCAGCAGGCTCAAATTCGTGCTCAGTTCGCTGAATCGATTGAAGCGGTAATCACTCAAACATTGTTAAAGAAAAAAGCCGGGGGGCGCGTCCCGGCGCTCGAGATCATGACGGGAACCACCGCTATTCGAAATCTCATTCGTGAAGGTAAGATTCACCAAATTCCCGGCACCATGCAAGTGAGCCAGAAAGACGGCATGCAGACGATGGACATGGCGCTGACGAACCTCGTGACGCGCGGCCTCGTCACTCGCGAAGAAGCTCAATCGAAGAGCATGAACCCGAATCTTTTTGGTACCGGTGGCCCCGCTGTTGCCGTCGGCGGGCGCCTTTAGAATTCGGACACTCATCAGATATTGGAGAAAACGGTGGAATTGCAAGAGTACTTCAAAAGCATGGTTGAAATGGAAGCGTCCGATCTTTATCTGACCGTGGCGCGGCCGGTGATGTTTCGGGTGGACGGGAAAATCCGCGCCGCAGGCGATCATGTGTTTTCCCCCCCGGAGTTGGTGACTCTCGCGCAATCGATCATGAGTGAAAAGCAACGGCGAGAATTCGCCGAGACCATGGAAATGAATATGGCCACGTCACTTCCGGGGGTAGCCCGATTCCGCGTCAATATCTTTCAGCAGCGCGGTTCGGTTGGCATGGTTGTCCGGCGTATCAAGGCCGATGTCATGTCGGTGGGTGAATTGGGCTTGCCGGCCATTCTCAATGACATCGTCATGACAAAGCGAGGTCTCGTCTTGGTCGTCGGTGCCACAGGCTCGGGCAAGTCTACTTCGTTGGCGGCAATGGTCGATTATCGCAACTCCAACGAAGCCGGCCATATCATCACCATCGAAGATCCCATCGAGTTTGTCCATCGGCACAAAAAATCGATCGTCACACAACGCGAAGTCGGCTTCGACACCCATTCGTTTCAGGCGGCCCTCAAAAATACTTTGCGCCAAGCGCCGGACGTTATCTTGATCGGCGAAATTCGCGATACGGAGACAATGGAAGCCGCACTAACCTTCGCTGAAACGGGCCATTTGTGTCTCGGCACGCTCCACTCCAACAACGCCAACCAAGCCATCGAACGGATCATGAATTTCTTTCCGATAGAGCGGCACGCTCAGTTCTATTTGCAGCTTTCGTTGAATCTGCGTGCGATCGTTTCTCAGCGGCTGATTCCTTCGCCGGACGGAAAGCGGGTGGCTGCACTGGAAATCTTGATGGACACGCCGCGCATCAGAGACCTGGTTAAAAAAGGCGACGTCGATACTCTCAAAGAAGCGATGGAGCAAGGGGTGCAGGAAGGTTGCCAAAGCTTCGATCAGGCACTTTTCAATCTTTATAAAGACGGAATGATTGGCCTAGATCAAGCGCTGATCAACGCAGACAGCACCAACAATCTGCGACTGAAAATAAAGCTCGCCGGTCTTAAGTTAGACGAAGAGCCCACGCAAACTGAAAAAGCAGAAGGGGAGAAGGGCAGACCGGAACCGCTTCAGGTTGCCGGGGGATTTCGTTTGCGAAAAAGTTAAAGGCCGATGAAGGACCTCCTTTACAAAACAATCTATCCTGCTACAGGGGGCGAGCGCTCGGTTTGCACACTTCTCGCGCCGTCCGTGGGTTGATTTCAATCGGCGCAGCGGATTCTAAAGGGATCGGAATTACCTCGGATTTCGCCACCGTGCTCTCTTGCGGCGTCGGAGGAAGAGCGGATTTCGGCTATCGCCGGAGCCCTCGGTAGCGTACGGTCACTAATTTCCTTGACAATTCATTAAGTTGAGCGTAAAAAACGGTTATAGATTCAAACTGCTAAGGCAGCAAAAGCTCGCGAATGTCACTAGATCAAAACGAAATTACCGGCGCCGGAGGGGGCCTAATGAACGGGATGATGGGATACGCTCAACTTTTGCGGGCGATCGGGCAGGCTTTGGAAACGTTGAACATCCAAAGTTTCGAGATGGAACCGGTCGGAGAGGACTTTTTCATTCGCGGCACTGTCCTCTTAACCAGCAGCGCCGAATCGTTAGACGGTAATAAAAAATTGACATACGGTGAGCTTCGACGAGCTATATGGGGTAAACTTCCCGACGAAAACGGCGGAAATGGCGAGGATACCGATGCAACCAGTCTAACAGTCCATTCGCCGGTCGAACTTCTTTATGGAGTCAAGGACGTCGAAAGGTTGGAGGAAGAGGGACGATCGAAACGGGTTAATCCTCAGGGAACGGCCAATCCCTCAAGTCTGTCCCAAGTCCTGCGCTGCATTGGCGCTTATCTCAATCAAAAACGTGCCCGCTTGCTCAAGTTGTCGCGTGAGGCTGAGACCGTTGCGGTAGAGTATGAAACGTCATTAGGAACTACGATTAAGGAGATACTCAGTCTCTCGGACCTCTACGATCTTTGGGTAAGAATGTATCTGCAACGGGCAGAACGAACGAGTCCATAGGATTAGCGGCGGAGAGGAAAATCGCCGGAGAGGATCCCATGCTTGAAGACCTGAGTTATGCCGCACTGTTGCGCCCCATCGGACAAATGCTGGAGACCTTGCGCATCGAGTCTTTTGCAGTCAAGCCCGACGGTGAAGGTTTTATCATTCGAGACAAGACGCGGAACCGCGCGCAGCTTACGCCCAGAGAACGAACCTTTCTCGCGGAACTCCATTCAACCCACACGGCCTCGCTGGATAAAGAAGATGCGCTGCGTCTGGCAGCGGGTGTTTTTGAGTGGCATGTCACCAAAGATGACGTAGAGCGTCTTGAACGAGAAGGCCGCCGGCGACGGGGAGGCCCCGAGCACACTCCCGATACGCACTCCGTGTCACAGATTCTCCGAGTCATCGGCAGCATTTTGGATCAAAAGCGCGGCCGGATGGCTTACGTCTCAAAAGACGAACAGGTTGTCACCGTAGAGTACACATTGCCGGGGGGGCAACGGAATTCAGAAGAATACAACTTGCCCATGCTTTACGATTACTGGGTGCGCATGTATAAAAAACGGAGCGGCGCTAACGGCGTCGCGCGCCTCACGGCCTAGCTCATTTCACTCACTCCCTCGTTCAACCCAGATAATTGGTGTCTGTAAATTCTAATTTTTCGCAGCTGCTCCGCCCGGTCGGGCAGATGCCGGAGCCGCGGCAAATTGAATCGTTCTCGGTAAAAATCGAGGATCGTGGCGTTCAGGTGAGCGCTCAAAGACGAGAAGAGCACCATCCGCCTGCCCGCTGAAAAAAAAGCTGACGGAGCAATTTACCGTGGCGTCTCTCTACGATGACTGGGTGAAAATGTACATGCGGCGCAAGGAACGCTCCTAACAAACCAGCCGCCCAAGTTAATCAACCGCGATCTTCGTGCAGATTAAGCGGTTCTAATCAGCGGACTGGCCTCATTACGTCAGATCTTTAGCAGAATCCACGCAGTAACAAACGTGCCGACGATCGCTCCGCCGTAGCACAGCACGGCGAGAAGTTTACTGATTGATTTGAGCCCCATGTCGTTGAGAGTAAAGTAGAAACGATGGGCCCAGTGATACAGAGGCAAAACGATCAGAACAAAGAGATAAAGTTTTACCCACCATATCCGGTACAACGCCCCGGTGTCGGTAGTCCAGCCAAGTGGCACCGCGAAGCCAACGAGAATGATGTGAATCGGAACTAAGAATGCGGCTACTACGCCACCGGCAGAGAAGAGCCCCCACCACAGCGGTTCCATGGTTTTTTCTGGCGCCATAATTCAGCTCTTAAGCGCGAGGAATAAAATTAGCACAATCACCGAGACCACCGCCCAGGCGCCGACGTGCAGCGCCGTAACGATCGGCCGGGAAATTAAACGCTCGCCGATGCGCAGCGGCAGGACAACGGCGCTCGACTGAAACCACGTAAAGCTGTGGTACAGCGCGAACAGCAGTGCCACCAAGTGAAAAAAAATCCATCCCGGCGAGTTGAGTTTTTGCGTGAACGCGTTGTACGCGTCGGGTGCCTTTGACAACTGATATAACTGACAAAGGTAAACAACGAGAAACAGGGCGATAAAGACACTTGAAAGCTCGCGCAGCATGAACAGAAAATAGCTCCGGTTCGTCAGCCACCAGGTCGCCGGTGTCTTTCGATGGTAAAGCTTGGCTGGGTCAGGTCCCACGGCGCTCATCCTTCGATCCTCCTGAGCTTGGTCGAGCGGGTCATCGTTGTCCCCATGGCAGCAGGATCGATTGAAACCAGTTTTTCGTAACGTCGACTTTAGAGCGCTGGATCGCCGCGGCCGGATCCACATGCTTGGGACACACGACGCTGCATTCTCCGACAAACGTGCAGTCCCAGATGCCATCGTGGTTGCCGATGATTTCGCGTTGATCCTTTCCCTGGTCGCGCGAGTCCATGTTGTAGCGGTAGCCGAGTGCGATGGCGGCTGGACCCAAAAACTTCGGCTCAAGCCCGTAAACCGGGCAGGCCGCGTAGCACAGCATGCAATTAATACACTGAGTGAACTGATGGAACGCCTCGAGCTCGGCCGGCGTTTGTAAATATTCACCTTCACTCACAGGTTTCTCTTCCTTGCGTATGATCCAGGGTTTGACGCTCTTCAGTTTCTCCATAAAGTCGGTCATGTCGATGACCAGATCGCGAATGATCGGAAAGTTGACGAGAGGCTCGACGCGAATCTCTTGGGGGTAATAGTCCCGCAGAAACGCAGCGCAGGTGAGTTTAGGCGTGCCGTTCACCATCATGCCGCAGCTACCGCAAACTCCCATACGACAAGACCAGCGGTAACTCAGAGTTCCGTCCATCTGGTCCTTGATGTGATTTAACGCGTCGAGAACAACCCAGTCCTGCCGGTAAGGGACGACGTAGGTTTGGGTGGTTGGCGCCCGATCTTTTTCGGGGCGGTAGCGAGTAACGTTCAATGTGATAGTTGGCTCTGCCATGGTCTCCTCTCGGAATTTACCACTGAGCGATCAGCGACGAGTTAAAAATGCGCTTCTACTAATTGACTCGCACTTGGCACTCAGCCCTCGTGGCTTAATACTTGCGCTCCTCCGGCTGCCAGCGCGTAATGGTCACCGGCGAATATTCGATCCGGGGACCATCAGGGGTGCGGAATGCCAGCGTATGTTTGAGGAAATTTTCATCGTCACGTTTAGGGTAGTCGGTCCGCGTATGTGAACCGCGTGACTCCTTGCGCTTGAGCGCGGAATTCGCAACGGTCTCGGCCACGTCGAGCATGTAGTCCAGCTCGAGCGCGTTCATGACTTCGGTGTTAAACGTGCTGTCTCGATCTTCAATGATGATGTTCTTAAAACGCTCTCGCAGAGCTCTCAGCGTGTTGCAAGTCTTCTGCATGCTCTGTTCATCGCGATAGATTCCTGCGCCTTCCTCCATGGTTTTTTGCATCTCTTGGCGAATGGTCGCGATTTTTTCTTTGCCGCCGTCCTTCTTCAAGAACTGGCGATCGAGACGCCTTTGTTCGTCGGTCGCGAGCGCTTCGATTTTTGCCGCGGCGGGTGGCGAAGCGGTGGAGGCATAGGTCGCTGCCGAGCGGCCCGCCCGATTGCCAAAGACCAATAACTCTGTGAGAGAGTTGGAACCCAAGCGATTGGCGCCGTTAAGCGAAACGCACGCGGTTTCACCCGCGGCGAAAAGTCCTTCCAGGTTTGTTTTGGCGTTTATATCCGTCGACACGCCGCCCATCATGTAGTGCACGACCGGGCGCACCGGAATCGGCTCGTACACCGGGTCGATCCCGACATACTTGCTTGCCAGCTCTCGCACAAAGGGTAGTTTCTTATCGATCACTTCCTCACCGAGGTGGCGCAGGTCGAGATGGACGTAGTGACCGTAAGGGCCGTCGAAGGTGCGGCCTTTGGCGAATTCCTGCATGTGACAGCGCGAGAGGATATCACGCGGCCCCAATTCCATCTTGCGGTGCGTGGGCGTGTCGGTCGGCGGGCCGAGGCCGTAGTCCTGGAGATAGCGGTAGCCGTCTTTGTTCTTTAGCCACCCGCCTTCACCCCTCGAGGCTTCGGTAATCAAAATGCCGGTTCCCGGCAAGCCTGTGGGATGGTACTGCACGAACTCCATATCTTTGAGCGGCACTCCCGCCCGATAAGCTGCTGCCATGCCATCCCCGGTGTTGATGGCGGCGTTGGTGGTGAAAGGGAAGATGCGGCCGCCGCCTCCCGTACATAGAATAACACTTTTGCCGGCAATGACTTCTACCTTGCCGGTATAAAGATTGATCGATGTGACTCCGCGCACCTTGCCATCGTCGATCAGCAATGAAGTGAGGAAACACTCATCGTAGCGGACGATGCTTTCATACTTCAGAGAAGTCTGGAATAGGCTGTGGAGCAAGTGAAAGCCAGTTTTGTCTGCGGCAAAAAGCGTGCGATCGACGGTCATGCCACCGAAGGATCTGACGCTCACACGACCGTCAGGGTCGCGGCTCCACGGGCAACCCCAGTGCTCCAGTTGGATAAGTTCGCCAGGAGCCTCTTGGACAAAAGCCTCGACAGCATCTTGGTCCGCCAGGAAGTCAGCCCCAAAAATGGTATCCTTCGCATGGAGATCGAGGCTATCGAAATCGCGCATAACTGCCGCGGTTCCTCCTTCCGCGGAAACCGTGTGACTTCTCATGGGATAAACCTTGGAGACTAATGCGATCGATAGCTTATTCGATATCTCTGCTGCGGCTATGGCAGCACGCAGGCCGGCACCGCCGCCGCCGACGATTATAATGTCATGCGTATACATCGGTGATTTTTTTATCTGGTGGTTTCCCAGGTGTCAAGTTTGGTGGGGCTCTTAACGCTGTGCCGTCGGCTATCAGCCCGCCAAAAACTGGAAGCTGATCGCTTATCTTTTACGGGGCACTAATTCATATCCGAGTTCGTCTATCGCAGCGAGGATGTCGACGACCGCGGTGAGGTCTTGGATCCACGCGTGACCCAGTCGGACCTTTACCGCGTAATTGTAACCGAAAGGGTGTTTCTCCTTACGAAACTTGATGATCTCTTGGGCCAATACGATAGGGTTAACCTTTTTTTCCGCTGCTTCCATGCTGGATGGGGTGTGGAGTAATGGAGTGTTGGAATATCGGAGTGATGCGTGTTAGCAATAACACTCCGTTAGTCTTTTACTCCACTCCATTCCCCACTACTCCATTTCATCTAGGACATCATGCTGACCTTCGACTCAACGTTGGTAGTCGAGACGATATGCCGCTTGAGGTTCATCTCACTGGAATCAAAACCCAGGGCCAAACCTACGAACTGAGGCAAGTGGAGAATCGGCAGATCAATCTCCTTTCCTGTTTGTGCCTCGGCCCTCGCTTGGTTTCCGTCCAAGTTCAGGTGGCAGAGGGGACAGGGGGTTACCATAAAATCAGCACCGTTCTCTTTGGACTCGCCGGTGTGCTTGGCCACCATAGCGAGAGAGTTTTCCTCGTTGGCCGAAAGGATCGGAAAGCCACAGCACTTTCCCTTGCCGCTGATGTCCGCCATTTCGGCGCCTAAAATGCCGATGAGCTCATCCAGATAAGCTTTCCGCCGGTTAAGTTCTTTTGTCGGAGTTATGGCTTCAGGGGGGCGGCGCAAATAGCAACCATAGAAGGGCGATACCTTGAGCCCTTTAAGGGGTCTTTGTATCAAAGACTGGAGGCGCTCGATGCCATAGTCTTCAAAGAGAACCCATAGCAGATGTTTCACCTCAGTAGTTCCCTTGTACTCGAGGCCCTCGTCCGCGAGGTATTGTCGGTTTATTGTGTCGCGGTAATTTGGATCTTCCTTGAGCCGGTAGTTCGCTTGAGCCATGACTCCCGTACAGGTGCTGCATATGGTCATGATCGGCAGCCCCAGCTGTTCGGCTTTGGCGAAGGTTCTAGCGTTAATCGGATCAGAGATGTTTTGGGGCAGGACGCCGGCTCCGGTGCATCCTACACTCTTTAGCTCGTCAAGTTCGATTCCTAGTTTGTCAGCGACCTTGACCGCCGATGGATAAAGCTCGGGGCAGCCTCCACGAGAGACACAGCCGGGGTAGAACGCGTATTTCATTTTTCCTCCTGCTCAGCTTTCTCAAAAATTTTCTTGATCTTATCGGCGTCGGGCCGCTTCGAATGCATGTACGGAATGGGCGCCTTCCCTCGGCTGAGCGCTTTCGCTGCTGTGGGAAGGAGTTTCATTAGGCCTTTTACGTTTGTGAGTCCTTCAGATTCAACGGCAAGCCTACCTTCATCCAGCCAGCCGCTTTCCTTAACCGATGCGGCAAAGCTCTCGTGGTGCCGGGCGACGGCTTCATGAGTGATCCCAGAGTTGAAGGCCCTGTCTCTCAACGCAACAATCCGCTTCGTAGGTTCAATGCCGCGCGGGCAATGTTCGTCCGCCTCGTAACAGTGAACGCAATCCCATATACCCTTGGGTTTTTCAACGATCTTCACTTGTTCCCGTGAATCCTTGTTCCTCGGATCAAAGGCCAAGCGATATGCTTTCGTTAAGGCCGCGGGACCGAGAAAATTAAAATCCACGGGGAGGACGGTACAGCCCTCGTCGCACATGCCGCAGTAAAAGCAGCTCATCACTTTTCTTATGTCTTGCATTGCGGCATCCGACACCGAGTTTTCTCCGTTAGCGGAGGTTTCCTCCGCCTCGAGCCACGGCTTGACCTCCTTAATCTTGTTCCACATGAAAGCGTCCCAGTCGAAGACGAGATCTTTGATGACTGGAACGTTGCGCAGCGGGTCGAGGGAAATCTCGGGGCCCTTTTGGGTGTAGGCAGATACTTTGGCCGTGCAAGTCAGACGGCTGCTGCCGTTGACGCGAACCATGCAGTCGCCGCAATGACCGCGCAGACAGGAACAGCGGAAAGCGAGGCTAGGGTCCATCTCGTCGCGAATCTTGAACAGACTTTCGAGAACCGTGGCGCCATCCGGGACATCCACGGTGTAATTGGAGCGGCCCGGCTTGCCATCTTTCTCCGGATCTTTGCGGTAAACCTTGAATGTGACTTGCATGAGACTTATCTCCTCCGCCGTTCAATGTTAGTTTGCGACCGGCTTTTTATCGAGCTGAGTGGATCCTTGTGAAAGTTTTGCGACGGTGTGGCTCTTCCAGTTGGCGTCATCGAGATTTGGGAAGTCGCTTCGATAATGCGCTCCGCGGCTTTCCGTCCGCGCCTGCGCAGAGCGAGCCACGATTTCTGCGAGTATAAGCATCGCGCCGAGTTCAAGATGCGTCGTCAGCTCGTAATTATAAATTCTCCCGGTGTTTCGGACCTTGATCTTTTGGTAGCGCTCCTTTAACCGTGCGATTCGATCTAACGCCTGCGTTAGTCCGCCGGCGTCGCGGATGAGACCGACCTTCTCGTTCATCAAGCCACCCAGTTCGGCGTGGACCACGCTCAATGAGTCCTGGGATGAATCGCCCGAGGCGAGAGCCGCAAGCGTTTTTTCTTCATCCGCAAGCTTTGCCGCCAGGAAATTCTTTTTAACGGCGGCTTTGGCGTAGCCGGCTGCAGCCTCACCAACTCTTTTACCAAAGATAACGGCCTCACTGAGCGTATTACCTGCCAAACGACCCGCGCCGTTGAGTCTGTTGCAGGCGCATTCGCCCACGGCGAACAGCCCCGCTATCGATGTCTCGCCGGAAGCTTTAACTTCGATGCCTCCCATAGGACGATGTGCGACGGGATGAATCGGAACTAAGTCTTTAGTGCAATCCAGGCCGGCGACCGATCGGAGCAACTCGTAAGTCTGGGGGAAAGACGACAGGATTTTCTCCTTGCCAATCGGCTTGAGATCGAGGAATGCCGAGCCGGCGCCGTTTTGTGCCGCCTGGGAAATCGACAAAGAGAGTTTACTCCTCGGCGCATCCTTGGGGACCTGGATCGCCGCGCCTTGCTGGTTGACGATCTGCGCTCCGCTGCCGAGAGTGGCCTCGGTAATGAGAAGCCCCTGTCCCTTGGGAAACACGGTTGGGTGAAATTGGACCATTTCCATGTTCATCAATCGAGCGCCACATAGATAGGCCAAGGCTTGGCCGTCACCGGTCGTGCCGATGGAGACGGTCGAAGGGAGGTACATTCGTGTCAATCCACCGGTAGCGAGAACCACTGCGCGCGCCGCAAAGGAATCGAGTTTTCCAGATCTAAGGCCGAGTGCGATAGCGCCAACGCAAGTTTCTCCGTCAACGGCCAGGGAAGTCACGAACCACTCTTCGAATGCGGGAATGGCGAGACGCTGAAACTGTTCATAAAGCACGTTGAGAACGATATAGCCGGTACGGTCATCGGTGTAGCAGCTGCGGCTCAGGCTATTCGAACCGAATCGACGACGATCGATGCGTCCATCTTTGTCGCGGTTAAAAGGCACGCCCATTTGTTCGAGCCATAGAACTTCCTTCGCTGCTTCTTGGGCGAAGCTCTGAACCACGGAACGCTCGCACAAACCGTCGCCCGCAGCTAATGTGTCCTCGGTAAAACTTTCCGGCGAGTCATCTTTCCCAAGCGGAGCGTTGATTCCGCCTTGAGCGAGTGCCGAGTTGGATCTGAGAGGATGAGTCTTAGAAATGAGCGCCACCGAAGCGCCTGCGCGCTTCGCCGCAACGGCTGCTCTTAGTCCTGAAACTCCGCCACCAATGACGACGACGTCAAATTCTTGCATGCAACATCCGCCTCTGTGTGAGTCATGTTTTTATAACAGACGCCTATGAGTGCGTCAACAAAGGTTAATAGGTGTGGGAACGCAGACAGCAGGAGGCCGTATTTAGCTGCCGACTGCTCACTGCGAACTGCCGACTGATTTATTCTTTTTCGGGAATTCCTGGTTCGGTCATTCGCCACGGGTCCAGGATTTTGGCGAGCTTGTCGGGCGGTAGAACCTTATGGGCCAGGGCAACTTCTCTTACAGACTTTCCAGTAGCGTAGGATTCTTTGGCGATCTTGGCTGCGGCATCGTAGCCGATCACCGGCGCCAGGGCGGTAACCATCGCCAGGCTCTTTTCGATCATCTCCTCGCAGCGCTCTTGGTTCGCTTCGATTCCCACGACGCATTTCTCGGTAAAAGCTTTCACCACACTGGCGCTGAAGGTGATCGCCTCGAGGAGCCGAAGCGCCATAACCGGCATCATCACATTCAACTCGAAATTGCCGGCCTGCCCGCAAATGGTTATCGTCGCGTCGCAGCCCATCACATGGGCGGCCACCTGCAACACCGACTCGCACATTACCGGATTCACCTTGCCGGGCATAATGGAGGATCCTGGTTGGGTGTCCGGCAGGGCGATCTCGCCGATGCCGCAGCGCGGACCGGAGGACAACCACCGCAGATCGTTGGCGATCTTGGTCAAGCTTACGGCCAGAGTTTTTAGGCTGCCGCTCACTTGGACCACCGCGTCCTTGGCGGCCTGCGCTTCAAAATGGTTTTTCGCCTCGCGGAAGGGTAGCTCGGTCATTTGAGAGATCTTCGTGATGGTCCTGGACGCAAATTCGGGGTGAGTGTTGATTCCCGTGCCTACCGCCGTTCCGCCCAGAGCAAGTTCCTCCAGACCCCTTGCAGCAGCTCCTATGCGCTCGATGCTGAGCTCGGTCTGGCGAGCATAGCCGCTAAATTCTTGACCCAAGCGGATCGGTGTTGCGTCGGCGAGATGGGTGCGGCCGATTTTCACAATCCGGTCAAACTCTTTAGCCTTTGCAGTGAGCGCTTGGTGCAATCCTCGAAGGGCAGGCAGCAGTTCCCGCTGGATCGCTTCAAGCGCGGCGACGTGAATCGCAGTCGGAATCACGTCATTGCTCGACTGGCTCATATTGACGTGATCGTTCGGATGAACCTCCTTGCTACCTCTCTCTTTGCCGAGAAGTTCCAGCGCCCGGTTGGCGATCACTTCGTTGGCGTTCATATTAGTGGAGGTTCCGGAACCGGTCTGGAAAATATCGACGAGGAATTCTTTATCCAGTTTTCCGTCCATGATCTCACTTGCCGCCGCTCGGATCACGTCGGCGATTTTTGAATCCAGCAACCCCAACTCCTGGTTCGCCGAAGCTGCAGCGTGTTTGATGATCGCTAGAGCGCGAACGAATCTAGGAGGAAAGCCGATACCGCTGATCGGAAAGTTTTCCACGGCGCGCTGGGTTTGCGCGCCGAAGTAGGCCTGCTTCGGAACCCGCACTTCGCCCATCGAATCACGTTCAATGCGAACATCGTCCGTAGTCATATTGTTTCTCCTCGCGGAGTCTACTCACCCATAGAAGAAAGACATTTTGCCTTTGATAGAATGGCTGCAACTCTTGGTGTTTATGTTAGCATGAAGCGCCAAATACGAAAGTCGCGCCAATCAATGCCAAGGTGCTTCGCTAGCGCAAAGGCTTCCAGAGAGGCGCTGATTGGAATATCGCGGCGGAGAGCGGGTACTTTGATTTGTCGGCAGAACAAGACCGGTCAAGAATTGTAAACTACCGGCAGCGGCTTATCGATGCCGAGAGTTTGCATCTTATAGGACAGGATGCGCCTCGTTACTCCGAGGGCGAGAGCGGCTTTCGTTTTGTTCCATTCACACTTTGCAAGTTCGGCCATGATTATCGACCGCTCGTATTGCTCGGTTTTCTCCACTAGATTCCTGTTGTCGTTAGTGTCACTTCCACTCGGCGCTCGGGGCACCGGAGCTCTGCGCAAAACCGCGGCCGGCAAATGAGAAATTTGAATTTCGTCTTCGTGACATACGGTGTACGCCCGCTCGATAGCATTCTGCAGCTCGCGAACATTGCCCGGCCAGCTGTGTTGTTGGAGAGCGATCATCGCTTCGTCGGAGACGCTCCGTACGTGGGTATTGCCCACTTGACTCGCCGCGTTTAAAAAGTGACTCACGAGCTCGGGAATATCACTGGGCCGTTGTTGTAAGGGTGGTACTTCAATCATCAAAGGGTTGATTCGATAAAAAAGATCCAGGCGAAAAGTACCCGCCTCGACGCAAGTTTCGAGATTCTGATTGGTCGCGCAAATGACCCGCACGTCGACGTTAATTTTTTCTTCCCCGCCGACCCGTTGGAAAGACCGTTCTTGCAATACCCGTAACATCTTCGCCTGGGTTACGAGCGGCATATCGCCTATCTCGTCGAGAAAAAACGAACCGCCGTGGGCTTGCTCGAACTTGCCGCGGCGGCGCGAGAAAGCGCTGGTAAAAGAGCCTTTTTCATGTCCGAAGAGCTCGCTCTCGATGAGTGTTTCCGTCATTGCAGCGCAGTTGACGTCGACGAACGGCTTGGCAGCCCGACGGCTGGCGTAATGGAGCGCTTTCGCGACGAGTTCCTTGCCCGTACCGCTTTCGCCGCCGATAAGAACGGTGGCGTCGGTCTGCGCAGCATGGCGGATCATGTCTCGAACCTCTTCCATGCCGCTCGATGTGCCGATCACATGCTCTAATTTATAGGTGTAGCGAATTTCCGTGCGAAGCTTACTGAGGTCCTGCTGCTGGCGCGATAATTTCAACGCGTTGGTCAATGAAACGATCAAACGTTGATGATCCACTGGTTTGGTCAGATAATAAGTCGCTCCGCCTTTGAGCGCTTTGACGGCATCTTCGATAGCATTGGAAGCCGTCACGACGATGACCGGCGCCTTGGCCAGGAGTTCCAGACCGGAGGCATCAGGGAGGTGCAGGTCGACTAACAGCAGATCGGGTTTGTTCGTTGTCAGAGACGATAGAAATTCGCTGCCGGTGGTAACTACGTCGACCTCGTAGCCTGCGGTTTCAGCGATGGACTGGACGAGCCGGCCGGACGCCGGATCGTCTTCTACATAAAGGATTTGGATGTCAGCGTTACTTTCAGCCGTCGACATTGAAGTTAACCTATCCACGAGAGTAACGTGCGGCCAAATTATATAATGTTTCCCGTGAACCGCAAATTTCCATGTTCAACCACTATGGGGTATAAATTCACTTGTCCTTTTTCATGCTTCAAGCTGCTAATCGACCATTGGAATGAAAAGCCTTCATGAACTCAACAGCGCCATCGTCGACTGCCGGCGCTGCCCGCGTCTGGTTCGCTGGCGGGAAGCGTGCGCCGAGAATCCGCCGCGGCGTTTTTTGGGCAACGACTATTGGGCAAAACCGCTGCCCGGATTTGGCGACCCAATGGCCCGCGTGTTGATCGTTGGGCTTGCTCCGGCAGCCCACGGTGGAAATCGCACGGGTCGAATGTTTACCGGCGACCGTAGCGGCGATTGGCTCTATGGGGCGCTCCATAGCGCTGGCTTTGCGCGTCAGCCTTATTCTAATAATCGCAAGGACGGCCAAAAACTTAAGGATTGTTACATTACGGCGGCGGTGCGTTGCGCCCCGCCCGGAAATAAGCCCAATCTTATTGAATTTAAACGGTGCCGATCGTATTTGGTTAACGAGCTCAAACTGTTCAAGCAGGCCAGGGTCGTGATTGCGCTCGGCAAGATCGCCTTCGATTCGTTTCTTTCGGCGTACGAGGAAAACGCCGGGGCGATTCCTAAGCCTCGTCCCAAGTTCGGACACGGCGTGACGATCCTTTTGCCGGATGGCATCCGGCTGATCTGCTCTTATCACCCAAGCCAACAAAACACGTTTACCGGTAAACTCACCAAGCCGATGTTTCAAAGTATTTTCGATCAGGCACGGGCGGCCGTGGAAAACGAGTAGGCAATGGCCAGTAAGCATAACAGCAACGGGGATAATATGCTCCACGGGTACAGGATGCAGCCTAAGAATTAAGATTGACCGGCAAGGTGAAGGCAAACTTGGCTCCCTCATCCGGCCGGCTTTCCGCCCAGATCTTGCCGCCGTGCGCCTGCACGATCATTTTACAGATCGCCAGTCCCAATCCCGTGCCCTTGTGTTCAGAAGTTCTTCCGCTTGCGGTCTGTTTATATTTCTCGAAGAGGTTGCCGATCTCCTCAGGCGCGATGCCGATGCCCGTGTCTTTTACCCAGACGGTGGTTTCGGTGTGGCTCCAATCCGCGCCCAATTCCACCGCGCCGTCGGCCGGCGTGAATTTCAGCGCGTTACTGACCAGATTGCCGAGAACTTGTTCCAGGCGACGCCGATCGCCGCGAATCGGTTGAGGCGTCGCGCCGACTTTTTTTCGCAACAAAATTTCGCGGTCTTTGGCGACGATTTGATAATTATCAAGCACGGCATCAAAGAGCTCTTCAACCGCGATCGGTTCCAAGTTGAGATCGATATGACCTGCCTCGAGCTTTGACACGTCGAGGAAATCGTTCACCAGGCTGACCAATTGGCGCACGGTTTCGACGACTTTGCCGAGCCATTTCTTCTGGTCGTCGGTGACCGGACCGAATACGCTATCGGTCATCAATTCGCTGACGCCCATCACCTGATTCAGCGGCGAGCGCAAATCGTGGGCGATCATGGCGGTAAAATCGCATATTTCCCGATTGGCTCTTTCTAGCTCGTCGGCCTGAGATTTGATCTGCGCATAGAGCTGGGACTTGTGAATGGCCATCGCAGCCTGGGCGGCGAGCGCGGTCAAAAACTCGATTTCTTCGGAAGCGAATTCGTGCTGTTCTCGCGTCAGCAGAACCAAAACTCCCAGGACTTCATCCTTGACGACGAAGGGGATGCCGAGGTAGGCGACGACGCCTTGCTTCCGGTAGAACTCGCGGTCGAGAATTCTCGGATCGGTTTGCACGTTGTTGGACACGACGAAAATTTTGCTTTCCACCGCGATTCCAATCAGCAAGGGAAGCTGTTTCAGCTCACGGCGCAGCCATTCGTCTCGGTCGATATTCAAACATGTCGTCCGTTCCAATTTGCCGGTGTCGATGTTTTTGAGCCAGATCTGCACCGCCGCATAAGGCAGCAGGTCGACGATTTTCGCCATCAGCGCTTCGAGCACGACGTTGAGCTCCAAGCTCGAGCTGGCGGCCGCGGTGATTTCGTGGAGGGTGCGGATACGATCATGGTTACGTCGCGCCCGCTCCTCGGCTTCGCGGCGCTGGGTGATATCGATCATGACGCCGCGCAGCTTGGCCGCTTTGCCGTTTTCGACAACCACGGACACTATGTCTCCGAGCCAAACGATGCGCCCGTCGGCGGCGATCATTCGATACTCGAAGCGGTGCGGCCGTTTTTCTTCGGTGGCCTTGGCGCAGTAGCGAACGGCCCACTCACGGTCCTCGGGATGAATATGATCGGACCAGAAACGAGGCTCTTCGATCCAGCTCTGCATGGGGTAACCCAAGATGCGCTCGGCATCGTCGCTGACGAATGTGAAGTGAAATGTTTTGGCATCGGCTTCCCACACGATGCCGTCAATAGAGTGGATCAGCTCGCGGTACTGTTGTTGACTGTGGCGGAGCGCTTCGGCGGCGCGCTCGCGCGCCGTGACATCTCTGAAGCTTACCACAGCGCCAGTCGTTTCGCCGCGCTCGACGATCGGGCTGATCACGTATTCGGCGGGAAAGCTGGTGCCGTCGTTGCGCCAGAACAATGCCTGACCTTCGCGGCTCGATTGTTTCCCCTCCGCCGCGAGGATTGGATGAGCTATGACGGACCCTTTGCCGTTGATCTGGGAAGGTTGCACCAGTTCTTGGATCGGCCTGCCGATCATTTCCTGGATCTCGACGCCGAACGATTTTGCCGCGACAGGATTGGCAAAGGTCACCCGTCCTTCGCGGTTCAAGCCATAAATGCCTTCGCCCACAGAGTTCAAGATCAGCTCGTTTTGCGCGGCGGCTTTCTCCATGAAACGCCACGCGATGATGCTGCCGACGCCCTGAAACAAAATAAAAAACGCGTGGATTCCGGCCCAGGTCCAGGGCGCGTTCAGCGCTGCCGAATGGTTAAAGACTTCTTCGGGCCAGAGTGTTCCGACGATCCCGTGGTGGATCGCAACGTACCCAACGGCGAGGAGATAGGGTACCCAATCCTGATACAGTGCTAGAAAAACCAGCATGACGAAAAAGTGAAAGTGCAGTTCGATGTAGCCGCCGGAAAGGTGTACGAGAATAGCGGATGAGCTGATCAGTCCGAAGCTGACCGCAGACGCGCGAAGCGTGCGGCTGCCCTTGCCGGACGAGCCTACGAGCGCGAACA
>VBKY01000143.1:57329-68615 GCA_005879255.1 Deltaproteobacteria bacterium
CGATCGGACCGATGACAGCAATGACGAAGGCATGAAACCAGGCAAGTCCGGTTAAAAACCGGTGCCGCGCACACCACACATCCTGCGGCAGCGAACGGCCGACAGGTACCACCGACCACAGCCGGCGGAGGAAGCTGGGAATGGGCAATCTTTTATTATCGACGGTCATCGGACGTCCTCGTCTCGATCTGCTGAATTCACGGGAAGCTCCTTTGATCTTCCATGAACAAAGCAGTCCCGCTGAAAGAACCAGTCGGCCTTATCGGCAATCCGTCCAAGGTGTGATCCGGCGAAGTTCGAAGGATCGTAGCCAACCTGCGATGCATCACTGGCGGTTCACTCTCCCCAATAGCCCGGCGGAGATATTCAGCAACCCACATGCCAGGCTCTGCACTAATTTTAAGCTATTAATTTGACTAAATAATTGCTTAAGTGGGCAGCGAATCTTAAGTAATTGCAGACAAGGAGTAGCAATTCTGGACATATATGGACAATGGCTCTTTGGAATGCGGTGAATCGACCCTGCTGAGCGGGGTGTTATTTCGCCATCGCCAATCGTCTAATGGGCTCCTCGCTTAAACCAAATCTCTTCGCAGTCTGTCGCAGCAAACCCTGTGAAATAAGCATGTACTAGGTCGATGTTTTGAGGAGCGAAATTGATGGGTGTAACGCCAATTTGAGCAAGCGTGTTTCTGAGCACAATGCCGGTAAAGTCCGGTCGACGTGTTACCGAATACCTTTCGGTCTAGTTTACTACGAAGTTTCTAGGAACCAGATAGAAGCTTTGCATCGAGAGAAATAATTTGAAATCTACATAGGGGAAGAGATACATCAAGAATCGACTGAAACGAGAATTCGCGATCTAACTATTTCACGGGGGCCGAAAACTACAGAAGACGCGAGTACCCGGCGATGTTTGTCAGCAGAATTACCGGCGCATGCTTACTGCTTAAAGTGCCGTACGAAGATTAACATTGACCCGTTTCAATACTGATTGTAGGGACTGATCGAAGGGGGCCGTGATGAGCGTAAATCCAAGTAGGGACTATTTCGAGATCGAGGCGGAACTTAGGAAGCGGATCGAAGGCGACATTCATTTCGACCGCTACTCTCGTTTGCTTTATTCGACCGATGCTTCGATCTATCAGATCGAGCCCATCGGCGTGGTTGTGCCGCGCCATAAAGGCGACGTGCAGGCGGTGATTGAGGTCGCCAATAAGTTGAACGTGTCGGTGTTGCCGCGCGGCGGCGGGACGTCATTGGCGGGGCAAACCGTGGGCCACTCCATCGTGCTCGATTTTTCCAAATACATGCACAATGTGCTGGAAGTGAACAAGGAAGAGCTCTGGTGCCGCGTGCAGCCGGGTTTGGTCCAGGATGAGTTGAACGCGCACGTCCGTGGGATGGGACTACAATTTGGCCCCGACACTTCGACATCGAACCGGGCCACCATCGGCGGCATGATCGGCAACAACTCCGCCGGCGCCCACTCGCTGACTTACGGTAAGACGCTGGATCACGCTATCGAACTGACGGTGCTGCTCGCCGACGGCAGCGAAGTCGTGCTGAAAGACCTTTCGGCCGCTGCGCTGGAAAGCAAAAGCAAGGCCGATTCGATTGAAGGCAGCGCTTATCGCGAGGTGTCTCGCTTGGCACGGCAGCATAAGAACGAAATCCTCGCGCGCTATCCGAAAATTATGCGGCGAGTGTCCGGGTATAATTTAGACGAGTTCATCAAGGCGCAGCCGTTCAATCTCGCGCGCATGCTGGTCGGCTCCGAGGGCACGCTGGCGACGATCATCGAGGCCAAAATGCGGCTGGTGCCAAAGCCGAAATGGACGGCGATGGACGTCATTCACTTTCATGACGACATTGCTGCGCTAGAGGCAGCGCAGGCGATTTTGCAAACTGCGCCCTATGCTCTGGAGTCCACCGATAGGATGATTCTCAATCTCGCCCGGGGCAACATCGAGCAGTCGAGGAAGCTCGGCTTCGTTCAAGGCGATCCCGACTCGCTGCTCATGGTCGAGTACGCCGGCGAGACGGACGGTGAAGTCAGAGAACACGTGCTCAAACTCGAAGAGCTGCGCAAACGCGAGAAGATCGGCTACGCCGCGACACTGGCATTCAAGCCGGAAGAGGTGAAAGCGATCTGGGGCGTGCGCAAGGCCGGGCTGGGTTTGTTGCTCGGAACCAAAGGGGACAAAAAGCCCATCGCCTTTGTTGAAGACGCGGCGGTGGAGCCGTCGAAACTGCCGGAGTTCATCAAGCGCTTTCGCGCCATCGTCACGGGCCACGATGCCGTCGCCGGCTACTACGGCCATTGCTCCGTCGGCTGCATGCACATCCGCCCGCTCATCAATCTCAAGGAACCGAGCGAAGTTAAAAAGATGGTTTCGATCGCCAACGCGATTGCCAATCTGGTGCTCGAATTCAACGGTGCCATGTCTGGCGAGCATGGCGACGGGTTGGCGCGAAGCCATTTCAACGCCAAACTGTTCGGCCCGGCGCTCTACGGTGCCTTCCGCCAGATCAAGCGCGCCTTCGATCCGAAGAATCTCATGAATCCCGGCAAGATCGTCGACGCCCCAGCGATGACCGAGTCGCTCAAGATCAGCCCGCAATACAAAACCTGGGAGCCACGCACGACGCTCGATTTCGACGCGCAGGGAGGATTCGCGCGGGCGGTCGAAATGTGCAGCGGCATGGGCGAGTGCCGCAAGAAGCTCGACGGCACCATGTGCCCGTCTTACATGGGCACTCTCGACGAAGAGCATTCCACGCGCGGGCGCGCCAATGCGCTCAGAAATGTGATCTCCGGCAGGGTTCCTCAGCAGGAATTCACCGGCAAGCGGTTATATGAGGTGATGGATCTTTGCCTCGAATGCAAAGCGTGTAAGGCCGAGTGTCCATCCAACGTTGACATGGCGAAGCTCAAGTATGAGTTCCTCGACCACTACCATCGCGCAAATGGTCTGCCGCTGCGCAATAGAATGTTCGGCGGCATCGCGACCTTGAATCGCATCGGTTCGAGCTTGGCGCCAATATCGAATTGGTTCGTCAATTCATCGTTGAACCGCTGGCTGATGGAACTCGTTGCCGGCATCGACCGTCGCCGCCCGCTACCGCAATTCGCCAGGGAAACTTTTGAAGACTGGTTTCGTGATCACAAGACTGAAGGCGATGGTACGAAGGGTGACGTCGTGTTGTTTCACGATACTTTTAATAACTTCAACACGCCCAACGTTGCCGTCGCGGCGACGCGCTTTCTAGAGAAGTCTGGATATCGTGTGCTGCTCATCGACAAGAAATGCTGCGGGCGGCCGATGATCTCGAAAGGCATGCTCAACCAAGCGAAAGAAAATTCAGCTTGGAACGTCGACAAACTTGCGCTGTATGCGGAAAAAGGAACGCCGATCGTTGGTTTGGAACCTTCTTGCTTGTTGACGCTGCGCGACGAATATCCCGAATTCATCCGCACGAGTGCAGCAAAGAAAGTTGCCGAAAACAGTTTTCTGCTCGAAGAGTTTGTCGTGCGCGAGCAAAAGGAAGGGAGACTATCGCTCAATTCCTCGGGAAATGGCAAGAAAGCTCTGCTCCATGGTCATTGCCATCAGAGAGCGCTGGTCGGCACAGCGCCGACGGTCGCAGTGCTCAAGGCTGCCGGTTACGAGGTGAGCGAAGTCGACTCCGGCTGCTGCGGCATGGCGGGCTCCTTCGGCTTCGAGAAAGAACACTACGATTTATCGACGAAGATCGGCAACCGGCGGCTCGTGCCGGCTGTCAAAGCCGCCGCCACCGACGTCGAGATCGTTGCCCCAGGAATCTCATGCAGACAGCAGATCGAACACTTAGCGGGGAGGCAGGCCAAGCATCCGGCGGAGCTGCTTTGGCAAGTGCTGAGTGGTGAGTCCTAAGTGCTGAATACTGAGATGCGAAACAAAGTCGAGAGATTTGAAGAGCCAAAAAAAAAGACAACCCCGCCGCACGCTGCGAACGGGGTTGTCCAAAGTGGGAGGCGATTATTTCTTTTCAGCGGCCTTCTTTTCGTCCGCCTTGGATTTTTCCGCGACTTTTGTTTTTGCGGTGTCCGACTTCATGGCGTCGCCTTTCGGAGCCTCCGTTGTCTTCGCCTCAGTGCCTTTGCCTTTCGTGTCCTTGTCCGACGGCTTATCGATGCTTGTCTTTCCTGTGACTGTGACTTGAGAGCGAATCTGCTTCATAAGGCCAGGGCCCACGCCCGGAACTTTCTCAAGTTCATCAATTGATTTGAAGTTTCCGTTCTTCTTTCGATAATCAATGATCTCTTGAGCACGCTTCTCGCCAACGCCTTTGAGCGTGGTCAACTCCTCCTTTGTCGCAGTGTTGATGTTAACCATGGCCAGGGCCACGCCCGTCATGGCAAACCACATTGCCAATGCCAATAATAGTTTTTTCATCGACGCCTCCTTTATCAGTATTGATTTTAGCGGTTTTTCCGTCGGTCTGGTCCTTTAGACGAAAGATTACGGTTCCCTATTCATGATGCACCCAGCCGGAGCGCCCGACCGGGTTGGAAGCGGGTAATAGCGGAGATGGGATGGACATGTCAAGCGTATTGTGCCGATGCGCAACGGCAGTGCTAACTTCATGGCGGCTGACCTTGAAACCAACTGGGTCCCTTAAACGACATCCCGACTGACGTCGTTGTCCCTTCTAAAAGATCGGCAAGCCTCGAAAACCACAATTCCGACCCAAGCGCTGGCGGTGAAAATAATCACGTCAGTGCTCGACGGAGTACGAGATCGTACGGCTATCTGGGCCAATTCGATCGCTGCGGCGATGGCAATACACAGCATCGTCGCTTTGCGACGGGGCGAGTCGCTGTGCTGAACCGGCCCCAGAGACATCACTACAAAGCCCAGGGGAATCAGCGAATATATTTTTTTCTGGAGATCGAATAACGCGATGAGCGGTTCGGTGGAATAGTAAGCTTTGAAAGGAAGCCATTCGATCCGAGAAAATCGGTCCGTCAGTTCACTCGGGGATATCCAATCGAACGGTGAAAGTTCAAAATAGACCAAAAAGCCGAGCAGGAGCATGAACCAGATGATTTCCCGATGACGTTTCACCGCGCCCAGAGCGGACAAACTGGGAAGCAGGATAATCCCCAAGAGCCCACCGAGCGAAGCCATTATTACATCGTCCGAATAAAATGCCCGCGCGGCAAAGAACAGTTTGCCGATCTCGATCGCGCAAGCGACGGCGCTGCACAAGAGCCAAGCCAGACCCGCTCCGGTGCGCCATCGGCGTTGCAAATTAATCAAGATGAGATAGCCGATGGCGGCAAAAACCGCTACTTTTTCGATCAAGAGCTCCAACCAGTAACGATGTACAAACATTTTGAAAGGAATGAACTCGCTTTGTTGCAAGTTGTTCCATAGGGTGGAGCGATCCAATGTCACTCCGAAAGGGTAGTAGGAGTCGACGAAAACTCCGAGGAGTAGATAGCCGAGCACAAGCAACGACGGTTGGTCGCGCAGAACTTGAACCAAGCCAATTCGGAGGGATTCTCGAAAGGCGCGGACCAGCGCAAAACCCCCAAGCGCGCCGAAGAAAGCACCGAATCCATTGCATAAGACATCAAGCTGCGATGGGCTTCTCCACGGCGACAATGTCTGGCCGGATTCAATAATGACTCCGAACAGAAGTCCGTAAATGCTCGTAAGCAACGTCGAAGGAACCATCCGTCGGCGTTGGTCGCTCGCCGTCTCTACCCACACACGCAGGATTCCGAACGGCACGAAGAGCAATACATTGCTGATTACATCCGATAGCGAGGCGCGCATAATGCGGCTGTGAATCGACTCCGTCAGAAATATCGACCAGCGCCAGCGCACGAAGTTGGGATTGAAGTTGAAGTGAAAGGGAATGAAACTGCCATAGACAATAAACAGACAATAAGCCAACAGCAGGCACTGCGCCGTTTTCTTTTCCGAATATGAACTTTTCATCGCTGACTTCGTTTTCGTTGGCGCATAGGTGCGATGGCTTTGAGATCGAGGGTACTATGGAGCCCGAGAATATCAATCTGGCCAATCCGGACATCGTCACGGGAAGTGCTGGGAAGAGCGACGGCGCATGGTAGAATATCTTCATGGAGAATATTGACCAAGCCAAGTCGTCCGTGCATCAGTGGATCGGGCGCCATCAACACGCCGTGCTCTACGACGAAGAGACTTCGGCTCTTCTTGACGTTGCGTCGGGAAAGAGCGTGAATCTGCCGTGGCGCGATATGACGGCGTTCGAAGAAAAAACTCATCCTGAGACGACCGACACTTATCTCGTTCTCTTGTTCGAAAACGGCAAGCAGATTGCCCTGGTCGAACCGGGCGGCGTTGCTTTTGCGCCGTCCACCGAGAATTCCGGTCCAGTGCAAGACTTACCGCCGGTCGTTTGCCTGAGTGACTTTCACACACTCAAACAGCGGGTGGATCATCATCTTTACGATCATCCAGATGAGCCACCGCCGCGAGAAACTCTCAATCTGATCATGATCTGTATCGCGACTTTGGACGGCGCCAGAGCTGTGGGATTCGATGTGGCCGACTTGGAGGGGGAGTTGGAGAAGTCGTTGAACGAAATCGAACGGCGGACGCGGTAGAGGCAGCAAGGTTGGAGTACGGGAGTGATGGGGTAATGGAGGATTGGAAAATCGCCGTGTTTAATGATTGAACGATTTGAACGACTTGAACCGTTCCCCAGCGTTGAATGTTGAACCTTGAACTTTTGAACGAGTGGCATTTCTTAACCGCCCACCTCGTCACTGGACAGATCCTATGGGCGTGATAGGCAAACTTCGGTGTCCGAAGTGTGGGCATGAGCCAGCTTCCAGAACGGTTTTTCAATGTCCGGATTGCCGAAGCGTTTTCGAAGTCAACGTCGAGGTCGGCGATCTCACACGAATGGACTTCGATGCGATGCGGCAAAGCCGCGATCAATCGATCTGGCGCTGGTTCGATTTCTTCCCGGTCGCGGATCGATCGTCCATTGTATCACTAGGTGAAGGAAACACGCCGCTGATAAACGCCAAGCGACTCGGAGAAAGGCTTGGTGTTCCGCATCTCTACTTGAAAAACGATACGGTTTTGCCGACGGGTTCGTTAAAGGATCGCAGCAATAGTGTAGGTATTTCGGTGGCAAAGGAGCTTGGCTTTACCACCGCGACGGTAATTTCAACGGGAAATGCTGCGGCTTCGGTTGCCGCGTATTCAGCTGCCGCCGGAATGAAAAGCATTGTCATGGTGCCATCGGGAACGGCGCAATCAAAAATTGTTCAGGCCCGCGCCTACGGCGCGACGGTGATCGTCGTCTACGGCGACTTCGATAACGAAGTAGCGAAGCTCTACAAAGCGGCAGTGCAAGAATTCGGCTGGTACGATTGTCTATCGTCAAACCCGTATCGTGACGAAGGGAAAAAATCTTACGCCTACGAAATGGTCGATCAGCTGGATGGGGGAATCCCGGATTGGGTGATTCATCCAACCGCCGGCGGCACCGGCATCTACGCCATGTGGAAAGGATACCAGGAGTTCTTATCGCTTGGCTGGATTGATCGCGCGCCGAAACTTGTCGCAGCACAGAGCGAAGCGGCCGCGCCGATTGTCGCTGCATTCGAAAGGGAACTGAACGATGTCGAGCCTATGGTCGCGCGCGAAACCGTTGCCGAGAGTATTCAGGTCGGCAATCCGGTGTCGCTCGGTTGGCGCGCGCTGGCTGCATTGCGCGAGTCGAATGGGACCGCAGTTGCTCTAAGTGATACAGAGATTCTCGAAGCTCAAGCGCTCACCGGCAGCCTTGCCGGAATCTTCGCCGAGCCTGCCGCAGCGACTTCTGTCGCCGCAGCAAAGAAAATGCGCGATGACGGAGTGATCGGCGTCGATGATATCGTCGTCTGCAATCTCACCGGCCATGGTTTGAAGCAGCCGGAGGCGATTCGACTCTCGGAGAAAGAGTTCGCGCCGATTGCGCCGACATTAGAGGCGCTTCGGGAGCAAATCAAAAGTTCCGAGAAATAACTGAGGACTTAATTCTCTGATAGGTTGAACGCCCGCTTCTGTCATATTTCAAAGTCCCATGTCATAGCCATCGAAGCTGAGAACCCGACGAGGATGCTCAATGAAGCGCGAAAATAAAGTTCCCCGGTGGCTCCGACGGATGGATCTCGTGAAAGCTGAGCTGAAAACCGTCCGATTCCCCCGTACGGCGGAAGAGGGATTCCGCCAGTGCGCCGAGCTATCCGAAACCGCGCGTCGTTGGTTCCGGGAGTCTATTCGAACCGAGCACCCGGGTGCCAGCGAGGAAAAGATCGAGAAAGAGCGCCGGCTGTTGCTCGCTCGCTTCTGTGCCGCTCAAGGGCGCCAGATAGCGAAATGGAAGAAAGAGCGTGAGCGATATTTCAGAGGGTAGCACGCCCGAGCTTTTGAAACGTATCGTGGCTTGTTTTCGAAGCGAACGAGTTCGCTACGCGCTGATTGGAGCGTGGGCATTATCCGTATGGGGGACATCCCGAGCGACGAACGATGTGGATTTCTTGGTATTCGCGGACGAGGAGGAGCTAAGTCGCCTCAGTGACCGCGTCATCCGCGAGGGGTTCGAACTCGATGAAACATGGCTGAAATGGAATCCCCTGCTCAGAGGCTTCCAGGTTCGTTTCCAGTTCCGGGAAACCACCGTTGATGTGTTGCGCCGCCGTGATGAACACGATCGACAAATCTTCCAAAGGAAACGGAGGAGACGGATGGATGGACGCTACTACTGGCTCGTCTCTCCGGAAGACTTCATCATTCAAAAGCTAAAGGTTGGCCGGCCCAGAGACTTTGAGGACGCCCTTTCTGTTTTGGAACGATCCGGAAAAACGCTGAACAAACGATATTTGCAGCGCTGGGCCGACCGGACCGGCGTATCGGCAGAACTCCATTACATTCTTTCTCTGTGAACTACGACCCATCAGGAGGTATTTTGCCTGAGAAAGGCAGCCAGATGTCGCTCGAAGCGGGAAAAGCGATACTACCCTAACGTGAGCGCATTAGGGCGCGGACGTTCGATTTAGCCCTTCGATCAAGAAAAGGACTGTCGGTCCATTTTGACTCGCCCCGTTATGTGTCAATTGCATCTGACCGGATATGTAAATCGTACTGGTTCTCTTTGGTAATTTTTATTTGGATCAAAACACGGGATTAAGAATGGCCCAATATTAAGGCCTTTTTCGAGTTCCACCTTATACTGATCTATTCCAAACCAGTAATTGTGAGGGTCCAACGGAGAATAGTTTCCCGGACGTTCCGCTCCGTAAACCACGAGGTAGTGGTAGTGTTGATTAAGAACTCTTCTCAGACCTCCACGGGCACCGCGTCGCCCTATTGATCCAATCGTCTGTCCTCTCTTGATTTGATCTCCTTCCTTAACGACATGCTCATAGACGTGAAAATATTCCGTATAGATATCTGGTCTATCGATATCGAGACCATGATGAATTCGAACGTGATAACCCGCACGCTCTCCGTAATGAACGAAAACAACGACCCCGTCTGCAGCAGCTACAATTTCATGACCTAAGTAGCCACGCCCGCCTATGGTTATACCGCTGTGTGCCCGTGTGTCTGTTGACAATAGATAGGAAATATTTGGCGGCGCGTTTGTCGGTGTTATGGTTCTCAACCCCGGCACATTACAACCTGCAACGACAACAATTATGCCAAAAAAATATGGCACTAAGCTCGCCTGCTGTAACCCGATAAGAAATTCTAATGAGTTCATAACCGCTCATCGCTGAGGGGCATAATCAGGCTTACGTTGGTTTGAAAGCAGCGAATTGTTAAGGCCTGATTTTCGCTTTTACGGAAAAACGTCTGGACCAAATCGTGCTTTGTTGTTCGAGATGACGGTATTGGACATAGTAAGAGACCCATCGTTAAACAAACCGCCACCGGCATCTTTGGCTCGATTCTCCGAGATTGTGCTATCTACGATGCTCAAATCCCCGGCGGGAGCGTTATGATTGCTGGCGTTGAATATTCCGCCGCCATCGTCGCCGGCTTTGTTACCCGAGATCGTGCTGTTCTCGATGGTGAAAGTGCCCCGGTTAAATATGCCACCACCCCGCTGAGCGGAGTTTTTCGAGATGGTGCTGTTGGCGATGCTCAAATCGCCCCCGGAGTTGCCCACGGCGAAAAGACGGAAGGTGTTCCCTTGGCCACGAATCCTGGCGCCATTACCTTCGATGTTACTGTTGGCGATGGTGACAGTGCCGGACTTATTGGATATCCCGCCACCCGAATTTTTCGAAATGGTGCTGTTAGTGATGGTGAGAGCGCCGGAATAATTGTAATAACAATAAACGCCACTGTAGTAATAGAAAGAGTAGTAATGGAAACAGAAGGGCCCAGTCTTGAAAGGACTCTGCGAGCTCGCACTGTTTCGTAAGACGAGGCCGCCGTTCGAGACGCCGGCGCCGTTTTTGTTACCTGAGATGGTGCTGTTCTCGATGGTGAGTGAGCCGTGGTTCGACACGCCATCACCCGTATTTCCGGAGATCGTGCTGTCTTGGATGGTGAGAGTGCCGTTATTAAATACGCCACCGCCATTGAAAGAAGACCCCCCGCTCAGATTCACATTCTGTAGTGCCAGGTCCCCGGAGTTGCCCACGGCGAAAAGACGGAAGGTGTTCCCTTGGCCACGAATCCTGGCGCCATTACCTTCGATAGTGATCTGACTGGTGATGAGAGGCAGACCGGTGGGTCCATAGGTGTTATCGTACTGAGCCCTGACACTTACGTTACCCTTTGTTGGCAGCACAATGGTATCGGGTCCGCTACCCGGCTCGCAGTCAGAGAAGAACGCAGCGTCGGCATTAGCATTGACGATAGCCTCTATCAGCGAACACTGACCGTCCGGCCTGACGCGAGAATCTTTTGTGGTGACGGTGATGGTGGCGGCCGACGCCATTCCTTGCCAGAGGGCGAGCAACAGCGCGGCTCCGGCCAACGAGCGCGCCAGCTTTTGTTGTAGCGTGCTGCTTTGTAGCGATTCAGGAAAGATCGCCGCCAGCTCGCGGGAGCACGCAATCTGACGTTGTAGCGTTCGCCGCGCGTTGCGAGGCAAAGCGCGCAGCTCCGCGTAGCAAACCGCAAAGCGGGGAAACAGTTCGCTACCGCTTCGTAGCAACAGCTCTTTGAACCACGGCCCATGTCGTGTTTCCTCTAACTGTGAATCCCAGGCAGCGACGATGGTCCGATCGGGGTATGA
>VBKY01000699.1 GCA_005879255.1 Deltaproteobacteria bacterium
CGTCTCGGGATTGAAGCTTTGCGTCTCGGTCTGGCCTACGAGTATGATCCATACTTCTCGCTTTCGATTGCCCGTGTTGACCCGCTGCCGCACCAGTTGGAAGCCGTCTACGACTACTTTATCAAGCTGCCGCGCATCCGTTTCCTGCTGGCTGATGATCCGGGTGCCGGCAAAACCATCATGGCGGGCCTGCTCATTAAGGAGTTAAAAATTCGCGGTTTGGTGCAGCGCACACTCATTGTCGCACCGGCCAGTCTATCTTTTCAGTGGCAGCGAGAGCTCAAAGACAAGTTTCGCGAGAACTTCGAAATTATCCGTAGCGACGTGCTGCGCGCCAATTATGGCAGTAACCCTTGGCAAGATAAGAACCAACTAATTACTTCGGTGTCTTGGGTGTCCCGCATCGAAGACGCCAAGGAGTCTTTGCTTCGCAGCCATTGGGATCTCATCATCGTCGATGAGGCGCACAAGATGAGCGCTTATAGCGCCGACAAAAAAACCCTGGCGTATCAGCTTGGCGAGTCGCTTTCTCAGATGACGGATCACTACCTCTTGATGACGGCGACGCCCCACAAGGGCGATCCGGAAAACTTTTGCCTTTTCCTCTCGCTCCTCGATAAGGACGTTTACGGCGATGTGAAAAGCTTGGAGGAGGCTATGGCGCGTCACGAAGCGCCGTTTTACCTGCGCCGTATCAAGGAAGCCTTGGTAACATTCCCTGACCCTGACACTGGCGTGGTTAAACAGTTGTTCACCCGCCGGAACGTCCAGACGGTTCCGTTTCAAATCAGCGACGACGAACTTGATCTCTACGATCGTTTGACCCGCTACGTTGAAGATCAATCTATCCGCGCCGCAGGCGAGGATTCTTCCCGCGCTCGGGCCGTGGGCTTTACGATGGCCATGCTCCAACGCCGATTCGCGTCTAGTATTTACGCGGTGCGGCGCACGCTGGAGCGAATGAAGGATAAGCGAGAAAAAATCTGGGAAGATCCCGAAAAATATCGCCAAGAGCAGATCAACAAACGTCTCCCCGAAGACTTTGAGGATTTGCCTGAAGACGAGCAGCAGGAAATCATCGCACAGCTCGAAGATGTGGTTGCGTCATACAATCCCAACGACCTGCGGGAAGAAATTATTGAACTCACAGGCTTGATCCAGCACGCTCGGACACTTGAAGCGGTCGAGGCGGAAGTTAAGGTGCGTCACCTCCGTGATCTGCTAACCAAGGAACGGCTCTTTTCCGATCCCACCGTAAAACTTCTTGTGTTCACCGAGCACAAGGATACCCTCGACTTCCTCGCTGGCGACGGCAAGGATGGGCGACCGCTCGGTAAACTTCGCGAGTGGGGGCTCACGCTGACCCAGATTCACGGCAGCATGAAGATCGGCGACCGAGACACACCAGGCAGTCGGATCTACGCCGAGCGAGAGTTTCGCGAGTCCTGCCAGGTGTTAGTCGCCACTGAGGCGGCGGGAGAAGGCATCAACCTCCAGTTCTGCTGGCTGATGATCAATTACGATATCCCCTGGAATTCCGTCCGCCTGGAACAGCGTATGGGCCGCATTCACAGATATGGGCAGGAAAAAGACTGCCTGATCTTCAACTTCGTTACGACCAACACGCGCGAAGGACGGGTTCTCCAAAAGCTGTTCGAGCGCATCGCGCAAATCGAAGACGACCTCGACCCCAAAAAAACCTGCAAGGTCTTCAATGTTCTGGGCGATATATTTCCTGCCAACCAGCTCTAACGGATGCTGCGCGACATGTACGCCCACAACAACATGACCGAAGAGCTGATCAAGCAGCGGATTGTGGAACAGGTGGACAGCGACCGTTTCCGCGACATCACCAACTCTACTTTAGAAGGCCTGGCGAAACGTGAGCTGAATCTCTCAGTGATCGTCGGCAAATCAGCCGAGGCTAAAGAGCGCCGGCTCGTCCCGGAAGTTATCGAAGAATTCTTTCTAAACGCGGCACCCATCGCGGGAGTGCAGATTTCCGAGACGGCCAAAGGCCATCTGGCCCGTCGGAGAGCGTCTGGAGCCGCGCTTCGGGAAACTTGGCCGCGAGTATAAGCAGGTGGTCTTCGACAAGCGGCTTCTTTTGTCGGACGCCACTTCTGAATGGGTTACTCCCGGGCATCCACTTTTCGAGGTGGTGCGCGAGGACGCGCAAGAGCGCGTGCGCGACGATCTGCAACGAGGTGCAGTGTTCTTCGACCTGCACTGTAAAGAGCCATCACGGCTCAACATTTATTCCGCTGCGATTCACGACGGTCACGGTCACGTGCTTCATCGCCGATTGTTTGCCGTGCAGGAGAATGTAGACCGGTCGATGACGCTGCGCCAGCCCACGTTCTTGTTGGATCTAGCTCCAGCACCGCCGGGGACGCCTGTGCCGGAAGCATTGCTTAACGATCACGCTGCATTGGAGCACTATCTCGTCGGTGAAGCGTTGGACGGGTTTCTCAAAGAGGTGACGGCTCAGCGCGAAAAGGAAACTGAAACTATCTCTAGGCACATGGAGATCAGCCTCAACGAGTTGATCCACCGTCAGAACCTGAAGCTCGCCGAGTTGGTAAGCCAACGCGAGAGCGGCGACAGCAACCCGTCAATACCGGGAAACATCAAGCAAGCTGAAGATCGGCTTGACGAATTGATTGGCCGGCTGGAACGCAGGCGCCAAGAGCTTCAGCAGGAGCGGCACTGCACCATCAGCAATATTCAACGTCACGGCTGCGCGTGGATACTCCCTCACCCGGAGCGAGCGAAGCCTGATTTTGCCCGCCTGGTCTCTGACGATGCAACCGAACGGATGGCCGTTGACACTGTCATTGCCTATGAGCGTGCCCGCGGATGGGAAGCTGTCAGCGTTGAGAACGATAACCGGGGATTCGATCTGATTTCCC
>VBKY01000702.1:0-3054 GCA_005879255.1 Deltaproteobacteria bacterium
GAAACGCACCGAAGTCGAAAACGACTTGGTCGGCACCGTGATGTACCTGGCGTCGGCCGACAGCGATTTCATGACCGGCCAATTGCTCAACGTCGACGGCGGCGCACATTTTGTGGGCTAAAAACGGTAAGGGGTTAATCGGCAGCTGCCACCTGATGTCGAACACGTAAGTGCCATATGATCCCGAACGTGAATGTCAGTGGACACAAAGCATTTAGAGAATTCGCCATGATTGCGTTAGAAGTTAAATCTAATATCTACCGTCGTAAAAGGGCTCGGAATAACGGAGCGGCTACTCGCTATTGTCACCACAAAATCAATGTTCGACATCATGTGGCATGTACACGATTCAGGATTAAAGTGTTCGACATCATCTGACATGTGTCCGGTTAATAGTAAGTGGTCAGGGGTATACAATCGAAACTCCTCACTCCTGACTCCTCACTACTTACCAGCGAGGAGTTCTGATGCGTTTCAAAGATAAATCAGTGATCATCACCGGCGGCGGTGGAAAAATTGCCAAGGCTTATGCCATGGCGTTTGCCAAAGAAGGCGCGAAGTTATCTTTGCCAGATCTTGCTAGTGCCGACCACATGATTAAAGCGATCAAGGACATGGGTGGCACCGCCGTCAGCATGGCGTGCGATGTTTCCAACGAGCACAGCGTCAAGGCGATGGTGGAAGAGACGGTGAAACAATTTGGCACTGTCGACGTGCTGATCAATAACGCGGCTTATTTCATGACGGTGTGGAAGGGACCGTTTTGGGAAATGACGGTTGAAGAGTTCGACAAAGCGATGGCCGTCAACGTGCGCGGTTCGTGGCTTTGCGCTAAAGCGGTTGTGCCGCACATGCAGAAACAGAAGAAGGGCAAGATCATCAATATTTCATCGAACGTCGCGCTGACCGGCAATCCCAACTACATCCACTATGTCACGTCCAAAGGCGCGCTGATTGCCATGACGCGCGCGATGGCGCGCGAGCTGGGCGAGTGGAATATTTGCGTCAACACCGTAAGCCCCGGATTCGTCGTCACCGAAGGCCGTCAGGTCGATGCGCAATACGAAAAACTCCGCGCCCCAACAGCGCAGCATCAAGCGTTCCCAAGTCGAAAACGATTTAGTTGGAACAGTGCTTTTCCTGTCGTCGTCGGAAAGCGACTTCATGACCGGCCAACTGCTCAACGTCGACGGTGGGTTTCATTTCGTCGGATGAGAATTTTGTTTTGGCTAATATCGCCACAGCAATCGATATGTGTCGCAATCATTCGAACAATTCCTTCCCCCTCGACGGGAGAAGATTAAGATGGGGGTGCGAGAGCGGGTCAAATCACCCCTTCCTTTATCCTTCCCCCTCAAAGGGGAAGGAGATCGGAGCTCTTTCTCCAATCGCAGGAATGACGCCGACGGCATTAAATTCTTAGCGGTCGATCCTAATCGCGATCTCGCGAATCACGCGTTCAACCTGCGCTCTGTCATGAACATGCAGCAGCGAAAGTAACACAGGGGCTTGGTTGCGCAATCGTAGGATCGGCCGATAAACAGGATCTCCTTCACTATCCGTGCCGGTTTCGAGCTCGACAGCGAGTA
The DNA here is from genome assembly GCA_005879255.1 of Deltaproteobacteria bacterium. The sequence goes on from VBKY01000702.1 coordinate 1,590, forward strand.
CGTCTGCGAAATTCACTGGGGTTCTCTCACGGCCGGTAATTCCCCATCGGTTGATGAAGATGTACCGATCGCTCACATTGACCTGGACTCGAGAGAGGGGCGAACGCTTCCAAACCCAAACGCCGGTGCCCACGCCTATCGTCCCGAGGACAAAGATGACGGTCCGAACACCGAAACTCAGCTCAGCAGCGTTTGTGGCCAGATCGAGAGAGCCGAGCGCGAAGACACCTCCGACGAAAAAGAAGAGCCCGCCAAGGATCCAACTGAGGCCTGGCGAATCCTCGACAAAAAAACTGGTTGATGCCTCCCAAAACCGCACGATTTGCAGGAGTTTTCGGAAACGAGCTTATTTACGACTAAGGAGCGTTTTCATATTGCGGAAAACTGCTCGGGCCTTGATGATATCGGTTGATAAGACCATTCGTTGATTAACACTTCCGCTTTTTTTCCGTATCCCAAATTAGTTGAAATATTCATTCTTAAATTCCACATGGCGCTAAATTGTTTCCGTTGGATCGATGGGTATCGCTGTGCTCCACCCATCCTACGAGTCTTACCTTGAACTTTTGAACCCTTGAACCTTGAACGAAAGCTAAGCCGCCGTCTCCCACTTACCAACGTCCACTTCCCAGCCCTTGGTCTGCGATAGATCCAATGCGTTGCCTTCGGGATCGCGGAAGCGGAATTCCGCGTAGAGCCGGGTCGATGGGCGTTGGGCTATTTTCATGACGGTGCTTAATTCACCCATAGTCGCCTGCATGTTGCCGACGAGAAAGCCCACGTGATTGATACCGAACCTCGCTTCGTGTCCTTCGACGGGAGAGTAGAAGGGATGAATGGCGAGATTGGTTTTGCCGTCAGCGCAGAACCGATTGTCAAGCCCTTGCTGGCGGCGCACGTAGCTCGGTGGTATTTCGCGCAAGCCGAAGACGTGGATGTAAAAACGCAACATTATTTCCGGATCGAGCGCGTTGTAGGCAATGTGGCGAATCCGTGGAAATTGTTTTTCTTTGTTATTCGGAACGCCGAAGCCGTTCGTCGAGATACTCACAGGCAGGCATTCCGGATCGTGGATACGAATTTCGCCGTGGTGGATATCGTTCGGTTCCTGGAGAATCACGCCGCGTGGATTGAGTGCGAGAAATTTCCCTTTCACGGTTTCGAGATCGTCGACCTCAAGCCCGATGTGATGCAGACCGAGATCCATTTTCATCTCGCTGAGCGCCGGCCGTCTCTTGAAAAAAGTTAGATTGTAGAAGCCATCGGTGATTGAGATATCACCTTCGGGCGAACGGCCCAATTCCGCGGTGCCGAGAAAGCGATGATAGAAATCGGCAAGTCGAGCCGGGTTGGACATGAAGATCTCCTGGAAGATTGGAGTAATGGATTAATGGAATGTTGGATTATGGGTAGTTCGGAATTCGTCCTACCCAATATTCCAGTATTCCGAGATTGGAATAATGGA
>VBKY01000702.1:3131-4589 GCA_005879255.1 Deltaproteobacteria bacterium
CTCCAGTGTTTCTCACTCCACCACTCCAACTATTTTAGTCTCTGATCTTTTGCGTAAACCATTCGAGCGGCAGCGAGTGGCCCAGTCCCTTGGCTTTGGCGAGATTGTACGCTGTTCCTCCCACCGCGGCGAACTGCAAACCTTGTGTCCCTTGGTTGTTGAGAAAAGTGATTTGCTGATCGTTGGTCCTGCCGGCCCAGTGCCCGGCCATGATATCCGGAACAGTGCCAATGTTAGGATTATCGAGCTCGGAATGCGCCGAAGACGGAATTTTCTTCTTTTCTTCCGCATTGCCGGCAATGAAGCCGAACATGCCGTCGCTGCCGGTGACGACTTCGGGCGCGCTACGATCGGCGAACAGCGTGGAGGTGCCGAGGCGGGCTCGAATGTCGACGCGCGCGAGCACGTCGGAGCCAGTTTCGTTGTTGCGCACGTTGTTGATGTGCATGCCGGGTTCTAGCCATTCAGCTTTGATCACCGGAACTAAAGAGTCTGTCGTCAGTGACACAATGTCGGCACCCTTGAGCGCTTTTTCCGGCGAGTCCACGGCGATCACTTCGAGATCCAACTTTTCCGTCATCTCCGCGGCGTACGTTTCGCGGTTTGCCTTGGTCGGACTAAATACGCGCATGACTTCGATGGGGCGAACATGCTTGATCGCTTCGGCGTAGCTTCGCGCCATGCCGCCGGAGCCGATCATGGCTAACACCGTCGAATTTTTTCGTGCGAGATACTTCGTCCCCAGTCCGGCGCAAGCTCCGACGCGCATGTGCTGCAGATAGCCGTCGTTCATGAGCGCCAGCGGTTCGGCGTTGCGCGTGCTGAGCAAGAAAATCAAGCCGCAGTACCGGCCACGCTCCATGCAAAATTTATCTTCGACCATGAAGCCATCCTGGCTTTCCCAGGCGAGCATGTCCGATTTCATGCGAATCGCGAAAACGCCGAGCTTGCGCGAGGCGCCTTCCATGGTGCCCCATCGATAATAGTGCGGCTCCTGCGGCACGTAAAAATCGATGCGCGGCCGGTAACCCGCACGCTGCTCGTTCAGCTCCCGGTAGGCGTCTTCCATCGCCTCGATGGAGGTTTTCATGTCGAGCACCTGCTGGATATGTTCGTTAGTTAGAAAGATCATGATCGATTACTCTCATTGACAGTTCAATTTTGAGATTGGTATAGCCGGTATCATAAACCCTGTAAAGGTCGTAGGGGAGGCGGTTGCGAAGCTGTTTTGGTCTCTGATTGTGGCTGTATTTTTGTCGGTGGAACTGAATACATGAGGAATGTCCCGCAAGGGTACTTTTATGCTGCTGATAAGTGACCCGGAAGTTCGTCAGGTCTTGAAGATGCGCGATTGTATCGATGCGATGGAACGCGCGTTCGCGGAAGAGGCGAGGGGAATCGCGGTGAATAGACCGCGGACGCGCTATAAAGTGCCGCCTGACTTAGACAAACCCGGCT
>VBKY01000024.1 GCA_005879255.1 Deltaproteobacteria bacterium
AGCGATGGGACCAATGTAAAATACCTGATCAAATTGCCTCCGCCAGCAAACAAGGTGGAGACCGCCGCAAAAGAAGAGGTTAGGATAGAGAAGGTCTCATCCTGGGAGCTGGAGAGACTGGGCACGGCTTTGAGTACCGGCGATAATCCATTGCCGCTCGGCGTCGCGCTGAAGATTTCGCAACTAGCAATCGAACCCAGATAGACGCAGAATTTCTAGAGATCAAAACTGGACCTGAGGTGCAGAATCGGCACCTCAGGTCCGTCGATTCTTTCATTTCCGGTTTCAAGAATTCCCGAAACGGGGAAGTTCCCTCTCCGAGTTGCAATTGTCTTTAACGTTTTGAACGTAGCGCAGCGGTTGAACGATTGGAACGGACTTCGGTTTCGGGGTCGTTGGCCAGCTAACGCCGAAAGATCTGGCGAAATTCTTCTTTCTTCTTTGAGTATTCATCCGGCGTCAGAGAGACCACTTGGACAAACTTGCCGGCCACCTGATCGGCGCCGTCGATGGGCGGATAGATGCCCCGGCGGTTCACGAACTCGCCCACGTTGGCCATGATCTCCGAGCTCTCCTGGCCGAGAAAGTAATCGATGTAAAGTTTGGCGGCGCTGGGGTGGGGCGCCTTCGCCGTGAGGCCGATGTAATTGCCATCGCCCAAGTAAACGGGAAGTCCTTTGACGTAGTCCACCGGAGCGCCTTTTCGACTCCACAGGTGAACATACTTCACGTAGGCGACCCCGAGGGGCATTTCTCCCGACGCGATGCGCTCGCCACCGGGGACCATGGAATCGAGCAGGAGCGGCTCCAAAGCGGCTAGCCGCTTGATCCAGTCATTGGCCTTTTGCGCCGAACCGAAGACGGTATGGAGACTCGAGAGCCAGTCGATGGTGGTGTCGTGGAGGGTCGGGTTGCCCATGGCAATCTTCCCTTTCCACTTCGGGTTGACGATATCCTCGTAGGATTTTGGCGCGTCCTCGGGTTTGATGATGCTTTTGTTGTAGACGAAGCCGATGATCACGCTGCGATAGTTGGGGCCAAAAAAGTCATCGATCAATTTTTTGTCGTAGTCCTTCGCCGACGGTGAAATGTAGCGAGCAAAAAGTCCTTTCTCCTTGTTTATGAACTTCATCGGTTCTGAAGTCGTGAAAACGACATCCGAGCTCATCCTGCTGGTGCGGTGCTCGGCGGTGATGCGATCCATCATGACGGTCGATGAGCCGCGGAAGTAATTGGTCTTGATGCCGTGCTTGGCCTCGAATCCCTTGTGTATCGCCGCAGCGACGTCGTTCTCGAGCGAGCCGAATACGACGACCTCGCCCTCTTTCTTCGCCGCCTGGATAAGATCCGGATTTTGCGCGCAGGCCGGCTCGGTGAATAGCGCCAGCAAGCCCATCAATAAAAATAGCTGAGCCATTCCCAAGTACGCGCTTCGACGGAACTTCATTTGTCCTCCGATAAACCTGCAGCTGTTGGCCTGCCAAGATTAAGCATCAGCAGCGACAAACAGCACGCGGTCAGCGGGCAAATCCACCGGCAGCCGGTCCCAGCTGTCTCCCTGATCCGTGCTCACGAGTATGTCCCCATGACCTTTCTGTGTGGCATCTGCCGAACGGCCGCGGGACACGGCGCCGAGACCGGCATAAACGATCGACGCGTCTTCCGGATGTTGGGCCAACGCCCAGACCATCTGCTGCATGTTTTCCGGCAGCCACTTGCCCACCCCGACACGCTCCCAACTCTCGGCCAGATCGCGGCTGCGGAAGACGGCGCCCTGAGCGCGCTCCGGGCGATCCCAATAACCCGGCGACTTGTCTGCCGTAGCCACCAGCATCGCCGGGGTCGCGCCCGGCAGGAAAACAAAATCGTGAAAATAGTCGCGCGAAAATCCATTCTCGGCGCGCTGCCAACCCTGGCCGGGATCGCTGGTTTTGAAAAATCCTCGAGCGGTGGCCACGAAATAGAGATCTTTCCGGCCCGGCGCAGTGCTGATGTGGTGGATGTCCAAATAGTCTATGCCGCCGCTGACGTCCTGCCAGTTCTTGCCGCGGTCGAAGCTGCGGATGATCCCGCCGTGTTCCAGGCAGACGTGGAGAATCTTGGGATCATCCGGATGGACGAAGATATGGCGCACGTGTTCTCTGTGCGGCGGACGCGGAAAGCTCCATTTGGCTTTGACCTCCGAGGGCAAATCCTGCACGCTCGTGAGTTCCTCCCAGCTCTTGCCGCCGTCCTCCGTTCGGTAGAGGTGAATCGGCTCGATACCCACGTATAGAACCTGCTCATCGGTAGGATCCACGGTCACGGCGCGAACATTGCCTTCGAACACCCGTTGCCATCTCTGGCCGGCATCGTCGGTCCGATAAAGCCCGTCTTGGGTGACGCCTAGATAGACGACGTTGGGTTGGCTTCGCAGCCCGTCAATGGAATCGATGGTGCCGGTTTCGAAGGAAACCGCCACACGCTCCCAGGAACCGTTTTTGGAACGCCAGACGAACAAACCTTCCTGGGTACCGGCATAAATGCGAACTGGACTTGCCATCATCGTAACTCCTTTCCATGCAAAATTCGTTTGGGCTTTTATCGACCTAGCGTGACGTTGACGATCATTAAAAATTCCACACTATGGGATCGGCTAACTTCGCAGTCAAATCCCCCTCTGTCCCCCTTTTTTCAAAGGGGGAAGTTTCCCTCCAGGACTCCACCCCTCTTTGGAAAAGAGGGGAAGGGGAGATTTTGGAAGGAATAATTATGTCGCGGCTTCGCTCTACCATTTACTCTTCCGCCAACTCTTTTACCGCCGTCAACACTTCGGCGTAGGTGCCGCAGCGGCATAGGTTGCCCGAAAGATAATCGCGGGTCTGCGCTTCCGTAGGATGGGGATGATTCGCCAGCAATCCCTTCACCGCCATGATCATGCCCGGCGTGCAGTAGCCGCATTGAAAAGCCTGATGTTTGAGAAATGCCTTCTGCACCGCGTCGAGCTCGCCGCTCTGCGACAATCCCTCGATGGTCGTGACCTCTTTGCGTGCCGCATTGGTGGCGAGCATGAGACAAGAGCTCACAGGCCGGCCATCGACCAACACAGTGCAAGAACCGCACACGCCGACGCCGCAGCCCTCGACCGAACCTTTGAGCGAGAGATCGTCGCGCAAGCACTCCAGCAATGTCTGATTGGGTCTAATCGTAAGGTCCTGTGGCGACCCGTTGATTGTCGTTGAGATGATGATCATCAATTTATCTTCTCTCGTTGACCGCATTGAGCATCGCGACAATCTTATCCGGCTTGATCGGCAAGTCTCTTATGCGAATGCCGCCCAGCGCGTTGGCGATGGCATTGCCGATGGCAGGAGCCACCGGCGGCAACGCCGCTTCCCCCACCCCTTTGGCGCCGTGAGGACCTTCGGGGTGGGGCGTTTCCACCAATATGGAATAGAACTCCGCCGGATGATCTTCCATAGACGGAAGCATGTACTCCAAGAAGCTGCTGTTGATCGGCTGGCCGTTGTCGTACACCATCTCTTCGAAAAGCGCCGAGCCCATACCCGACAACATCGATCCTTCGTTTTGCAACCCGCACTGTTTGGGATGAATCGCTTTGCCCGCGTCCACCGCGGTCACAATGCGCAGGACGCGCACCTTGCCGGTTTCCCTATCGACTTCGACCTCGACGCCGCACGCTGAGAAGAACCAGAATGCGGCGGCCTTGCCTTTTCCCGTCTTGGGACTCAACCCCCCTTCGGTCTTGAAACAACAGCCGCCGAACATGCTGCCGACTGACGACCCAAAACGTGCCGTGAAAATATCCGGAATCGATAGCCGTTTATTGGGCACGCCGCGCACCCACACGGCGCCGTCCCGCAGTTCCAAATCCTCGATCCGCGCTTCGAGTTTTTTCGCCCCGACTTCGAGCAACTGATTTCTGATTTCGCCCGCCGCCTGCTGCGCTGCCTGGCCCATATGAAAGGTCGTGCGGCTCGAGCTCGACGACTTATCGTAGGGCGTAATGTCGGTATCCGGAAAACTCACCGAGACTTTTTCAAAGGGCAATCCCAACTCGTCGCCGACGATTTGTGCCAGCGAAGTCAACGCCCCCTGTCCCATATCGACGCTGCTGGTGAGAAGAATCGCCGAGCCGTCGGCGTTCAGACGCACCTGAGCCGATGACGTCGTCGGCGTCGTCGTGCTTTTGATTGTGACTGCAAGCCCCTTGCCGCGGACCACATCCTTCCCGGCCGGCGGCGCGGACTGCTCTTCCTTCCCTTTCCAGCCGATCGCAACGGCGGTGCGCTGCAAACAATCGCTGATGCCGACAGAAACCAGCTTTTCACCGGTGACGAATACATCACCCTCTTTGACCAGGTGTCGTAGGCGCAATGCTAGAGGATCGAGACCCAGCCGGCGCGCGATGTCGTCCATCTCGGATTCGTAAGCCCAACACACGTGGGACACGCCGACGCCGCGGAACGGACCCGTGGGCGGCAAATTGGTGTAAACGGAGTAGGTCGACAGACTTCGGTTGGGGATATTGTAGGGACCGCTCGATACATAACAACCGGTTTTGGCGTTGACCGGCCCGTTGAGCGCGTAAGCGCCGATTTCATAAAAGACCTGGACTTCACGCGCAATGATAGTGCCGTCCCGTTTCACGCCGGTTTTGATTTTCACCACCGCGCCGTAGCGTCTACCGGTGAGAAAGACCTCGTCACGTGTCAAAACCCACTGCACGGGACGGCGCGCCTTGCGCGCGAGCAGGGCAAGAGCGGGCTCGAGCCGCGCGTGCGTCTTGCCGCCGTAGCCGCCGCCCAGAGGCGGCACGATCACGCGCACCTGATTTTCCGGCAATTTGAAAATCTGCGCCAGTTGCTCTTGCACGCCGGAGGGATTTTGCGAAGCGGAATGCATCACCAGTTTGCCGCTCGGCTCCCAATAGGCAGTGGCGGCATGGGGCTCGATATGGCCGTGCTGCACCGGCGGCAATGTATAAGTATTGTCGAAGATCTCGTCCGCTTCTTGAAAACCTTCTTGGATGTTTCCGTCTTCGACTCGGAACACGCTGCAAACGTTGCCGCCCAACTCGAAATTGAATTCCTCGCGGTGCACGCCCGCCTTGGTCTCATTGCGCTGCGCGTGCAACACGGGCGCGTCGGGCTTGGCGGCTTCGAGAAGATCGAACACCGCCGGTAACTCTTCGTACTCGACATCGATCAGATCCAACGCCTCTTCGGCGATCTCCCGGCTTGCCGCGGCTACCAGCGCGATGACTTCACCTACATGGCGCACCCGATCGGTGGCCACCACGGGTTGATCGTCGACCACCGGTCCGAAATAGGGATTCAAGCCGGTCAAGTCATCGCGAGTGACGACAGCGACGACGCCGGGATACTTTTCCGCCTTGCGCGCGTCCACGCGCAAGAGCTTTGCATGCGGGTACGGGCTCCTGAGCGCCTTGGCATAGAGCATGCGCGGTAGTACGAGATCGGGCGCATAGTTAATCGCTCCGGTGACCTTGGCGATTCCTCCAACCATCGTGACATCCGTCCCGACCAGAGACATGCTTCGGTTTCCCTTTTAATGTTGCGCCGCTGCGCTCAGCGCGCGGCGAACCAGCACATGCACCACGTGGCGCTTGTAAGCGGCCGTGCCGCGCAAGTCGTCGATCGGATCGACGCTTTGGCCGGCGTCCGAGGCAATGCGCTCGATCAATGCAGCTGTAAGCTTCTCTCCCCGCGCCATCGATTCGCCGCTTTTGAAACGCATCGGTTTCGGCGACACCGCACCGATCACCAGGCGAAGCTCGACGCAAATGTCCTTGTCCATGCTCGCTAACGCGGCAATTCCGACACAGGGCCGCTCCTCCGAGGAGCCGGTGGTGAACTTGGTGTAAGTGCCGCGCAGGTGACCCGCCGGCGGAACGATCAGCGCTGAAATCAATTCACCCGGTTCCAGCGCCGTCTCGTAACTGCCTTTCAAAAAATCGGTCAATTTTATCTGCCGTCGTCCGGCCCGGCTCAATAGTTCCACGGCAGCGTCGAGGGCCACCAACACCGTCGGTGGGTCGGATTGATAATCACCATGCGCCACATTGCCGCCCAGGGTAGCCATGTTGCGAATGCGGATATTGGCCACCACGTGACACGCTTCGGCGAGCACCGGATAATGTTGCCGCACCAACGGCGACGCTTCGATATCGTAAATCGCCGCCAGCGCGCCGATGCGCAGCCCCGCTTGCGGGTCAAAGCTGATTTCGCCGGCGGCTTTGATCTTTTTTAAGTTGACGAGGGTTTTGGGGACGAAAAGGCCGTGTTTAATCAGCGTGAGCAGCGCCGTGCCGCCGGCGATAACTTTCGCCTCGCCGTTGTCGACGATGACACTGCAAGCTTCCTCGAGCGTGGTCGGTTCTACTAGATCGAATCGTCGCATGGGTTGTTTTTTTGTTGATCTTGAAGCGACGAATCGGCGTCGCGTCACCCACGAACTATCACAGAGTCAGGCTGTGTCAACCATACTTCGTTGACGCGGCCGGCAACCGGTGTTATGAACCAGCCCAGCTCGGAATTTCGTCAGCAAAAACGCCAAACGGAGGCTCCGATCATGCTTAGGATCGACGCCGATGCGCACGTCCTGGAAACGGAAAAAACCTGGGAATATATGGAGGGCGCCGAGCGCAGGTTCAGACCGCAGGTCGTCGGCCCCAACGATGGCTCGTCGACGGATGAGTATTGGCTGGTCGACGGCACGCTGCGGCTCAAATCGCGCAACGTCGGCAAGAACACGCCGATGGCTTCGCGCGAATTGCGCGATGTCAACGCGCGTCTCAAGCACATCGACGAGCTCGGCGTCGACGTGCAAGTCATTTTTCCGACGATTTTTATTATTCCACTCACGCCGCGGCCCGAAATCGAGCTGGCGCTGTGCCGCAGTTACAATCGCTGGATGTCCGAGATCTGGAGCCAGGCAAAAGAAAGACTGCGCTGGGTCGCGGTGTTGCCGCTGCTCAGCATGGACAAGGTTTATGACGAAGCAAAGTTCGCCAAGGAGAACGGCGCGGTCGGTATTTTTCTCCGCGGGTCGGAGTGCGATCGGCTGCTGAGCGATTCCTACTTCTTTCCGCTCTACGACGCGGCGAGCCGATTGGACTTGCCGATCTGCATTCATTCCGCCACCGGAAGTCCGATCCTGTTCAATTACTTCAAGTACGAAACCATCGGCTTCTCGAAGTTCAAGTTGGTGCTCGTCGGCGCGTTCCACAACATGATCATGGACGGCATCCCCGACCGTTTTCCAAGCTTGAAGGTGGCTTTTCTCGAAGTCAGCGCACAGTGGCTTCCCTATGTGCTCACCGATCTCGCCAAGCGCTACCATCTCCAGGGCAGAGAATTGAACAAGAAAGAACTGCTGCGCGAGAGCCGTTTCTACGTCGGCTGCGAAACCAGCGATGATCTTCCCTACATCGTTGACCATGCCGGCGAAGACAATCTGGTCGTCGGCACCGACTACGGCCACGCCGACAGCGCAACCGAGCTGCTCGCGCTTCGTGGCGTGTTGGATGACAAACGCTTGAGCCGGTCGGTGGCGAACAAGATCGTCAGTGACAACCCTCGAGCGCTTTACGGGCTGTGATTCAATCAGAAAACGCTGCGGTAAGTTTGGCATGCGTCTTCACCGCAGAGGCACAGCGCGCCAGAGCCGCAACCAAAGGAGCACAAGAAGGACTCACCGCAGAGTCACAGGTCGTGAGAAAAAATCGTAATTTGGAGGTCGGCATCGTTCCTGTGGGTCGGCGGGTTTTTCATTCAGAAAAAACCACCGCACTCAGCGGTTGTTTTGATTTGGACTTTTTGTGCAGCTCATCAGCCGCCCAAATTCCCTGATTTTACCTGCTACACGACATTCTTCCCCTTTTTCACTACGCTGGCACCGTCGCCACCGCTGCGGGTTGTCTCCAGCGCAGACGGATCCACACGCGGATGTTGTAGGTCAGGCAAGCCCACAACGCCTCCATCCCTACCTTGCTCCATCCGCGCACGCTGAACTGGCGCAGCCCGAACTTCGCCTTGATCCACAGATTGGGCGTCTCCGCCACTTGCGCCCTATGGCGATAAATCTCGCGCGCTTGTTCGCTCTGCATCTTGTGGCGGAACTCGGCCACTTCGGCTATCTCTTCGCTGCGATGGACCGATCGTCCCGTCACCCGATTGCCAGGACAGCATTGGCTTTTGACCGGACATCCCTGGCAATCCGACCTCTGCGCGCGATACCGATAGCTCACCTGCGTGTGCCGTTGTTCTTTCCCCTCATAGGACAACGTCTTTCCCTGCGGACAACGATAACTGTCGCTTTCTGCATCATAGACAAACTGCGAGCTGTGATACTGCGCACTGACTCCGCGCCCCTCATAGGAACTCTTACCCTTGCCCGCATCATCCCCACAGGGCCCGATGAACTCTATTCCCCGCTCCTTCATCGCCACTATATTGTCCCGGCTGACAAACCCGCCATCGGTCACCGCCTGATCGGGAGTCTTGCCAAAGTTCTGCTCCACTCGGTCGATCCCCGGTTCCAATTGTTCAAAGTCGTTACCCGCTTGCACCACCCCGACCGCTACCACCACTGCGTTGGCCGCATCCGTGTTGATTTGAACGTTATAGCTCGGCGCAAAACCGCCGTCCGCCTGCTTCATCACCCGCGCTTGCGGGTCAGTCGTGCTCACCCGTCTGTTCTCTTTGTCCTTGCCACCGCCTTCTTCGGCCAGCTTTTCAAATTCCTCTAGCGCCTGCTCCAACCGCTGCTGCCGCTCGCGTTGCGCTCGGCTTCGCGCCTTTGATATGCGCCGACTCGTTTCCTCTTCGCTCATCGCCTCCACTGCCGCCACTTGCTCCCGCGCTTGCTTGAGCCCCTGCTCCACTCGCTCCTTTCTGCGAAAACTATCCTGGGCCGCATGGGC
>VBKY01000025.1:0-16376 GCA_005879255.1 Deltaproteobacteria bacterium
CTGGGTTACCCCCCAATGGGGTTATTCAAGCCCTTCGCGGACTGCCAGAACGGCTGCCTCAGTTCGGTTCTTGACATCCAGTTTGCGGAAAAGTGATTTTAAGTGCCCTTTGATCGTCTCGCGGGCGAATCGAGTAATCTCACTTATCTCCTCGTTGCTAAGTCCCTCCGAAACCAAGCGAAGGATCTTAAGCTCTAGCTCGGTGAGACCGAATCGGTCGGCAAATTGGCTAATGCGTACCGGGTTTGAATCTGCTTTCCGGGTCGAGGTTTGTTCTAGGGCAAGGTGCGCAAGATACGGAGAGGACGAGGTCTTGCCGGCATGAGCTTGCCGGATAATGTTGATGAAATCAGAACGATCCGTGTCCTTCAAAATATAGCCCATCGCGCCGGCGCGGATCGCCGCGCGAATTTTGTCGTCCTCATGGTGGACCGAGAGCATGAGAATTTTGGTCCTTGGCGAAACCGCGCCGATCAGTCGAGCTGCCTTGATCCCGTCCATCTTCGGCATATCGACGTCTAACAACGCCAAATCGGGTTCGGTCTCGCGTGCGCCTGTGACCGCTTCCTGGCCGTTTGCCGCGTCCGCCACGACTTTAATATCCGTGCCGGACTCGAGCAGGATCTTTAGACTCTGACGAAACAGTCGTTCGTCGTCAGCGATCAGCAATTTGATCGGCATCGATTTGCATTGTCTCGTATGAGCTACCGTAAGGTTTCTAGCTGCAAGCGCACCCGAACGCAATACCACGCTAAACCGGTTTAAGGATCAGGCCGGTGTTGTCCAGGTTTTCGTCTCCAGGTACGGGAGAAAGTGTTATTCGTTTTCCGTTGAGCCAAAAATCCGTTTGATCCGCATAATGGACTGACAGCGGATGGCCGGACTGTCCGGAAGGAAGTATGAAGCCGGAGTCTTGCCAATTTCCAAGATCGATAATGAATCTCAAGGAAGCGCCGACAGTTTGAGCATACGGGTTCGAATGCCGATAAAAGCCGAGATTGATTGTCATGCCGTCACCTGGCATTGACATCGGCCCCACGCTCAGCAGAGGCTTCAGGAAATCTAAGCGTCCTAACGCATGGTTCAGATGCAACTTGTGAATTTTGCCCCAATGCCATTCCTCTAGCTTTCCACCAAGGGTTTCTTGAAGCTCAAGACAGGCATCACGCAACGACACGGTGACAAGTTCGCATCTGGACCGGTAAGCGAACCAAACCGAGTTGGGATCGTTCAATATGCGATCGGTGGGCACGATACATTGGTTCAAAATCTCAACGTAGGCAGTGAAGAGTTCTTCCCCCAGTGTGGGGCTTAGCAGGTTTACCAGCAGCCGATGATGAAACACGTGAAAGATCGCTGCCTCGACGCTCACTTCGCCACAACGACCATCCCAAGAGAGTAGCCTCTCGGCGGCGGTTTTGACCGTCGAGAACTCGTTTGGTATTTGAGTTAGTTCAGTTTTGAGTTGGTCGATCAGGCCTATGGCATGGAGAGAAATGTTGTCGAGCTGCATCGCTGCCATCTCGTTGGCGGAGAATTTTTCCCGTTCGCTCTAGAGCTGACGAATGCCCCGGATACGATGCGGCGGCTCAAAGAAATGGGATAGGTAAGGATAGCCTGAATCCGCGACACGGTTATTTGCCGTCGCAACGGCACCATCTGGCGGGTTATAGATACGGGGCAGTTCCTCAAAGGGAATATAATCGCTCCAGTCATTCCGTTCATTCCAGCCTTCCACCGGAAGCAACGAAGGGACTTCGGGGCGCCGCGGTATTTTTCCGGCAAGAGTGTAACCGATATTGCCGCCGCGATCGGCGTAAACGAAATTTAAACTTGGCGAACCGTGATGGCGAAGACCATCTTGGAACTCCCGCCAGTCGCGCGCGCGGTTGACTTCATAGAGGCCGACCGATTCTCGGCTTGGCTCATGGGCTGTCCAGCGGATCGACAATACTTCGCGGCTGTTTTGCGCCCCGCTAAAATCACCGATGATTGGGCCGTGGCGGCTCCACCGCACTATTCTTTCGAGCTGTCGCCCTCGCCTGATCCCGATCAGTTCCCGACGCGTTTTAAACTTCCGCCACCTATAGCCAACCAGGTAGCAGTCAGGCTCCAGTGGATGTACTTTCTCTCGATAGATCTCGACATCGTCGCACACGGCCGCGGTCATACCCCATGCAATGCAGCGGTTGTGGCCCAATTGAATGTAGGGAATACCCGGAATTGATGCGCCCCAAACTTCGTAGCCGCCTTGCTCGGCCGTGCTGGTGTCGTGTTTCAAATGCATCAGATACCAAATCGACGGCAGGGTCATTCTGAGGTGAGGATCGTTGCACAGAATCGCGCTGCCGGAAGTCGAGCGGCTCGGCGCGATCGCCCAATTGTTGCTGCCGTTGCCGGCGGGATGCCAATCAGTGGCCGCAAGCAAGCCGCTGGCGAATTGCCAAAGACCGCTCATTTGATCCCTAATCGAACGGGTGATGGTGGGCCCGTCATCAGGGTAAGACGGGTAGAGCGTCCGGAGCTTCTCCGGTTCGTCTTTCAACCGTTCGGCAATGGCGATCAGATTGAGACGCGTAAAAAGCGCTGTCGAAAGCAAAAAGCCGAGACCTTTGCCGATGGTCAAGGTATCTTCCGCGCGCCACAGTTCGGGTTCGTGACGGAGCAAACGAAATTCCCAGGGTAACTTGCGCGCGCACTGCTCGATATAGTGATTGACCCCGTCACAATAGGCGCGCAAACGGAGCTGATCTTGTTCGGGGAGAACATCAAGCGAAGCCACGGCGGCAGCGCGGATACCGAGAAGCCTGAGAAAATAATCCAAATCAGCGCAAGAGCGTCCGCGAAATTGCGTCGACAGATCTCGCCATGGAAGCGAAAAGTCGCCGAAGATCTCGGCCATTCGGCCGCTAAAGAGCCGCCGGCTCATTTCCATCTGCCAAAGCCTCTCCTGCGCGTGCAGAAACCCTTGGGCGAGAAATAAATCATGTTCGTTAGCGGCAAAAACATGCGGGATAGCGAAGCGATCCCAGCGTGCTTGGACCCGATTCTTGAGGCCGGCGATCGCCAGTTCGCCGTGATATTTTGGCAACGAGCCTTTATCGAGCAGATGAATGAATGGGCGAAGGAGCGCCGAAAAGCCGGTCAGTAGAAACCCGCTTTTCGGCAACTCCATAGAATCTCAAGACCGAACGATCGAAGAGAGATGGGTTCGACAGCTTAGAGAATCGCTTTCACCGATGGGCGCGCTTTCATTCTTTCCATATACTTGCCGAGGCGAGGCAGCGATGGATCCGGTAAGATACCGAATCCTTCTAATCTGGTGAAGCGGGGAATCAAGTCGGCATCGACCAACGAGAAATCGCCCATCAAATACTGTTGATCACCGATCTCGTTCTCAAAGCGTTGTAGAAGCTTCTTCAAGTCGCTTTTTGCGCTATCGATCACTTGTTGGTTTTGTTCCTTTGGATCCTTCGTAAGCTCCATTCTGAGCTTTTGGTAGGGGCTGTCAAAATGAGCCATGCCGTAATCGACCAAGATCCTTGCCTTGGCTTTTCTGCCCAGGTCCTTGGGCATGAGCGGTGGATTGGGATACTTTTCTTCCAGGTACTCATTGATAACCAAGGATTCATAAAGCACCGTGGTGTCATCGGTAAGCACCGGAACTTTGCCGTAGGGATTCAGCTTGAGATATTCCGGTGTCTTTTGCTCCTGTTTACGCAAATCAATGGGCACGATCTCATAGGGCAAATTCTTCTCTGCCAATACGACCTTGACGCGCTGGCAGTTGGGCGAGGATTTAAAATCATACAATTTTAGCACTGTCATTCTCCTTTCTCTTTCATCAATTTTCTTGCGCCATTTATACTAAGATTTTGCCGAAAGGAAAAGCCTGAGCACAAAGAAATCCGCCTTGATCTAGCTGCATATTGATGTTAAGCGGATCCATGACACCGGATGCGAGCAGCGATTGAACTCGGCCGAAGCAGCGAAAACGATTGTTGACGGACTAAAGCGCGCGGGAATCAATTTCGTCGCGACGCTGCCTGATATAAACCTTGCAGACTTGTTGCGCGAGGTTGAGGAAGATCGGGATTTCATTCACGTGCCTGTTTGCCGGGAAGAAGAGGGAATCGGGATTTGCGCCGGCGCATACTTGGTGGGAAAGAAGTGCGCGGCAATCATGCAAAACGGCGGTTTCTTCAACAGCACTAATGCGATCGTCAGCACTTCGCTGCAATACCAAATCCCCATATTGCTCTTGATCTACTACGCCGGCGATATCGGAGATCGGACTTTCAGCACCACGGGCAGCATGACGGAACCGGTGCTGCAGGCTCTCGGTGTTCGATATTACGTCATGCGTGATACCGGCGGTGCGCCGGAGCTAATCAAGCGAGCAGAAATTTTAGCCGACGATTCAAAACGGCCAGTGGCGTTGCTATTGACCAAGGAAGTGCTTGGACGGCGTCCGTCGCTCCAGTTGTCTTAATGCGATGTCGCCAATCCAAGTCCCTTAATCTATCATGGCGTAATATCGATGAAGAGATTCGACTGTTTGGCGGCGCTTGCAGAGGTGGCCAACGAGGCGCTGATTGTGAGCTCCGCCGGCGCAATGACTCTAGAATGGAATTATCTGAGGCCCGGCGACGGTAATTTCCGCGTACGTACACTTGGACTTTGTTCTTCGATCGCGCTTGGTATGGCGCTTGGCCTACCCGATCGCAAGGTGATAGCACTGGACGGCGATGGATCTTTGCTGATGAATCTTTCGTAGCTCGCGACGATTGCCCGTATGCGGCCGAAAAACCTTATCCATATTGTTTTCGATAACGAGGTCTACGAAGCTTCCGGCGGCAAGAAAACCGCCACTGGCGCCGGCACGGATCTCGTCAGCGTTGCGCTGGCCGCGGGTATCAAGAATGCGCTTTGGGCAAATGCTCTCGACGACTTCGCAAAAGCGGTCGCTGTGGCACTGAACGCTCATGAATTATGTTTCATCGGTGCTAAGGTCTCTACGGAGCGCACTGAAGTACCGCCTTACCCGATCGATGAGGTGGAGAATAAGTACCGTTTCATCCGCCATGTCGAAAAGACCGCAGGGATAGAAATTCTCAAACGCCATTTGCCCGCCAGTTACGATTAAAATTCGCCAGCCAATTAACCGTAAGATATGAAAATCGACATTGAGTTCAACTCGGGAGCCCAACTGCCGATGGACGCGATTCCAGAGCTCGCCCGGCTCGCTGAGGCACACGGGTTCGACTGCGCCTGGGGCGGGGAGGCCAACAATAAAGATCCTACCGTGATGCTCGCCAGTATCGCTGCGGTCACAACTCGGCTAAAGATAGGCTCGGCTGTCTATCATATCCTGGGCCGCACACCGGCGACGCTGGCGCTCCAAGCTGTTGGCTTGGACGAGCTGTCGTCAGGCCGCTTTTTACTTGGAATCGGCTCGTCGAATCCGACCATTGCCAAATGGCACGGGCAGATTCTCGACCATCCGCTTGGTCGCGTTCAGGAATATGTTGACATCGTCTACGCGGCGATGCGCGGTGAGAAACTCAACTTTGAAGGCAAATACTTTACCGCGCAGAATTTCAAAATGGCTTTCAAACCCTCCGGTCGAAAGATCCCCGTTTATCTAGCCGCATTTGGTCCGAAGATGACTCGATTGGCAGGCAAGATCGCCGACGGAGTTTTGATTAATATGGCGAATCCGAGGGAAATTCGTCGAATCAGCCAAGAAGTGAGAGCGGGCGCACTGGACGCAGGTAAAGATCCTGCGAAGATGGAGATCATTTGCAAGATTCGTTGCTCGATTGCGCCAAGCTACGCTGTCGCGCAGAATGCATTGAGTCACGCGCTTACGTACTATGCATTGGCGGATTACTACCGCGACCTGTTGGGACGCATGGGGTTTGCAGCCGAAGTTGAGTCAATGCGGGCAGCTTGGAAATCCGACGGATTCCATGCAGCGCGCAGGTTAGTTACAGACCGTATGTTTAGTTCATTACCGCTGATCGCTGCTACATCGGCTGCGGAAGTGATCGAACAAATCGGGCCATACGCTGAAGCGGGAGCGACAAGAGTTATCTTGCCTTACGTGTCAGCGTCGGACGACATTGTCGGGGAGATCAAAAGCTTCATCAAATTTTGGAGTCCGGCGATCACCGGAGCGACGGATGAAATAGGAGATAGTCGAAATGCCATTTGAGCTCGTAAACCCCAGGGGATTGGAAGCACCGGTCGGATATTCCCACGTCGCAAAGATTTCCGGTGGAAAATTGGTTCACGTCGCCGGCCAGGCACCCTTCGATGACCAAGGACAAGTCGTCGGTAAGGGAGATTTTGTTGCACAGTTTGCGCAGGTTATGCGGAATTTGAAAACTGCGATAGAGGCTGTCGGGGGGCGTCCGAGCCAGTACGCGGTACTGACTATTTATATAACGAATTTGGCCGCCTATTGGGATAATAAAAAGCCATTGGGCATCGCTTATCGCGAAGTATTCGGAAAGCATTTTCCGGCGATTACGTTGGTGGAAGTAAATCGCCTGTATAATCCTGATTGTATGATCGAAATTTCGGCCATTGGTGTCATTGACTAGGCCGTCTTTTGAAGGAAATTTCCTCCCCCTCCCGCCATTTTTGGCGTCTGTCTCGACAAGTTTGCTCAAATTGCTGACATTCCGGCGGCTGGCGAAATAATGAAGCGCAGAAATTTCGGTAGGTTAAGTACGTGGCACCCGCCTTGCTACAGTGATATGTAACAACACGGGAGAGGCGGTTGAGATATGATGCCAATGAACACGAATTCAATCTTAGACAAAGAGTATGATCAGGACCTTTTCGAAAGCGTGACGGAAGAGGAAATCATCTACCTTTGGCGTTCGATCAAGGGACGCGGGATTTCCGAAGATGAAGCGTGGCATGCAGTCGTCACTGGTCTTGCTCTCGACATGGCATTTGCCAAAACCAAGGCGTGCAAACAAACCGAGCACTAAACGCCACTTACTAATACCCCGTTGAATCTCCGGTTTCATCGCAGTCTCTGATCCAATCACTTTGTCCGATTCCGCGGCGAGCTTGTCCTGCTGCCCCGCTATGCGGCCTTCTGCTCGACGCCGCGACATTGACTCCTCTCGAAAAATCTGATTGAATCTTCGCACACTTACTGAGGAGCCTTTAATGTCACGCATTACCGTCGAAGATTGCCTGCAGAAGGTTGCCAACCGCTTTGAATTGGTTATGCTTGCGTCGAAGCGAGCGAGACAGTTATTCAAAGGGGCCAAGCCTTTGATCGAATCAGATAACCGTGAAGTCGTCGTGGCACTTCGCGAAATAGCTGATGGCAAGGTAAGAAAAGTTTCAAATCAATCTTAACGGCTGTTACGCTTCCGCTCGCGCTTGATCCGGCATTTCTGATTTTGATCGCGCGCAGTTCCTAGATTCGATCATTTTGAAGGGCCCGCCAGTCCCCCGTGATACCAGCCTTTTGGTAGCGAGTTTGAACCGCTCATGGCCGAAGACGACAAAAACACCGAACTACACTTTCCGTATTCCGAGGTTGACCTTCGGAAAATCGTTGAAACGTCGGAGGGAGGTGCGAGAGACAAGGCTCTTGTTCCTTTCGATCCGCTCCAGCGGTATCTCACAGAAATCCGGCGCTTCCCGCTGCTTGGCCGCGATGAAGAGCATCAGCTCGCGGTTCAGTACAAAGAATATGGAGATGTGAAAGCCGCATACAAATTGGTCACGTCGAATCTCCGGTTGGTCGTGATGATCGCGCGAGAGTATCAGAAAGCCTTCAAGAACCTGCTTGACCTTATCCAAGAGGGCAATATGGGACTCATGGAGGCCGTGAAGAATTTCGATCCTTATCGTGGCGTTCGTTTTCCGTCCTACGCCGTGTGGTGGATCCGCGCATACATGATCCGATATATCATGAACGATTGGCGCATGGTGAAGATCGGCACCACCCAAGCCCAACGAAAACTGTTCTTCAACTTGCAAAAGGAAAAAGAAAAGATCGAAGCTGAAGGATTGATGCCAGGGCCCAAGTTGCTTGCCCAGCGCTTGCATGTCAAAGAAGACGAAGTTGTAGAAATGGAGCAACGGCTTGGCAGCCGCGATCTGTCCGTTGACGTGCCGATCGGCGACGACGATGAAGCGACGCTGCTAAATTTTTTGCAGGACAATAAGCAGTCCCCGGAAGAACAATTCGCTGACGCCCAATATCGCGAGTTGTTGCGGCTCAAAATGGAACAATTTGCCAAAAACCTTAAAGATAAAGAGCTAGTGATCTATCGCGAAAGGCTCTTAACCGAGGACCCGGTAACGCTTCGAGAAATCGGCGAAAAATACGGCATCAGTCGGGAGCGGGTTCGACAAATCGAGGAACGGGTCAAGAAAAAACTCAAGACTTACCTCAACAAAGAGCTCAAGGACATAACCGACGTTGCGGGCTCGGCATAAGCTCTGCCAACGCGGCGAGGTGAACCACGGACCTCTGGGCGGTGAAATCAGCGCGTTTTACTTGCGCGTTTCGCACGCTTCTGATAGCAAAAAATTACAACTGAGCTAGGAGAGTCATCTTTGCAATTTCAAAAGGAAGTAGAGATCAGTGCGCCTCGGGAAAAAGTGTGGCAGTTCATCTGGGACGTCGATCGCTTCATCTCGTGCGTGCCGGGCTGTAAAGACGCGAAAACTATCGAAGAGGGCAAGCGATACACAGCCACGATGGTGGAAAAGGTCGGTCCCTTCAAGGTCGAGTTTCCAACCATGATTGAAGTCATCGAGCGAGAGGAACTGAGCCGTATCAAGGCGCAAGCTTCGGGAGCCGACAACAAGATCGGCAGCCGCATGAAAGTGGATCTCGATGTGAGCCTGCGCACGCAAGATGATAAAACCATTCTTGGTTTTGTCGCTGGCGTGGACATCCTAGGAAAGCTCGAAGCCGACCAGGTGCTTGACGAATTTGCTCAGGCCGTAAAGCAGAAACTCGAGGGAGACTCGTAAAATGCTACGAAGGTTCCGCTTAGAAGAGCCAGACAGCGTGACCCAAGTGTCCGAGCTACTGGGCCGGTTCGGTGACAACGCAAAGATTTATGCCGGCGGTACGGAGCTTCTGTTAGCCATGAAAGAGGGATTAGTTCGATATGAGCGGCTGATCAATGTCAAAGGAGTCAAAGGATTAAGCGACGTCATGGTCGATAATGGCACGGTTAGGATTGGCGCGCTGTGCACTCACCGCCAGGTGGAAACATCGTCGATGCTGCAGCAAAAACTGCCGGCGCTGGTCAAACTGGAGCAAAATGTCGCCAATGTTCGAGTGCGGCAAGCGGGTACTATCGGCGGCAATCTTTGCTTTGCCGAGCCCCACGCCGATCCTGGCACGCTGCTGATGGCCTTGGGGGCAAAGATGGTTGCCGAGAAGTCGTCTGCCAAACGAGAGATTGCCGCGGAAGAATTCTTTGTCGATGCCTACGAAACGTCACTCGAAGCGGATGAAGTGCTCACGGAAATTCGAATTCCGACTCCGGGGGCAAACTCCAGGAGCGCTTATTTGAAGTTTGGCTATCTTGAGAGACCGAGCGTTGGGGTCGCGCTGGCGCTGACCGTAAACGCCGGAAGCATAAGTGACACGAAGATCGCCGTAGGCTGTGCCGGGCCGGCGCCCCGACGCGTCGCCGAAGCCGAAGCTCTGTTCGATGGGAAAGGCACCCAGGAGGCGATGCAAAATCTGCCCGCCGCGGGTGTCATCGCCGGTCGTGCGGCTGAAGCAATCAGTGATCTGCACGGCTCCCAGGAATATAAAGAGCATATCGTGGGCGTGCTGTTGAAGCGCGCTTTTCAGAGTCTGGTGAGCTGACGCCGGGCGACTGATACGGATACGGAGACAGGCATGTCCAAAGCAATGTCAAGGCAACGCGATGCGCAATTTATCCCAGTGTCGTTCACGTTAAATGGACGCTCACAAGAGATCGAAGTGGAACCCCACGAGTTGCTGCTCGATGTCGTGCGAGACCGACTCGGCCTTACCGGCGTGAAGCGGTCTTGCGATGTTGAAGTCTGCGGAGCCTGTACGCTGCTGGTGGATGGCCGGCCGGTGAGCGCCTGCACGACACTAGCCTTCGAGGTTCGCGGCCGTTCGGTATTGACGATTGAGGGCCTCGCCGAAAATGGCAAGCTCCATCCGCTCCAGCAAGCGTTCATTGAACATGGCGGCTTTCAGTGCGGCTTTTGCACGCCAGGTATGATCTTGGCAGCAAAAGCTTTACTCGACGAAATTCCAAATCCTACAGAAGAACAGCTAAAACATTTCATGCATGGCAACCTTTGCCGCTGCACCGGCTATAAGAAAATCATCGAGTCGATCATGGCGGCGGCGAAGAGGATGCGCTCAAAAGCCTAATCGTTCAAATAGTTCAAGCCGTTCTTTCGAAAGGCCGAGCTAATCGTTGAGTATGTGCTTGACGATTTGAACGTTTGGAACCGTTGGAACGTCTGGAACCATTTAATCCTCGATCCCGTACTCCTGCCAGTGGCTCGCTACCAGATCCAAGTGTTCTTTGGGCGGTAATGAAATTGCCGGATATTCGTGTTTTCTCGTCGCGTCGATCGCCAGACGCGACCCGACGTACCGGCTCGGATGATGTTGCAGCACGGAGGCAGGAGCCTGCGAAGGATCGAGCCCCACCGCCTGCACGTCTCTCTCGATATAGATGTCTTTGTCGGGCCGCACATGCCAGCTTAGCGCCCAATCGACGGCGAAATCGTCCCACACATCGATATCGTCGTCCACAACGACGGTGATCTTGCCAAAGCCGGTACGCAATGACCAGGCACCATACATAAGTTGACGCACTTGCCCATCAAACTGCTTGTTGAGCGAAATGACGAGATAGGCGCCGCTGCCGCCGGCTTCCTTCAACCGTAGGTCCTTGATCGGAATACGCAGCGTGTCTTTTAGATGCTTGAACAGCGGCCACTCTCGGCCTACGCCGCGGATGCAGCTCGATTCCGACGGCGGCATCTGGCTGATGAATACTTGATAGAGCGGCTTGTTGCGAAAGGTCATGCACTTGATGTTGAAGTAAGGCTCGTTACCCGCGGGACCCATATAACCGGTGTATTCACCGAACGGGCCTTCGTGTTCAACTGCGTTTGGAGGAATTTCTCCTTCCAGAACGATTTCTGCAGTGGCAGGAACTTCAAGGGGAACAGTTTCGCAGGGCACGAGATCGACCGGCTCGCCGCGCAGCGCCCCCGCCACGGCAAACTCATCCAACGCATCGGACATTTTTGAGACCGATACATAGCCGATCGATGGCTCGGCACCGATGACGACGGCCACCGGAGTGGGCTTATTCTGCGCATTATTTTTGTACACATGCCATGCCATATCTTGGCGTTTGCCGATCAAGAGTCCGGTCTTATTTGGTCCTTTGACCTCCATGCGATAGGTGCCGACATTGCGCACGCCGGTTTCGGGATCTTTGGTGATAAGATACGGGGAAGTGAAAAAGGGTCCGGGATCTTGGCCGACGGTCCAGGTTGGCACCGGGAGTTTCGTAATGTCGACCTCTTTCCCATGTAGAATGTTCTCTTTGCACGGACCGTCTTTGACTATGCGCGGCGCAATCGGATTTCCCAGCGCGTGATCCCACTTGCGGTTGATGCCTTCCACGGATTCGGTTTGAAGACCGAGGGCGTAAATCTCCCTGGAGGCGCCCAGCACGCCTGCGACCACGGGAATCTTGAAACCTTTGACGTTTTCGAAGATCAGCGCCGGTCGTTTGTGCGGCGGGATTTTTTTAAAAAGCTGACGGCACACCGCCGCAATTTCCCAGTCCTTGTCGACTTCTTTTGTGACGCGCTTGAGTTTGCCATTTCTTTCTAGTGTCGAAACGTATTCTCGAAGATCGCGGTATGCCATGCATCCTCCGTCTATCAAACCGAGCTAAGCAAAAAATTTTTTCGTATAGTAAACAGAAATCATTTATATATCAACAATTAAATAGTAAACTACATCGATTGAGGCAGCACTGCGACAATGGCGAAGGAAGAACTAAGGGTTTTTTATTGCGAAAGTTCGGCGAGCGTTAATCCTGGATGCTTGGCCTGAGGATTCTTTATGCCCTGATCTCGGCACGCATAAAGATGATATAGGAGATGCCGAAGCAGACGGCGACCAAACCGAATAACGTTGTGATATGCGGCCAGATTAAGCTTAAACTCTGATTAAGGGCCAACGGTGTCGGAAGAATACCTTCCGCCTGGCTTTGCAGCGCCATGCCAAAAACGCGCGCCGCTGGATTGAGCAAAATGCCGACGGTTTCCGAGTACAGCGTGCTCGGAGAAATCCTACCGATGATATTTTCTACATCGGATCGCCGGGCGATCGCTTCGGGACTCGAAGCGTCCGGGACGATCAATCCAGCTATTCCCGAGCTTATAACTGACACGAAAAGAGACAAGAAAAGCCAAACCGCCATCGACGCCAAAGCTGCGGTCACAGTCTTCTGAAACAACAAGGAGAACAGCATGGCAAGAGCTAGCCAAAAGCCCAGGTAAAACACTCCCACCGCGGTAAATATCAACATGCGCCAAAGCTCTTCGGGGTTCGGAGGGAAACCCAAAAGCGTGATACCGAGCCCGATGACTAAAAGCAGGATGGAGCCCCACAATACTGAGACCGTCGTGAGACCGGCAAGAAATTTGCCATTGATCAGGCTATCACGATAAATCGGTTGCGAGAGCACGCGGCTAAGTGTGCCACGGGCATACTCGCCGCTGATGGAATCGAATCCCAGCGTGATCCCCACCAAAGGACCGAAGAATCCGAGAAACGTTGTCAGGGAAAAAAGCGTTTCGCCGCTCGAGGTCAGCAGGAGCAAAAAAGCATACTGCGAAGGCACCGTGTCGGTGTTTTGCCGGATCGCTTGGCCGGTGGCATAGGTCGCCCAAAGGCCCGATAGAACGATCATGATCAGAAGAATCATGAAGCGGCGGCTACTAAAGTGATCGGCCAATTCTTTCCAGAACACCACGCTCATGTTTTTAAGCCTCGCGGAAATATTTTAGATAGATCTCTTCCAGCGTCGGGTCTTCAGAGCGCAATTGGAGTAAATGAAGTCCTCTACGGTCGACCAGCGAAACCACTTCGTGGCGAACGTCTTCGGTGCAGCGGAGAAACCAACCGTGGCTGCGCTTTTCGATTTCATCGACGCCTTTGATACTTTGCAGGTCACGATCCATGCCCTCGGTAGGGCCGCTGACTTCGAGCAGGAAGTTCCATTCGCGGCCTTTCAAAATCGATTTGCCAAGCGCATCCATCGCGCCCTGGACGATCAGCTTGCCTTTGACGATGATGCCGACGCGACTACAAACTTGCTGGACTTGCTGCAATTGGTGCGATGAGAGCATGACCGTCAAATTATGCTCGCGGTTTAAATTCTCGATCAATTCAAGAATCCGGATGGCACCGTCGGGGTCGATGCCAAGAGTCGGTTCGTCGAGAATGATTGCCGTGGGTTTCTTAACCAAGACCTCGGCGATGCCCAGCCGCTGCTTCATGCCGCGGGAATATTCCCGGACCAATCGCTGGCCGTCCTCAGCAAGACCGACTTGGTCCAGTACCTGAGCCGTGCGCCGGCGGCCTTCCTCTTCGGGAATACGATTGAGCCGCGCCATGTATAGCAGGTTTTCGCGCGCACTCATGTCATCGTAAAAACCCGGATTTTCAGGAAGGTAGCCGACGCGCTTTTTGACTTCGAGTGATTGGTGGGTCGGATTGAAGCCGCATACTGAGACGTCGCCTGAGGTGGGTTCAGTGAGACCCAAAAGCATGAGGATCGTGGTTCACCTTCCTGGACGGTCAGATCGAGCGCGTTCACCGCGAGCTTTTCGCGGTAACGCTTCGTCAAAGCCTTGGTTTCGACAACCGCGCTCATCTGCGACCCAGACGGAAGAACACGATCGCCAAGCCGAGCACAACTAGACCCACGATGCCAAACCCGACCCAACCCCAAATCGTTGGCGTCGAAACCGTGACACGGAATTCGACAGATTTGTTCGTCTCTGGCGAGTTCGCCGTAAGCGTCAATAGGTAATCGCCGGCGATGGTCCGGTCCGGCGCCAGAATCTCCATCTTGATTTGCTTCACTTCTTGCGGGCCCAAGGAATCGATCTTGTCCGGCTTGAATTCAACCGTCCATTTGTCGCTCGGTTTTTTCGTGACAAATCCGAGATTGCGGATCGGCGCGGTGCCGGCATTGCCGACCACAAAGTCGATCGGGGTTTTTGTGCCGGCGGTTACCGAGGTGTTGAGTGTCCCCGCCAGAGAGCCCATCTTTAGGTCCTGGGTGCCTTTGAGCGAAACTTTTATGTTGGCTGAGGCTTCGTACCCCCCGGCGCGCGCTGTGATCGCTACCGGATACTCTTTCGCCTCAGCGGTCGCGGGAGTATCAATCTCGACGCTCAAAGTTTCCGAGCCGTTCTCTTTTAATTGAATCGACGAAATTTGCTGGTCGCCAAACTGCGGCTTGAAACGGACTGTCCAGCCCTGCGGCGGCTGCGCGACTAGGGAAGTGGTGAGCGGTTTGTTGATCTCGTTTTTGAGATCGACGGTAAATTTCAAGGTTTGTCCCGAAGCCGTGCTGAGCACTGGATATTGGCTGTTGAGCTTGATGCCGCCGGTCTCAATCTTCTTGGAAGTCACCCGGTAATTGATGGTTTCGACGTACTGAGTTCCTCCCTTGGTATCTTTGGCGGTCACTTTGATCGGGTAAGTCCCCGGTTTTGTCTTCTCCGGAATTTTTGCCTTGAACTCAAGTGTTGTTGATTTGTTCGAGTTTTGATCGCCTCCTTGTACCATCACAGAGCGCACGGGAAAGCTGGGGTACCTGGAGTTGAAATTGATGTCCCATCCTGCGGGGATGCCTTCAATCGTCAAACTTACTTCCACCGGGTCCTTCGTTCGGTTGACTACCTCGGCATCCATCGTGGCCTCTTGTCCTTGACCCACGGTGAGATCCTTGAACGGAAGAATCAAATTGAACGATTCCCTCGAAGGAGGCGAGGCTTCCGCTTTTTGTGCTTCGGCGGCGAATCCCTGGGAGACTAACGTCGAAGCGAGGAATAAGCTTATGAACAAGAATAAAACTATACGCGGGCGAATGCTCGTTGCCCTAACCCTCATATCTACCCCCCTCAGCAAGAAAAGTTTGCAGATAAATAATCATAAACTGCTTTACGGTCAAGGCCCTGGCGAAATTATGTTTTACCCAGTTGCCGAAGCGCTTCGTAAAGCACAATGGAAACCGCATTGGAAAGATTCAAGCTGCGCACCCCGATACCCATCATCGGGATTCGAAAAAAACGATTCTGGTTTGTCTCCAACAGGCGCGGTGGTAAGCCCCGCGTCTCCGGGCCGAATACGAGAAAATCATTTTCATCATAGCGGGTTGAAGTGTACGAGTTGGCCGCCCGTTTAGAAAAAAACAGCAGATTTTTCGGCGCCGCTGTCGTTAAAAAATCATCCCATGATTTGTGAACGTGCAACTCGACAAACTCCCAATAGTCGAGACCAGCGCGCTTGAGATGCTTATCGTCGATCTTGAAGCCCAATGGCTCAATCAGATGCAGAGGCGTAAGCGTCGCGGCGCACAGTCGCGCGACGCTCCCCGTGTTGGGCGGGATCTCGGGTTCGAACAAGACGACCTGCATGTTTAGATTTCCAGAATAAAAGTAACGGGTCCGTCATTGACGAGTGAGACTTTCATGTGGGCTTGAAAGCAGCCGGTCGCGACCTTGAGGCTCGTATCGCGCAGTCTTTGGGTAAAAAATTGATAAAGCTTATCGGCTTCGGCGGCAGGTGCGGCATCAGAAAAAGACGGCCGGTTGCCTTTACGGCAATCGCCATAGAGGGTAAATTGCGAAACCACGAGCGCCTCGCCGCCGATGTCGATAATAGATCGCTTCATTTTGCCCTGATCGTCCTGGAAAATTCGCAGGTTCTTGATTTTGTCAGCGAGCGACTTGGCATGCTCTTCGACATCTTTCTTGCTGACACCCAGTAGGATGCAGAGGCCCGGCCCGATGTGACCAACGATCTCATGTTCCACAGCTACACGTGCTTCAGTGACTCTTTGAATTACAGCGCGCACGTGAAATCAGTTCAAAAGCATAATTGTATGGAGACGTGGTATGTAAAAAGGCACGCGAGTTCGGCTGAGGATCATTCGTATCACTGTACGACTGTTAACAAAGAACGAGCATAGTGACAACAAGGTCACCAGTATTAGGATGGATAAGGTATGGCAGATAAGCTGCTGGTGTTAACACGGCTAGCGAAAGTTTTGTTGTGTTTTCTA
>VBKY01000025.1:16384-18175 GCA_005879255.1 Deltaproteobacteria bacterium
CTTCCGCCATTTTGGCAAGAGAGTTTCGCGCAGGACGATCCTCGTGCCGCGCCAGGCAAAGAAGTGTCTTCGCTGCAAGGGATGGGAAGGGTGAGCGGTAGAGTGATCGTTGGTGGGAGCCATGATAAGACAAAGCCGTTGCCGGTGTTCAAAAATCGATCCTTCTGCGGCTCGCGAGTGCCGAATGAAACCTTGCTCGTCGGACGAGAGGGCGGATTGCGGAACGCGGTTTTTACGCTCCATCCTCTTGATCGAAATGTTGCAGCGCAGCCAATGCCATTAGTTCTCGACAATAAGCAATGTGCGTTTGCGCCGCACCTTCAGGTCGGTGCAGTCGGCAGCGAATTGCTGCTCAAGAATAGCGACCCGATCCTCCACACAGTGCATGCGCGCATCGGTAACGAGACATTGTTCAATGTCGGCCTGCCGACTTGGCGACAAGTCACGAAACGGCTGGACCGAATCGGCGTCGTCAGAATTGACTGTGATGTGCTGCACACATGGATGAGCGCTGTCATCGTCGTCACCGACACGCCATACTTTTCGGTCAGCGACCAGAACGGAAATTTCGTCATGGAACAACTACCAGTGGGGCAATACCGGGCCGAGATCTGGCATGAAAAGCTGGGCGCAAAGACGAATGAAGTGGCGGTAACCCGCGATGGGGTCGTTGGGTTGGACTTCGTCTACGGTTTGAAAAGCCTTCATTAGAAAACGCTTCCACTCGTTAGTCGCGTCGGTTGTTCACCCAAAACCGTCTTCATTTTGGAAACCAGCCAAATTTCCCTCGTGCCTATCTCCCCACCACTATTTCAAAGTAGATGCAGTCGCACGCCCGTGTTAAATAACCGCTAGAAATCAATAGCTTAGGACAGAATTGAGCCTTCCCAAGCATCTGCCCCGAGCTCCTATTTATAACCCTTAGAGCTGTATAATTTATAGGCTCGAGCTCTACTAAATAGATAATACAGCTGGAAGCCTATTGACAAAGAGCTGGTCGACTGTTACAAAGCCAGCTCATGCTCAAATCATCGAGAGCTGGGATGAAGACAACAGAGGTGTTTACCAAATGAAAGTTTCTTTTCCTGTAATAAGGGGAAACATGGGCGGGCGTCAGTACTATTCGCTACTGATTCCGCTTTCAGAGATTCCTCATTTGTTCAAGTTCAATGATTGGGAACACTGCCCTCCGGAGCTACGGGCGCAAAGAATTCTGAACAAGGCAAGAGTTCCAGACATTACGAGGTACATACTCGAAAATGAGGACGGATACCTGTTTTCGTCGATCACTGCGTCCTATTCGTGTCCGGTAAAGTTCGTCCCTTCAGCAGAGAATGCTGAAGCTGGAACTCTCGAGATGGAGCTCGAAAACGTTGAGTTCATTATCAACGATGGCCAGCATCGTTGTGCGGCGATTGCCGCGGCACTCAAAGAGAATCCTGCACTTGGGAAGGAAAAAATTTCGGTGCTTCTTTTTGAGACGGAAAGTTTGGAACGGCTGCAGCAGATGTTCTCGGATTTAAATCGCTTCGTGCAGCAGACCTCAAAATCATTAGGGATGCTCTATGATCGTCGAGATAACCTTTCCGCACTGACAATGGAGCTAGTCGAGCAGGTCGACGTATTCCGAGACATGGTCGATAAAGAGAAGGTAACGATCCCGCGGAGGTCCCCTAAGCTTTTTACCATTTCCGCTTTATACGAGGCGAATGAAGAATTGCTGGGTAAAAAAATCGCTGAACAGGGATCACCGATCTACGCAGAAATTCTCAAGAGAGCTGTCGAATACTG
>VBKY01000144.1 GCA_005879255.1 Deltaproteobacteria bacterium
AACGCCTTCAACAGGAAATACGGTCTCAATATAAAAATGAATTACACGCCGTCATCCAACATGACCGGCGACGTTGCCAAATTGGTGATGGGAGCCGCCTCGCGCGCCACCCCGGAATGGGACCTCATGCTCGTCACAGACGCGCACCACGCCACTCTGTGGGGAAGAAAGCTGCATCAGCCATTCGATTACGCAAAAGTAGGCGTCGCGCCGGAATTAATACAGTATGATAACGGGGTCGTCAGCTTAGCCAACCAATTCGTCCTTCCTGCTTACAATAAGAACATCTTGCCCGTGCAAGACGTGCCGAAACGCTGGGAAGATCTTCTCGATGCGAAATGGAAAGGAGGAAAGCTCGGCGTCTCGACCGCGACCCATCATTTATCCCGCTTGGCGGTAGGGCCCTGGGGCGAAGCTAAAACCTCGGAATTTGTCAGCGCGATCTCAAAACAGGATCCGATTCTGGGAACGCTCGCGAATCTTTATAGCCGCCTTCAGGTCGGTGAAATTTTACTGGCCGCGACCCTCACCGATAGTTTTATCTCTCAAGCGAAGAAGGATGGTGCGCCCATCGTATTTGCGGAAGGTTTGGATCCGGTGATCTCGCCCACTTACAATGCCGGCGTGCCCAAAGGCGCGCGCCATCCCAATGTGGGACATCTTTTTGCGGTTTATCTTACTCAGTTGGAAGCACAAGAAGTCTGGGAAAAATTCAACGGTCAAACGTCAGCGCTTATTCCCGGCACCACCGCTTACAAGTATGCCCAGGGTAAGCGCCTCCTGCAGATGAATGAGAATCAAGCGCAAACCGTGGACCGGCTGGCTCGCCAGTACGGGAAGATTCTGGGTTTCGAAAGGTAGCGGCGATACACGACCTGATCTCGCCGTTACTGCCGCACCATCATCAAACTTGATTGCTTCCCGCCTTTAGAGATAAAACGCTATTCGTTAGGCCATTACATCATGACAAGTTCTGAGCTATCGTTGAGATTGGCACGAGCAGCAGAAGCTACCACCATTGCCAATTTGTCGCGGGATTTAATTGAATACGGTCTGCGATGGCGTTGGACACCTATGCGGGTAGCGGCGAGTATTCGCGCCCCCGATGTTAACGTGCTCGTCGCATCCATTCACCAGAACATTGCCGGATTTGCAGTCATGCGTTACGGCGACGACGATGCACACCTCGACCTTCTCGCTGTGTCTCCGCCCTATAGACGATTAGGCGTCGGACGCCAACTTCTTGAGTGGCTCGAGAAATGCGCCGTCGTAGCGGGCATATTCAGCGTCGCGCTGGAAGTACGCGCCGGGAATGAAGGAGCCCAACTCTTCTATAAGCGTATGGGCTATCGCACGCTCGTTGACCTTCCCGGCTACTACCAAGGTATCGAGGCAGCGCTCCGAATGGGCCGAGATTTGTCGTGCCGATCTCTGGACCACAGAATTCGGGGCCCACAATACTAATCGGGCGTCGGGGTCTCATATCTTTCGATCCACCAATGCGAACGCGTTGTGCGGATTAGATCCACTACATCCACGAAGGAAGAGGCGACGCCCCGTGGCGCGGACAAGGGTGTGAGGAAGTATGACTCGGAATGGCGACGAGTATGTGCGCGGCCTGCGTGATGGCCGGACGGTCCTGATGAACGGTGAACGAGTGGCCGATGTGACGACGCATCCGGCCTTCGCCGCCGGAATCCGTACCATCGCCGAGCTCTACGATCTCGCCCACGATTCGGCCAACCGCGAGTTGATGACTTACCCCTCACCGCGCGACAGCCGCCCCATCAACAAGTGCTGGCTGGTGCCGCACACACACGCGGACTTAGCTGCGCGGCGGCGCGCCATCAAATTCTGGGCGGATGCCAGCTATGGATTCCTGGGACGCTCGCCTGATCATGTCGCGTCGTTTTTCGCCGGCTTCGCGGGCTCGCCCGGCTTCTACGCACGGGCCGGGCAACAGTTCGCCGACAACCTTTTGCGCTTTGCTGCCAAGGCTGCTGACCAGGATCTGTATATCAGCTATGTCATCGTCCATCCCACCGTCGACCGCGCCAAACCGGCGCATCAACAGGCCGAGCCCTACCTCTACGCCGGCGCCGCCGCCGAGCGTGACAACGGCATCATCCTTCGTGGGGCGCAGATGCTCGGCACGGGCTCAGTAATGTCAGATTACGTGCTGGTCACGGTGATCTTGCCGCTCAAGCCCGGTGACGAAGACTACGCGATCTCCTGCGTGGTGCCGAACGGTGCGCCTGGCCTGAAGCTCTACCCGCGGCGGCCCTATGCGCTCGGGCCCACTAGCGTGTTCGACTACCCCCTGTCCAGCCGCTTCGACGAGACCGATTCGTTGGTCGTGTTCGACGATGTCTTCGTGCCGTGGGAAGACGTGTTCATCTACAAGAACTTGGAGCTGACGGCCGGTCAGTTCAGCGTGACCGCGGCGCACGTGCTGGGCAACACCCAGTCGCACATCCGATCGTGGGCCAAGCTGCAGTTCCTAGTAGGGCTGGTTAAGCGCTGCATGGACCTGAGTGGGCGCTCGGCTATTGGCGACATGGGCGCTCAACTCGGCGACCTTGCCACCCGTGCCTCGCTCGTGGAGGGCATGATCCTCGGTGCCGAGGCCGCGGCGGAGCTCGATCAGTTTGGCGTGATGCGCCCCAAGGATGCACTGCTCTACGCCAGTCAGGTGTTACAGCAGGCGATGTATCCGGCGCTGCTCAACCAGATCCGTGGGCTGATGGGCGGGAGCCTCATCCAGTTGCCGGCGACGGTGGGTGAACTGCGCGCGGCCGGCCCGGCGGCGGATATCGAGCGCTACGTGCGCTGGCCCAAAGCGGGCGGCCGCGAGCGGGTGAAGCTGCTGAAGCTCTTGTGGGACGCTCTCGGCTCGGAGTTCGGCTCGCGTCATCTCCAGTACGAAATGTTCTACGCGGGCGAGCCTACAGCTATCCAGGGGCGCGAGTTCCGCAACTTCGATTGGGCGGCTGCGGAAGCCCTGGTTGATCGTTGCCTCGCGAGTTACGACGTCACCACCCAGTAGCTCGGCGTAGCGTAAAATGGATAGAACGAAATACGTGATCGTGTTCGTCAGCGCGTTGTCGCGCATTTAGATGCGCGGCGACGGTTCTACGAGAAACTGTACCGCATATCATCCGCGAGTCTGACGACGGATTTCCGCTTCGATCTCGAGCACGGCGTCGGGACAATGCTTGAAGGCGACCATCAAGAGCTCCTGGCAGTCCGTGTCACTGCACTCTATTTCGTAAAGACCACCCGGCGGGTCGCCATGCCTGCTGATAACGGGAGCGCCGGCGAGAACATCGTGCACGAGAGACCCGGGTTGGGTACTGTCAAGCAAGCAGGCGCGAGACTCGGTTTTTAAACGAATCGTCATTACTCCACTCTTTAAAGATCAGACAGATCAAACCGGCATTGGCCGGAATGCCCACTTAAACGATCGGTCCGGATGAATTCGATCCCGCTACGCTCTATAAAGTATCAGACCTCCTAAAGTTATCGATCGATAATAAAAAAATAGGACGAACATAACCTCAATACAAGGTTGCGTTTCACTACCTACGTTCGCGGCTGCCCCTCACTTGCCGCTGGAGCTCTGAATCGAGAGTTTCCGCTCCAGTTGTCAGCTCTTCAGCCGATAACCGGTCCGGAAAATCCATCCCACTACCGCCAGGCAGACTACAAAAAAGCCCAGCGTCATTGCCAGGCTCACTCCCACGCTCACGTCGGAGGATTCGTAGAAGCTCCAGCGGAAACCGCTGATAAGATAAACGACCGGGTTGAACAGCGTGACCGTGCGCCACGCCGGCGGCAGCATGTCGATCGAATAGAACGCCCCGCCCAGAAAGGTCAGGGGCGTCACAATCAGCATGGGAATAAACTGCAACTGCTCGAAGCCGTTTGCCCAGATGCCGATGATGAAGCCGAAGAGGCTGAAAGTCGTCGCCGTTAGTACCAAGAAGGTAATCATCCAGACCGGGTGCAGAATTTTGATCGGCACAAACAGGGATGCCGTGGCCAGGATGATCAGGCCCAAGACTATCGACTTGGTCGCCGCTGCCCCGACGTAGGCGAGGATGATCTCCAGATAAGACACCGGCGCGGAGAGCAGCTCGTAGATCGTGCCGGTGAACTTTGGGAAATAGATGCCGAACGAGGCGTTAGAGATGCTTTCGGTGAACAGCGAGAGCATGATCAACCCCGGCACGATGAAAGCGCCGTAGGCCACGCCGTTCACCTCACTCATGCGCGAGCCGATCGCGGCGCCGAAGACGACGAAATAGAGCGATGTGGTGATCACGGGCGCTACCACGCTCTGGAACAGCGTGCGCAGGGCCCGCGCCATCTCGAACTTGTAGATGGCCCACACGCCGTGCCTGTTGAATGCCAATGGGTTCGCTGCCGAGCTCATTTGCGGTCGCTCACCAGGCTGACGAAGATGTCCTCGAGCGAACTCTGTTGAGTGTTCAGGTCCTTGAACCCAATCCCCAGGTGGCTCAACCGTTCGAGCAGTGTCGGAATGCCCGTGCGCTCGTCGTCGGCGTGAAAGGTGTATTCCAGCTCGTGCCCGTCGGCCTTCAGTGCCAGACGCCAGTCGCTCAGCTCAAGGGGGATCGCGGCCAGCGGTTCCAGCAAATTGAGCGTCAGCTGTTTCTTGCCGAGCTTTTTCATCAGCTCGATTTTCTCCTCGACCACGATCAGCTCGCCCTTGTTGATCACCCCGATCTGGTCGGCCATCTCCTCTGCCTCGTCGATGTAGTGCGTGGTCAGGATGATGGTCACGCCGCTTTCGCGCAGGCGGCGCACCAGCGCCCACATGTCGCGGCGCAACTCGACGTCGACGCCCGCCGTCGGCTCGTCCAGGAAGAGAATCTCCGGCTCGTGCGACAGGGCCTTGGCGATCAGCACGCGCCGCTTCATGCCGCCCGATAGCGTCATGATCTTGTCTTTGCGCTTTTCCCACAAAGACAGGTCGCGCAGCACCTTCTCGATGTAAGCCGGGTTCGGCGCACGCCCGAACAAGCCACGGCTGAAGCTCACCGTTGACCACACCGACTCGAACGCGTCGGTGGTCAACTCCTGCGGCACCAGACCGATCTTCGACCGCGCCGCGCGGTAGTCCCGCGCGATGTCGTGGCCGTCTGCGAGCACGACGCCCTCGGTCGGCGTGACGATGCCGCAGACGATGCTGATCAGCGTCGTTTTGCCGGCGCCGTTGGGACCCAAGAGGGCGAAGATTTCACCCTTGCGGATATCGAGGTCGACCCGCTTCAGCGCCTGATGGCCCGAAGTGTAGGTCTTGGTCAAGTTCGAGATGGAAATTATTGGCGGCATTGGCTCGATTCAGGCGCAATCGCACGACGAATCGCAGGCGAGAGCGAAGTCGCCAGACATATTCCAGTCTGTGAAACAAACTTGACTAAATCAACTCCATGGCTGAAAAGTTAACATTGCTGATCTCCGTACGTGGGGCTCTTTGCGGCGCAGCTTTATCGTCGCCCGCCGCCGCGCGGTAAGCCAGCCATACTTTGATTATGCGGCTGTTCTCGGCTTACTGTGAAAGATTACTCACGACAAAGACGCAGAGTTCGCAGAGTTATTTTCGACGCACCCGTATGGCTTTGGTCCGTCGTAAGACCTGATAAGATGAATTTAGTATTGGTCCGAGCGACATTACAAACAGAGGAAAATGTCCATGCACCTGCGAAATAGGTTTTTAATCGTTTTTACGCTGTCTGCTTGTGCCGGAGTCGGTTTCATTGCGACTCCGGGTTGGGCTGATCTGCAAAAATATGTTGGTAAGCCTGAGGCCGCGTTCGAGTGGAAACTGAAAAGCAAGATCGACGGCGAGCAGGCCGGAGACCGGATTTACGATCTCCAGTTCGTGTCACAGATTTGGCAGGAGAACAAATGGCAGCACCAATTGCAAGTTTATCTGCCGCGAAGTGTGGCGCCAAACTCGACGATGTTTCTTTGGGTTACGGGTGGTTCCGCTAGAGCCGAATATATTGCGATGGGCATGGAGCTGGCCCGAAAGATCAGAGCTCCGGTCGCTTTTCTCTATCATGTTCCGAATCAGCCGTTACTCGAGGGTAACCTGCGCGAAGACGACCTGATCGCCGAGACATTTGTCCGTTATCTCAAAACCAAGGATGAAAACTGGCCGCTGCTCTTTCCAATGGTGAAGAGCGTCGTCAAGGCCATGGACGTTCTGCAGGCGTTCGGCAAGAAAGAATGGAGCGAACCGATCGATAAGTTCATCGTCGCGGGCGCGTCGAAGCGCGGTTGGACAACGTGGCTCACTGCTGCCGTTGACCAGCGGATCAAAGCGATTGCCCCGGTGGTCATCGATACGCTCAACATGCGTGCGCAGATGCCGCGGCAGCTCCAAGCGTTTGGCGACTATAGCTCCCGGCTTACGCCCTACAGCAACCGAGGACTGCTACCGATACCGGAAACACCCGAAGGTGAGCGCCTCTTGAGCATGGTCGATCCCTGGGCGTACCGCGACAGGTTGACCATGCCTAAGTTGATCGTCAATGGAACCAATGATTTTTACTGGGCCACGGACGCTCTCAATCTTTATTGGGACGGAATCCCGGCCGACAAATGGGTGCTTTATGTTCCCAACGCCGGCCATAACCTGAGACGGCAAGACCGGCCTCAACCGGATCAGTTGAACGACCTTATCAACGGCCTTGCCGCTTTCTCACGCCATCAAATCACTGGCACATCCATGCCGAAGTTGAGCTGGAAACATGAAACCGTGAACGGCAACCTGCGTCTGTCCATCGCTGCGACGCCCGCGCCTACAGGCGCGAGGCTTTGGATCGCGCAGACACCGACGATGGATTTCCGCACTGCTGGTTGGAGCGAGCATAAAGTGAGCCTGACGGACGGGAGAATTGTCGCCGAGATGCCGCCGCCGGACAAAGGCCATCTCGCGTTTTTCGGCGAGCTGGATTACGAGATCGACGGCTTGCGTTACCACCTCTCTACTCAGGTGCGGATGACGGAGGCATTGGGCAACAGGCAGTAGGCATAGTAGAAAAACAAGTTTCAGCGTATTGAGCGCACGGCCGGAACGGTCGGTGGTTCAAGACGTTCAATCCGATTCGGAGATCTTACTGCGGAGGCACGGAGCGCGCGGAGTTCGTGTGAGTTTGCCCCAGCTATTTTAGAAGCGTCTTTTCAAATAAAACCGACAGTTTCTTGTAATTCAGGCCGGTTTCCAGAGGGTTCGGCATAAAGAATTTCAGTCCCTGGTGCAGTTCATCGTCTTCCGTCTGGACGTCTGTTCGGGCCGGAAGACGCCCGCTGCTTGCCAGCAGGTTTTGGCCGTCTTTCGACAACAAGAAGTCCAGATAGAGCATAGCGGCATGAGGGTGGGGAGCGTTGGCGGCGAGCAATAGCAAGCTCGGTCGTAGAAGAACAGGCGAAATCCGAATCGGTTCGATGGGCGCGCCGGCCTTCTTGAGATCGAGAATGAGATTGGCATTGGAAACCATCGTGATCGGGAATTCGCCGGCTGCCAGGAGTTGCAGTTGGAGAGAACGGCCTCTGAGAAATTTGACATCCTGTTTGGTCAGTCTTTCGAAGTATCTCAGAGCCCTCTGCTCTCCCATATGCTTGAGCAAAAATCCCATCCATTCGAAGGCTTCCGTGTCCAGGGACAGCTTGCCCTTCCATTTGGGGTCCAAAAAATCTTCCCAGCTTCTCGGGACTTCATCCGCTTTAACGAGTCTTCTGTTGTAGGCGGCGAAGAGTAATGTCGCGTGTTGGACCGTCCACAAACCTTCTTTGTCGGCGAATCCTTCCCGAAGGTTCTCCCGCATGGGAGAGACGTATTTTGCCATCACTCCGCGATCGACAAGGCTTACGATACCCAGCTCGCCCGTTCCAATGACATCCACGGCGTGGAGTCCCGCCTTAGCTTCGGTCTCGGCTCTTTGAATGATCTTACTGCCGCCGATGCGCGCCAGTTTTACCGAGATGAAAGGATATTTTTTTTCGAAGAGTTTGACTAAGGGCCCGCTCATCTGGTGATTGGTCGAAGTGTAGTCCGCCACTTCGCCTTCTCTCTTGGCGCCGGCCACGAGAAATTCCTCTCGCGCGCGACCCGAGAGGGATTGAATTTTCATTAAGAGCTCTTCGTTGCCGGCACCGGCGATGTTTGGAGCCAGCAAAAAGAATGCAAAGAGGCAGAGACGCCAGGTTTTCATCGCCGGCTGATGTAAGATCGGGAAAATGAAATGAGCGAATGTCATCGTCGAAGCACGATATCTTTGAACAGCTTGTCTGCGGTTGCGCGCAGGCGCTGGGCGTCTTCCGATGTAAGCACCTGGATGGGCACCGCTCCACTCGCCAGTTGATTGAGCGTCTCAAACTTGGGTTTTACGCCGGCGCGCGCCGGTATCCGGCCGTTGTCTGCTACCAGTTCGGCACCCTCGGCGCTCAAAACAAAATCCAGCAAGAGCGCGGCAGCGTGCGGGCGTGGAGCGGCAAGCGGAATGGCCCACGACTGGGCGGACGCAACGGTGGTGGGATTGGGATAAACAATATTGATCGGACATCCCGTGCGTTGCATCTGCGCCGCCGTGTACAAGTAAAGCTCAATGCCGACCTTGTATTCGCCGGCGCACAGGAGCTGCGTCTGAAGTGTATGACCGCGGGTGACCGTCACCCCGTTTCGCGCTAGCCCGTCGAGATATCTGCGCGTTTTTTCCTCGCCCCAGGCTTTGAGCCATCCAATGAGAGCTCGCGACGGTTCCGTATCGATTGTCAGCGTTCCTCTCCAGAACGGACTGAGAAGATCGGGATAATCTTTCGGCGCCTCGCGCGGGCTCACCAGCTTGGAATTGTAACCGATGACGGCGTGGATCAGGTGCGTCGGCGTAAAATATCCCTCGGCGTCCTTGAACGCGTCGGCGTACGCTTTGCGCTCCGGAGGCAGATAGCGGGCGAGAACGCCGGCGCCTTTGATCTCGTTGGCGACGTCGAATGCTAGCCCTACGAGATCGGCTTGCAACTTTCCGGCACGGGACTCGGCAAGCACGCGCGTCCCGACTCGATCGCCGCCGGCGCGCCAGTATTCCGCTTTAACAAAAGGATAGCGCTTTGCAAATGCCGCTTCATATCTTTGCAGCAGGGTGACGTTTTCGCTCGAATAGACCAAGACGCCGCCTTCTTTCTTCGCGCCTTCGATCAGCTTTTTTTCGCGTTCCACGGGACTCAACCGGTTCAGCTCGGTGAGGAGAGTTTGCGAATTGCTTGCAGCGGGGCTCGGCTGCAACACGAGCCAGACAATGAGTAGGAACCAGCGATAGCCGAACACCCTGCGAGAATTTGTCGGCGTGGAAGTCATCTGGGACCGGTATCGCAGGTGATCGCAGATTGTCAACCGCGCTGCTTCGGGTCGTTTTGGCAGAGATCCTTCACTTCGTTCGGACGACAATGGTCGTTTTCAAACTCAGCTGCTCGTGTGCTATAAAAATCGGTTCGGCGCGGCAAGGGTGCGTCGTCATTGCAAAATGGATTACACGATTGGCGTCGATATCGGCGGGACATTTACCGACTGCGTGGTTCTCGACGAGCAAGGCTTTCTCGACGTCGGCAAGGCCCTGTCGACGCCGCGGGATTTTTCCGTCGGCGCCCTGGACGCAGTCCGCGACGCCGATCGTGCACGCGTGAAAGAAAAATCTGGCACACCTGATCAACTCGTCTTCGCTCTTCAACCCCAGGTTTTGTGCGGCGACAACACACTGATCACGCGCTCGGGGGCCAAGACCGGACTCATCACCACCCGGGGCTTCGGCGACGCCATTCTGATGATGCGGGGCATGACGGCCGAAGGCCTCACCGAAGAGGAAGCGGCTCACACGTCCGCGCTGGTCAAGCCCGAGCCCATCGTGCCCGGAACTCTCATCGAAGAACTGACCGAGAGGATCGATTACAAAGGAAGCGTTTTGATTCCACTGAAGACAGCCGACATCGAGCAGGCGCTCGAAGCCCTGTCGAGCAAAGGCGTGGAGTCCGCGGCCGTATGCCTCCTCTGGTCGATCGCCAACGGCAGTCACGAGAAGAAGGTCGCCGAACAGCTTAAACAGAAATACCCGACCCTGTACGTGAGCTTGTCCAGCGAGGTCGCTCCTTTCCTGGGCGAATACGAGCGCACCGCCACGACCGTGTTCAACGCGTACATCGGCCCGCGCATCTCGGCTTATCTAAATAACCTCGAGCGGATGCTGCGCGCAAAAAATCTTCGCGGCGAGCCATTGATTATGCAGGCATACGGCGGGGTACTGAACGTGAGCGCGACCTGCGCCAACGCCGTCGGCACGATCGAATCCGGGCCGGCCGCCGGCGTCGTCGGCAGCCAATACCTCGGTGGGCTGATCGGCGAAGAAAACGTCCTGGCGACGGATATGGGCGGAACCACGTTCAAAGTCAGCGTCATTCATGACGGAAAAATCGAGAAGGACTATAATCCGGTCATCCAGCGCCACAGGATTTTATCGACCAAGATCTGGGTCGAGTCGATCGGAGCGGGAGGAGGCAGCATCGCCTGGATCGACCCGGAAACCGGGTTCCTCAAGGTCGGCCCTCAGGGCGCGGGCGCCAGCCCGGGGCCGGTGTGCTACCAGGGGGGCGGCAGCGAGCCTACGGTTTCTGACGCCGATCTCGTCCTGGGCTATCTGAATGAAAATTATTTTCTCGGAGGTAAGATCCGCCTCAACAAAGAAGCCGCGGAGCCCGCGGTCTCTGAAAAGATCGCGGCTCCCCTGGGTATGAACACCATCGAAGCGGCGGGCGGAATTTATCGGATCGCCAACGCGCACATGAGCGATCTCATCCGCAAGGCGACCGTCGAGCGCGGGCATGATCCACGAAAGTTCGTGCTCTTCGCTTTCGGCGGCGCCGGGCCGGTGCACGCCGCCAGGTACACCGAAGATCTCGGCATCAAGCAGGTCGTGATTCCTCTGACCGCATCTGTTCACGGCGCTACGGGTCTCATCAGCACCGATGTCCTGTATGAATACGGCCGATCGGACCACCTGATCGCGCCGTTCGATCTCAATCGGCTGCAGGAGAATTTTGCCGTCTTGATCGCGCAGGCGCGCAGCGATCTCGAAGCTCGCGGATTCAAACCAGCGGAGATCGAAATCGTCCGCAGTCTGGATATGCGCTACCGCTACCAGGTGCACGAGCTGACCCTCTCCATGCCTCCCGGCAGCGGCGACATTCAGCAACAGGACCTTGAGAAATTGTACGACGATTTTCACGAGCTCTACGAAAAATCCTACGGCCAGGGATCCGGTTATCGTGAAGCCGGCATGGAAGTCATGACGTTCAGGCTGACCGCGCGAGGGCGCCTGAAAAAACCCAACATCGCGAGGATTTCGCTTGACGGCAAAGATTCGACGAGCGCCGTCAAATCCCGCAGGGCGGTTTACTTCGAGGAATATCGGCACGCGGTGGACACGGCAATCTACGATTTTATCAAGATGAAGCCCGGTAACGCGCTGGCGGGGCCCGCTATCATCGAGACTCCGGTTACGACGATCGTCGTCAATCCGAACAATCGCGCGTTCATGGACGAGTTCAGAAACATCAGGATCGACGTGGAAACGTAAGGAGGCCGCTTGGCTTTACCCTCGGGAAGTGTGGACCCGATCACGTTCGAGATCTTGTCCCATCGGCTGTATCAGATCGCCAAGGAGATGGGCACGACCCTCGAGCGCGTCGGCGGCACCGTCAACACCACGCAGCAGAAGGATTATATGGCCGCGCTTTACCGCGCCGACGGCGAGATCCTGTCGGCCGGAGAATCCATCGGCATGCATATGGCGTGCGGCGGATTCGCGGTGAAAAAGATCCTGGAGCGCTTCGGCAACGACGGCGTCGCTCCGGACGACGTGTTCTTGCTCAACGACCCGTACGTCGCCGCGGTGCACCAGTCGGACCTTTTCATGATCTCGCCGATTCATTACCACGACCGTTTGGTTGCGTGGAGCGCGACTTTTGTTCACGTCATGGATATCGGCGCTTTGTCGCCGGGCGGCAATTCGCCCGGAGCCACGGAGATTTTCCATGAAGGCATCAGAATCGCAGGGATCAAGCTGATCGAAGGCGGGACATTCAGGAAAGACCTCTTTGAGATGATCATCAATATGACGCGGCAACCGACCATGGTCGGTCTCGATCTCAAGTGTGAGATCGCCGCCAACAACGTGGCAAAATCGCGTGTCCAGGAAATGTTCTCGCAGTATGGCCCCGAGTTGATCGACGCCGTCACCAAAAAGATGATCCAGCATGCGGAGGACGTCCTGAGAAAGCGCATCGCGGAAATTCCCGACGGCGTCTGGAAAGAAACCAGCGCCATCGAGGCCGATGAGAGTTGGAAGGTCAATCTCGTCTTGCGTAAAATCGGCGACCGTCTGATCTTCGATTTTACCGGCAGCGACCCGCAAGCGAGCAAGGGCATCAATCTTCCCTATCACGCCACGTTCGGCGTTTGCTTCAGTGCAGTGCTGTCGACATTGGCTTACGACCTGCCGAAAAACCACGGCATTTTTCGCCCCATCGAAGTCATCGCGCCCAAGGGAACTATCGTAAATCCCCAGCCGCCCGCGCCGGTTTCCATGAATACCACCTCGGGCGCAAAGATCGTTCTATACGCCGCGAGCTCGACTTTGATGCAGGCGCTGGCTACCCACCAACGGTGGAAGAGCGAAGTGATGGCCATGACGGTGGGCCGGCGAAATATTCGCCATGCCGGCATCAACCAGTACGGCACTTATTACGTCTCGAATCTTTCGCAGACTCCTGTAGACGGCGGCGGCGCGAGATCTTTCCAGGACGGGGTGGACTCGGGAGGCGGCACCAAGAGCTGTCCTAACGTAGAATGGATCGAAAGAAATTTTCCCGTTCTCTATTTGTTTCGGCGCCACGCGAGGGACAGCGCCGGGGCCGGCAAGTTCCGCGGCGGAGTCGGCGTTGAGACCGCTTTCGTTATCAACGACGCGCCTGAACGGAAAATTAAAGGCGTCGCTTACGGAGTGGTGGGGCTTAAGAATTCGGGACAAGGGGTTTTCGGTGGGTATCCTGGCGCGCCCGCCGTGGTCGAGTTGTCCAAGGGCACGAGACTGCGCGAACTCATCGCTGAAGGCGCCGCCTTGGATCGCATGCAGGACCTGGGCGGTCAAATGAATGCGTTGCCGTACTGCAACTTTGAAGTCACGGAAAACGACGTGCTGTATACCCGTCAATCCAGCGGCGGCGGTTATGGAGACCCGCTGGAGAGAGATGCCGAGATGGTGCTGAAGGATATCGTGCTGGGATTGGTCTCGACCGAGGCGGCCCGCGAGATCTATGGAGTCATAATCTATGGCGACAAGATCGATATCGAGGCTACCGAGCGGCTGAGGAAATCCATGAGAGAGGCGCGACTGGGATCAGATTGAAAGACAGCCGATATCAGATGCCAATTTCCATTCGTGCCGAGCCTTCGTCGAAGCACGAGTCAAACTTTTCACCCAGTCAAATGCGACCATGAGCTACCTGCTCAGAGAAAATCTGGAACTCTTCACCGGACCGCAGGGCGCCGAGATTCGCTGCGCGAAGTGCCAGCACGTTTTTTGCCGCGCCGGCGAAGACTGGAAGCCGGCTTCCCGAGTTCGATTATTGCCGCCGACTGCCGCAGGGCCTTTAATGAGCGAGGCCAGCGGCAAATACGTTTTGCAACAGAATACCTGTCCGTCCTGCGGCGTTCTGCTCGACACCGATCTGATCGAAGAAAAGAAGGACGGCAAGGAAGCCAAAGAGCAAGCGCCAAAAAACCCCGAGCCCATGCGGATCGAGGTGGATCGCCGAACAACGGCGATATTGGTTCTCGACTTGAGCGCCCGCTGCGAAGACCCGAAGCTGACCTGTCATGCGTTGCTGCCGGGCGTGGCGGGGTTTCTCGAAAAGGCCCGCGCCGCCGGGATCTTGGTCGTTTTCTCGGTCTCCGCATCACAGCGCGGGACGCCCATGGAGAAAGTCGCGCGCCCGCTTCAGCGCAGGGAGAACGAGCCGGTTATTTATCCCGACGGCTTCGATAAATTCACCGAAGAAGGCCTGCAGCGTATATTAGAGCCAAGAGGAATCAAGACTGTGATTATCACCGGCTCTGCGACCAACGTGGCGGTTCTCTATACGGCGACCGCCGCAGCGCGAATCCATCGCTACGAGGTTATTGTCCCGGTAGACGGCGTCAATGCGCGCACCCAATATGCCCATGACTACTCTTTGTATCAGCTGAGTGTTTTGCCGGGGGGAGTTTACAAACTTATCCATTTTCCCACCTTGGGAATGATAGGTTTCAAGTGATTGGTGATTATCAGGAAAGTTTAAACTGCAGTGGACAAGAAGCCAACCAAAATATTCCCTCTCCACCACGTTTCGTGGGGGGAGAGGGCGCGGGTGAGGGGGCATAGCGATCAACGGACCATTGTGTGAACCTTCTTAAAGTAGTACGGATGCAGCTATTTCGATCAGCAACTGAAATACGGAGGACTATCATGCGCGAACTAAAAATTATCTACCGATCTGAATCTCATGCCCCATTTTGGGTACTGGCCGAGCGGGCGGGAATATGGGAAAACCACGACCTCCGCGTCAACACGAGCCCGGAGCTGGGCCGCGAAAGGGCCGTTGAGGCGCTGAAAAATGGCCATGTGGATTTGATTTCGGGCAACCACCACAATCTCTACGCTCGCCGGGCGAAAAACCGTGAGGATTTTGTTCACCTGGCCCAGCTCGGTAACCGTTGGACGGAAAACCATCTCATCGTGACCGACGCGATCAAGAGCGTGCAAGATCTCAGAGGAAAACAGATCGCCGTCGATTCGAAGAACTCCCACGCCGGCCTCA
Source organism: Deltaproteobacteria bacterium (assembly GCA_005879255.1). Next base: position 14,938 of record VBKY01000144.1, read on the forward strand.
ACGTGTGGCTCTTTATGCGCCAGGAAGGATTGGATTTGGACAAGGGAGACTACAATTTCGTGGAAACGCACGCATCGACGGACAAGCGCTGTAAAGGCGTCCTCGCCGGCGAGTTCGATGCGGCTTTTGTCGACCTGCCGCACAATCTACGTGCCCTCAGAGAAGGAGCGCAGGAAATCACCGTGCGGCCGATGCCGATGATCCGCGGTGTCACCTTGACGACGACTATGGCGTGGGTCAAGAGCCATGAAGAGGAGACGCGCCTCTTGATACGCGGAACCGTCGAGGCGGTTCATTTCTTTCTCACCCAACCGGAAAAGACCAAGCACATCATGAAGGAGTCAACTATTCTTGGCTTGCACAACGATGGGGAAGCGGACGCGCTCTACGATTCATGGTCGAGTTTCTTGGAACGCAAGCTCTACCCGACAACGGAAGCCATCAACAACGTGTTTGCCCTGGCGGCGCGGCTCAAACCGGAGATCGCGGACTTAAACCCTCTGGTCATGTGGAATACGCATTATTTGAGAGAGTTGGACGATAGCGGTTTCATTGACAACCTGTACCGATAGAGCGAACGGTCGAGATAATTTGCCGCATGAAACGCTCCGGCGTCGCAGATCTTCCGCTTCACGGCGGTCGCGTCCCGCAATGGCTTGCGGAACGGATGACCAAACTGGGCACGGCCATCACCGAAGCCATCGTCCAAGACTACGGCGCTTCGGTCTTCCTCTCGCGCCTGAGCGATCCCTTCTGGTTCCAGGCGCTGGGCACGGTGATGGGAATGGACTGGCACTCTTCGGGCATCACCACATCCGTCATGGGAGCCCTGAAGCGAGGCCTAGCGCCACGCGCTGACGAGCTCGGCATTTACATTTGCGGCGGACGCGGCAGGTTCTCACGAAACACGCCGCAGGAATTGCGATCGATCGCCGAGCGTCGCGGCTTCGATGGCGAAGCCTTGGTCCACACCAGTAGGCTCACCGCGAGGGTCGACAACAATGCGATCGCCGACGGCTTTCAGATCTATCTCCATAGCTTCGTTGTGAGCTCGAACGGCGAGTGGGCCGTGGTACAGCAGGGATTGAACGATCGGAGCGGGATGGCTCGCCGCTACCACTGGCACTCCGCGTCGGTGCGCGACTTCGTCGCCGAACCACACACCGGCATAGTCGGCGAGAACCAGGGCACGATCATGAATCTCGTGGACGCTCACGCGCAGCCCGCACAAACCGCCCTGCTCGACATCGCTCATGAAAAACCGGAGACCACGCTCCGCGCCGCGCGCTACCTCCGCATGCCGGACCATCATGAGGTCCGCGCCGAGAACATCGACCTGAAGCGTCTCGGAGCCGTGCTCGCCGTCGCGTACGAACGCGATCTTCACCAGTTCGCCGAACTGCTGCTTTTGGAGAATCTCGGTCCGCGCACTCTTCAGTCGCTTGCTTTGATTGCCGAAGTTGTCCACGGCGCACCGAGCCATTTCTCCGATCCCGCGCGTTTTTCCTTCGCACATGGCGGCAAGGATCGCCATCCATTTCCGATCCCGTTGAAGACTTACGACGAAACTCTTAACTGCCTCCGGACCTCATTGGATAAAGCCAAGCTCGGCGACAAGGACAAACTCTACGGCTTCCGCCGCCTCGACCGCTTCGTTCACGCAGTCGAAACCCAGATCAAACCCGAAGCCAACTTCGATGCGGTCATTGCCCACGAAAACGCGATCTCTCGCTCGCTGGACGGCCGTTCTGTCTTCGACGACACGCCCAAGCAGCTCTCCCTTTTCTAATTTCCATACCATTGAGATTGAGCTCTACTCGGTTCGATGCGCTTCGGGCTATCTTTTGCCGGCGCGTTAACCAAGTTTCGAACTCTTGTCAGCCTCCGTAGCTCTAAGGACTGTCTTTGCGAAACGGATCGGCTAGTTATCGTGTCAAATCCATGACGGCGCATGTGTTAACGGCGTGACAAACAGGATGCCATTTTTCAGCATTCGGCTGCGCTACCGCACCTATTTGTGAATCGTTGTCGTGGCGGTAACCTATTTAATTGGCGCTTCTTACCTCAGATTATCCCGAAACCCATGTGGCATACCTGTTGCAATTTAGCTTTACGATCGAAGGGAGAAACCAGATGGAAATAGTCGCAACAATCTCTAAGTCCAGATCTACTTCTCGGTTGGAAACGATTAACTGGCAATTTCTTGTTTTCTGGCTCACCTACTTGAGTATAATCTCGGGGTTTGTCGTTCGCTTTTTCTGAGTAGGGCTCTGCGGCCTCGCTTTTTCCATGCTTTCCCGTTAACTGGATTGATGTGAGCTTGTCGCCGGCTGATCTGCCGCCCTCTTCTGATCTTCTCGCTCAATCATCTCCTAACAAGAGTTCTTACAAACCGGGCTGGTGCGAACTAGGTATTCGACCATACGAAACTGGTTGAATGCACTCTGCCGTCTCGTTCTGTAAGATATTTTCTCTACTCCTCCGATACGAGTAATTGCGGATATGCGCGTAGTACTCGTACGGGAAATCCGCGGCTAATACAAAATGATCGAGCCGACGTCATCGATCGTTTGTGCGATGACTGTGCCCGTCCTCGGTTTCTTTGTCGGCATGGAAAACCCAAATTCTTACTTTTGCTGATTGTTGTTTTATCCGTCACTCAAAAGAAATAGAATCTTGTTAACCCGCATCCAGATACTTTCGCTCGACCGCCGGGACCGTCACGGAAAATCGTCGCGAGCTAACGGATCGCCCTCAGACCTAGAGGGCAGACATATCGAATAGTTTGCCCGAGCTACAACTCGCCGGGCTTGATGCTGAAGTAAACCTCAGACTTCTTACCGAAGGGCTGGTCACTTACCGCCAACTTTCTTGTCTACCTCGGCAACAAAGCGCATATCCATGAAGTCGTCCGGCTTTGCGCCTTTAGCGGCCGGGTCGTTCGCGGCAATATCAGTCAATACCGCTTCCATTGCTTTCCGGCTGACGTAGGGCGGGAATTCCAAATACTCACGAAACTGATTGTAAGTATCCTCCTGAATCTCGACCTCTTTCACCTTGAGCTGATTCTGGATCATCTTCAGCCCCGCCGCTTTGTTGGTTTTGAAGATCTGAACTCCTTCAGCGTAAGAGCGAACCACGCGACGAACGATATCTTCGTTAGCCTTCACATATGCCCGGCTTGTGCCGACAGCGACTGAAACAAATTCCGGGCCTTCTTTGGCGATGTTCATCAGCTCGACAAATCCAGCTCTCTTCGCTCTCGCGTTGGTCGGCGGCGATACCACGCCGGCTTCGATCTGCCCTGCAGCCAATGCGGTGAAGATATTGGGAACTTCGAGCAGCGGCAGCAGTTGAACGTCGGCGGGCTTAAGGCCGGCGGAGCCGAGCGCGTAAAGAGCCGAGGTATGAGTCGACGATCCGATCCGCGTGATGCCGATTTTTTTGCCTCGCAATTCCGTGATCTTCTTTATTTCCGGTTTTGCCATCAGCGAAAAGACCTGGCGGTTGGTCGCACCGGCGACGAGCACTATGTTCGCGCCCTTAAGAGTCGCCTGGGCTGCATTGGAGCCGTCCATGAAAGAAAAGGCAATTTCTCCGGCAAGAATTGCTTGTATTCCCCTGGAGCTTGACTGAATATGGATCAGTTCGACGTCCAAACCATTTTTCTTGAAGAGCCCTTCTTGTTTTGCCATGAACATGCCGCTCTGCGCGCCGGTCACGGCGGTCCAGTTGATGCGGACCGGTGTTTGAGCTGCCGCCGGCCTTGCAGAAGAAGCGACGAGAGCAATTAAACTTAAGACAAAGCTACCTGTTTTCATCAGTTTCACTCCTCAAGATTTTTGCGTCCACAGGCTATTAACAAAGACGTCACAGCGAGTCAATTCATTCAATTCGGCAATTGGCATAGCTGGATAACCATGCTAGATAAACGCCCATGAGCAAGAGAATTTACCTCACGTTAGCCGTTGGCGATTACGAAAGCATTCGCGCTTTAAAAGAAGGTTCAGTCAAGCCCGACGGCATCGAGCTTTCCGTCCTCACCGACATGACCTCGGATATTAGGCACTGGCGGATGTTGCGCAATCGCGAGTTCGACGTCGCCGAACTATCCATGTCGAACTATTTAATGGCCAAGTATACGGGCCTGCCGTTCATTGCCATTCCGGTTTTCCTGCATCGCCGCTTCCGCCATGGCTTCATCTATATTAACACCGCTAAAGGTATCACCACACCGACGGATTTGATCGGCAAAAAAGTTGGCCTGCGCAACTTTCAAGCAACCGCCAATTTGTGGATCCGCGGTATTCTCAAGCATGAACACGGCGTGCCGCACCGCAGTATCAATTGGTTCAAGCAGGATGAAGAAGAAGTCGACTGGACGCCGCCGGCCAATTTGAAAATTTAACGCATAGCGCCGAGAAAAAGCGTCGAGAAAATGCTCGTGGAAGGCGAGCTGGACGCACTCATTCACCCTGAGGTGATTCAACCGATTCTTGACAAAGACCAACGAGTCACACGTTTGTTTCCCAATTATCGCGACCTGGAGATCGACTATTACAAACACACGGGAATTTTCCCGATCATGCACGCAGCCGTAATCAAGCAAGAGATCGTCGACAAATATCCGTGGGTGCCGATCAATTTGATGCAGGCCTTTGAGGAGTCGAAGAAAGCGGCGTACAAGCGCATGGAAAATCCGCGCATCGTGCCTTTGGCGTGGTTCCGTCACTTTCAAGAAGAGCAGGAGGAAATCCTCGGTTCGGATCCCTGGGTCTATGGCCTGGGCGAAATCAACAAGAAGGCCTTGGAGACTCTGATGCAATACTCCCAAGAACAAGGCCTGCTGGGCAGAAAGATGTCTCTCGGCGAACTGTTTATTAATACGGAGGCGCACTCGTAAACCATGGAAGTCGCTATTATCGCTGGTGTCGGACCGGGAACCGGCGCAGCCCTCGGGCGCGCCTTTGCCCGTCAAGGCTATGGCGTCGGTTTGCTGTCGCGCCGCGCCGAATCAAACAATCCGGTCGCCGAAGAAATTCTATCCAGCGGCGGCAAAGCGCTGGCAGTTCAGACCGATGTCACCAATCGCCAAAGTGTCTTATCGGCGGTCGCGCAGATTCGAAAATCTCTTGGGCCGATCACCGCGCTCGCTCACAATGCCAGCGGTTACGGGCGCGGCGCGATCTTGCAGTTGGATCCCGAGCAAGTCCGCCAGTCGTTCGAAGCCAACGTGATGGGAGCGCTTCATCTGGCCCAAGCGGTGATCCCGGATATGCTCAAAGTCGGCCACGGTTTTATCTCCCTTACCGGCGCGACCGCGGCGCTACGCGGGCGCGCCGGCTATGCGCCTCTAGCAATCGGTAAAGCGGGTCTACGGATGCTTAGCCAGTCCTTGGCTCGAGAGTTCCATCCTAAAGGAATTCATGTTGTTCACGTCATCGTCGACGGCCAAATCGACACGCCAAGGCTGAGAGAGCGTGAGCCTAATCGGCCTGCGGAAACGGTCATCCCCCCCAGCGCCATCGCTGATGCGGTCATCGCCTGCCTGCGACAACCACGAACTGCTTGGTCACAAGAGATCGACATTCGCCCCGCCACCGAAAGCTTTTGATGCCACATCTTGGCTAACGTTGATCTTCCCTTAGTATTGGCGTAGATTTCCCCCCATCTGCTGAGTACGTCCACAGTTACTCATGACATCGGCCAAGGAGGAGTTCATGTTTGGCAAGGGAGTATTCCAAGAAGAAGAGAATCTGCTCAGAGATATCATTCGCAGCATTGATAAGAAGGTCGACTACACGGCAAAAGAGGGCCAGGGATCGCGGTTCACTGTGCACGTCAAGCTACGTAGTCACGAGGCCGACGTAATGCTCGACATCGAGGATTTGAAAGCCGCGAGGACTGACATGGTGCGGCGCCACCAAATTCGCCAGAAACTCAAAGCGCGTTGCGATCACTTAGACATGTCCCGCTATGCCCACGATATTCTTGGTTTAAAGCCAGCAAGACTTTTACGGGCGTCGCCGAAACCAGAATTCACCCCGCAACGCAGCGGTTTCGGGCGTGGGCCAAGAAGATAGAATAGGAAAAGTCGACGAAATAGCGACAAAGCGTAATGAGGAACGCGCAGCTTATACGGCGTGCCCTGGTTGAACATGGCCAGCTGATCATGCCTGGCGTTTATGACGCCTTAAGCGCAAAGATTGCCGCGCGCGCCGGCTTCGAAGTCATTTTTATTACCGGTTATAGCGTCTCGGCGACGCTCTTGGGCGAACCTGACTTTGGCCTACTGACCCAGACAGAAGTAGTGGGTGCTGCGCGAAGAATCTGTTCAGTTGTGGATACCCCGGTGATTGTCGATGCCGACACCGGTTACGGCAACGCCATCAACGTCATTCGAACAGTACAAGATCTCATTCGCGCCGGTGCGGCCGGTATGTTTCTCGAGGATCAAGTCTGGCCTAAGCGTTGCGGCCATATGAAAGGAAAACAGGTCATTGCTCTCGATGAGCAGCTCAAAAAATTGACCGCGGCTGTAGAGGCAAAAGGAGATAGCGACTTTTTTATTGTTGCCCGGACTGACTCGCGCCAAGCATTGGGGCTCAATGAGGCGATCACTCGGGGGATTGCTTTTAAACAAGCTGGCGCCGATGCGGTATTCATCGAGGCACCGGAATCTAAAGATGAAATGAAAGAGATTTCTAAACAGGTACCGGGTCCATTAGTAGCAAATATGCTCGAACGCGGGGTAACGCCCCTGATGGGACCAACAGAACTAAAAGATCTAGGCTTTGATCTGATCGTATGGCCGCTCGCGCCGCTCTATGCCGTCGCTAAATCGTTGACCGACGTCTACAGTACGCTACGGCACAAGGGGTCGACCTTAGAGATTTTGGATCGCCTGATGCCATTCAATGAGTTTAACGGGATTGTCGGCTTGGAAGAAAAATATGCTCTCGACACGAAGTACGGCAAAAGTTAGCTCTATGTCTTTTCTCATATTATGTAACTTGGTATTAGGCAAGTATTACAGTCTCATCGGCATCAGCACATAGAGATAGCTCTCAACACCGATTTTTCGAATAATCCCGGGGCTAAGCTCATCTTTAAGTTCGATATCAATCTCTCCATCACCCCCAAGCACGGCCAACACATCGATAAGGTAGCGAGCATTAAAACCAATCGATAGTGGCTTACCCTTGTATTCGGCCTCGATTTCTTCAACCGCTTCCCCTAAGTCTGGGTTGTTTGCTGAGATCGAGACTCTGCCATCGGCAAACTCCATTTTAATTCCCTTGTAGCGTTCGCTCGATAAAATTGATACACGCCGCAGGGCTTGCAGTAATTCATCATGTTCGACCTTGGCGATATGCGGATTACCTTTGGGTATGACTTTCGTATAGTCTGGAAAGTCGCCGTCGATCAGGCGCATGAAAAGCTCAATTTTATCTTTGGTGACCAGCCCCATGTTATCCTTAAATCCCAAAGAGACCACGCCCTCGTCGCCACTTTCCAGCAATTTTTTTAGCTCCGATAAGCCTTTACGAGGTAGGATCACGCCCTTTGTAAGGCCCAGGGAACCGACGGCTTTCTCTTCGAAAGCGAGCCGATGACCGTCGGTTGCTACCATTCTAACTGTCCCGCCATCACCTTGCTCAATAAATACCCCGTTTAAGCTGTAGCGTGTCTCATCTGTCGAAACCGAAAAAATCGTGCGCTCAATCATTTCGCGAATCGTCGAAGCGGGCGTCGTTGACAGAGATTTACTGTCGAACTTTGGAAACTGGGGAAATTCCTTCGCCTCCATGCCGACAATTTTGAATATCGATTTTCCGCTGCGAATTTCCACCCAGTCGTTTTCTAGACGCTTGAGCTGAACCTGATCATCCGGCGCTTCTCTAATGATTTCGTAGAGCTTCTTCGCGTTAACGGTTACCGTCCCTTCTTTTACCACGGCACCTTCGACTTCACCTCTAACCCCAACTTCTAGATCGGTCGCCGTAATACGGATCGAACCTTTCTGCGCTTCTAATAAGACATTGGCAAGAATTGGCATCGTGTTGCGTCGTTCCACAATGCTCTGCGTCCAATAAAGCGTTGCGAGAAGATCCCCCCGCTTGGCTTTAAATTCCATATTTCCTCCGCGTAACTCTTAGTTCTTTATATATATAAGAATTGAAGAAGTAATAGTAGGGCCTGTGAACAAAGCGGAGAAGGTATTTTGGCGAGAAAAATCAGCAACGTAGCTTGTGGTTTATTCCTGCAGTCTGTGCCGCTTTAACACAGCATATGGTCCGGCAACCGGCTATATGCACAGCCATGCACAGCGACGCTCACAGTTAACCACAGGTTATTCACAATTATTTTCGTATGTTCAGGTTTCTTTCGAGCTTCTCAATGGTTTTCTGCATGTGCGGATCTTCTTTTATTTTACGTTCGATTGTTTTCGAGGCGTGAATCACCGTTGAGTGATCGCGGCCGCCGAATTTGTCGCCGATTCCGGGAAAAGAAGTTTCCGTGTGTTTGCGACATAGGTACATGGCAACCTGGCGCGGTAGCGCGATGTTCTGAGTCCGCCTTTTTGCTTTCAGATCTCCCATCCTGATATTGAAATAGTCACAAATGGTTTTTTGAATGTTTTCAACGGTTATTTCTCTCTGGGCACCCTTCAGGGTATTGCGCAGCAGCTCCTTGGTCAGCTCGACCGTGATGGTTGCTTTAGTCAATGAAGAAAAAGCCCCGAGGCGCGTCAGCGAGCCTTCCAACTCGCGCACGTTCGAGTCGATATTGGATGCAAGAAAAATTGCCACGTCGTGGGGTAATTGCACGCCTTCTACTTCCGCCTTTTTTTGTAAGATGGCGACCCGGGTTTCCATGTCGGGCGGCTGAATATCGGCGATCAAGCCCCATTCAAAGCGATTTCTCAAGCGGTCCTCGAGTCCTGGGATCTCTTTGGGGAACTTGTCCGAAGTGATGACGATTTGTTTGTGAGTCTCGTAAAGGGAGTTAAAGGTGTGGAAAAACTCTTCTTGGGTTCTTTCCTTGCCGGCGATGAACTGGACGTCGTCGAGGATCAAGATGTCGACGTTCCTGAATTTTCTCTTGAATTCGTCCATCTTGTCTCTTCTCAGGGAGGCGATGAGCTCATTCATGAAAGATTCGGAACTCAAGTAGACGACTTTCAGGCTAGGGCGTTGAGTCATCGAGTGGTGGCCGATCGCATTGACGAGGTGAGTCTTACCGAGACCGACGCCGCCGTAGATGAAAAGCGGGTTGTAATGATCGCCCGGTTGGTTTGCCACAGCGACGCAGGCGGCATGAGCAAACTGGTTGCTGGCGCCGATAACGAAATTGTCAAACGTGTATTTCGGAATTAGGTTGGTGTTTCGCGATGGTCTTTCACGTTCCTTTTCTTCCTTTTTGACGTTTCTATCGACAGTTGAGCGGCTCTCGAGTTTCTCATTGATTTCAAAAACAACTCTTATTCTATCCTTTGCCAACAAACTCAAGACATCTTCGATTTGAATGAGATAATGCTCGGTGAGCCAATCGCGGAAAAATTTATTGGGAACCTCAAGGTTGATCTCGCTCTTACTCCTCGAGGCAAAACGAATCGGCTTGATCCATGTCTCGTAATTTTGTTTGCCAATCCGCTCTTTTACTTCGATCATGGCTTGGTTCCACAACTCAGGCATAATAACACCACTAAATCATTGAAAAATTGCGACAAAAGATAAAATAGTTACACACAGAGTTATCCACAGCTGTGGATAACTCTGTAGACGCCAACTTTGTTTGGGTAAGCGGAAGTAACGACATAGCAATCGACACGACCGGACCATCAACCGTGCTTTAGCAACAAGTGCAGAGACAAACTGACCGCTTACAGCGGGGAAAAATTTTCCTCATTCTGTCCAAAAAAAAATGAAAATAACACGCGCGAGATTCGGAAGAATTTGTAATAGTCCTTTTCAAATTTCTTTGCAAGAAAAAATATTCAAAACTTTTTTTTCGCGCGTCGCTAATTTTCTTGACACCCTATTGCTGCGGTGCTAGCAACACTCGCTCATGCCCGTGAAACGATCGAGGCGGATTTTTCGTCGAGCGCTGAAGAGAATTCCAGGCGGTGTGAATAGCCCGGTGCGCGCATGGAAAGCTGTCGGTGGCGATCCTCTGTTTATTGTTCGTGGCAAAGGGAGTCACATCTTTGACGCGGATGGCAAGAGTTACATCGATTTTGTCGAGTCGTGGGGACCGCTGATTTTAGGGCATGCCCACGCCAAAATTATTTCCGTCGTGAAACGTTGCGTCGCCAAGGGGACCTCGTTCGGGGCGCCGACCGAGGCTGAGGTCGAGCTAAGCGAATTCGTGTGTCAACGAATGCCGTCGATTCAGAAGCTGCGACTGGTCAGTTCGGGCACCGAAGCAACGATGAGTGCGCTCAGGCTCGCTCGGGCATTTACCCGGCGCATGAAAATAATTAAATTCGACGGCTGTTATCATGGCCACTCAGACGGTCTCCTAGTCAAAGCAGGTTCCGGTGTGGCGACCTTGGGGCTCCCTGACAGCCCCGGCGTTCCAGCCGGATTCGCGCGCGAAACCTTATCAGCCAAATACAACGATATTATGTCAGTGCAAAGATTATTCGCGCGTCATCCGAAAGATGTAGCCGCCGTGATTGTCGAACCGATATGCGGCAACATGGGTGTCATTCCTCCGCACGCCGACTTTCTCTTACAATTGCGCGACATGACAAAGCGACGCGGGTCCCTTCTCATCTTCGATGAAGTCATCACCGGTTTCCGAGTTGCGCTCGGCGGCGCCCAACAAGTGTTTCATATTAAACCCGACCTCACCTGTTTGGGCAAAATACTGGGCGGCGGCTTCCCATTAGCAGCTTTTGGCGGGCGTCGTGAAATAATGGATCTGCTCGCGCCGATCGGGCCGGTTTATCAAGCGGGGACGCTTTCCGGAAATCCCGTCGCTGTCACGGCCGGGATGACAACTTTGAGCCTGTTAGCCCGCCCCGGCACTTACGAAGTCTTAGAGAATAAGGCACAAAAACTCGAAGAAGGGTTCAGATCGATTATCAATAATTACGGTATTCGAGCTGCGATAAACCGGTTTGGCTCTATGATGACGTTATTCTTCGGCGTCGATCAAGTCATCAATGCGGATGAAGCGCGAAAATGCAATCGCCGGCAATTTTCCAGATTTTTTCATGGTATGCTCAAGCGGGGAATTTATTTGCCGCCGGCGCCGTTTGAAGCGATGTTTGTTTCGCTGGCCCATGCCAATTCCGACTTAAACGAAACAATCGCCGCGTTCGACGACTGGGCCAAAAGGGAAACAACAGGTTGACCCCCTCAGACCTTCATGTTAAAAAATCACCGCAGTGGGGAATGTCGGGGATCGCCCCAATAGCCGGCAAAACAATCAAACTCACTTCCTGCGCCGAGCAGGCCTGTACCTAGGAGTTGCTTTCGAGCTGCCAGGCACGATTTTGGGAGGCCTGATCGTAGGCTACTTCATGGATAATTATCTCGGCACCTCTCCTTGGTTCCTCATTGCGGTGACTGCGATCGCATTTGCCGGTGCCTTCGTGAGGTTGGTGAGGTGGGTTAAGTTTTTTGCACGCGAGCGAGATGGAAGCCGCAGCGAAAAAGACGATACTGCGAATTGAGCTGTGGCAGGGGCTCATACTGTTCGCACTGCTCGTTACCCTAAGACAAACGGGGTGGGTTGATCCCAAAGCGCTCCTACTTGGCGGCGTTTTTATGGGGATCAATTTTTTTTTGCTGAGCTACGGCGTAGCTTTGGTGCTCACGCCACTGGCGGGCAAAGGTCGAATACGCGCTGGTGTGGGATTGTTGGTTCTAAAGATCATTCTTTTTCTGGGTCTTTTAACGACGCTTTTCTTCCGATTTGATTTAGATGCGATCTCGTTTGCCCTAGGTTTCTCGACGTTGATCATCGCAATTCTTGTGGAAGTTTTGCGAAAAACGACCGTAGTGGCGCGGTAGAATAAATGGAACACCCATTTACATGGTATAATTTGCTTCCGGAAGGATTGCAGCATTCGTTCGGCGATCACACTT
>VBKY01000705.1:0-812 GCA_005879255.1 Deltaproteobacteria bacterium
CGCGCCAGCACATTGGGCGGAATCGTCAGACCAATCTGCTTGGCGGTCTTGAGATTGATCACGAACTCAAACTTCGTTGGCTGCTCCACAGGAAGGTCGGCAGGCTTAGCGCCATTGAGAATCTTATCGACGAAAACAGCCGCGCGCCGGAAACTATCAGCATCGCTCGCTGCATAGGACACGAGGCCGCCGGCCTCTACGTACTGACGTTGCTCGTACATTGAAGCCAGTCGGTTCTTTATGGCAAGGTCCGCAATCCGCTTCGGGTAACGTAAGAGAAAGGCACTATTAACCGTAATGAGCGCGCTCACGTGCGCCTTGACCACAGCTTGAAATGCTCCTTCGAAATCAGGGTTCGGGCCTCGTACTTCTAGGGATTGAATTTGTACCTTTAAAGCGCGCGCCGCAGCCTCATAATCTTTTAAACCAGTACTCCCCTGGGTCCAAAGTACTCCGACGCGCGTTATCCGCGGGACCACCTCTTTAAGCAATTCCAGTCGTTTTCCACTTAACTCTCGGGTAAGTCTGGTGAGTCCCGTGACATTTCCGCCTGGGCGCGCCAAGCTATCGACTATCCCAGCCGCGACTGGATCTTCAGTAGTCACAATGACAATGGGGATCGTTTTGGTCGCCTGCTTGGCTGCGAGGATCGCTTGTGGAGCTGGGGAGACAAAGACATCGACCTTGAGTTGCATGAGTTCGGTCACAAGGCTTGGGTAACGGTCCTGCTTTCCCTCAGCGGAGCGATACTCAACCAATATGTTTTTTCCCTCAATATAACCGAGATCCCGCAGCCCTTGCCGGAACGCCTC
>VBKY01000705.1:830-3182 GCA_005879255.1 Deltaproteobacteria bacterium
CGCGACCCGATGGCCCGAGAAATCCTATCCGAGGAACTTTCGTCGGCTGCTGCGCGTGAGCCACAGCCCCAGCCATCATGAACACGCAGGCGATGACCGAAAGCCCAGCCGATTTTCGATTTTGGATTTTAGATTTTCGATTGCCGGATTGAGAATCGGAGATTCGAATCCGAGATATACTGTTCATGTATTTGACTCCCTCAATCCAAAATCCAAAATTGGCAATCCAAAATTATTTGATCACCTTGTCCGCCCGAAACAGCACGGACTGCGGAATCGTCAGACCGATTTGCTTGGCGGTTTTCAAATTGATGATGAACTCGAATTTCGTAGGCTGCTCGACGGGTAAATCTGCGGGCTTGGCGCCTTTCAAGATTTTGTCTACGTAGACGGCGGCGCGCCGGAAACTCTCGGCATTGTCGGCTGAATAGGACATAAGGCAACCGACCTCTACGAAGCCATTTGAATCAGACATTGAAGGTAGCCGGTTTTTTATGGCAAGATCTGCAATCTGCTTGCGGTAACCTAAGAGCAGAGTATTCCCTACCACGATAAGCGCGTTCACGCGCCCCTTGGTCGCATCTCGAAACACGCTATCCAAATCGGGAGTCGGACCACGTACCTCCAAGAATTGAAGGGATATATTTAGAGCGCTCACCTCGGCCTGATACTCTTTTATTCCCCGAGCTGTAGAGTCCGCACTAATGAGAACGCCGATGCGCGATGGTGTCGGGACCACTTCCCTAAGCAATTCCAATCGTTTTCCGCTTAATTCTTGGCTGAGTCTAGTGAGCCCGGTGACATTCCCGCTTGGACGCGCCAAGCTGTCGATTAGCCCAGTCGCGACTGGATCCGTAGCAACCAGCATGACAATGGGGATCGTACTGGTCGCTTGTTTGGCGGCGCGGATGGCTGGCGTATTCACAAGGACAAGTACATCGACCCTGAGTTGCACGAGTTCGGCTACAAGCCTCGGGATACGGTCCAACTTACCTTCAAGATAGCGATTTTCGAGGAAGATGTTTTTCCCCTCGATGTAACCGAGTTCTCGCAACCCTTGCCGGAATGCCGCAATGCTAGGTTCGTCGCGACCCGATGGCCCGAGAAATCCTATCCGAGGAACTTTCGTCGGCTGCTGCGCCTCGGCGGAAAAGCAAAGAGCAAGGAGCATAGTGCTAAGCGCAAACCCAATGGCTTTTTTTCTCATGAGTTTTGTCCCTCTGTTTTTCTTGCACCCTGCTCCCTGCTCCTTGCTCTCTGCTATTTAATGACCCTATCCGCCCGAAACAGAACCGATTGCGGAATCGTAAGACCGATCTGCTTGGCGGCTTTCAGATTGATCACCAATTCGAACTTCGTCGGTTGCTCGACTGGTATGTCGGCTGGCTTCGTGCCCTTGAGAATCTTGTCAACCATTACCGCTGCGCGCCGGTAGGATTCGGCCCGGTCAGGTCCGTAGGAAATTAAGCCACCGCTGACGACAAAGTCTTCCCGCTCGAATATCGCCGGCAGCCGATGTTTTGCCGCCAGGTCCGCGATCTGTTTTCGGTTAGCAGAGGCCACCGAGCCCGCCATTTGGGCGAGAGCACCGCTACCCGCTTTCATTGCCTCTTTGAACGCGCTCTCGTAACGGTCGGCGCCGCTCACCTCCATGGAATGAAGCTGCAAACGCAGTTCTTGTCCTGCCAACTGACTTTCTTTCCATTGTTGGGTGGAGCCTGGATCGCGTGGATTCCAGAGCACCGCAACACGATGGAGATTGGGAACGGTTTCCCTGAGTAGCTCTAGCCGTTTGCCGGCCAATACCGACGCGATAGTGGTGACTCCTGTGATGTTTCCTCCGGGCCGCGCCAGGCTATCGACTAGCCCATCGGAAACAGGATCGCTCGAGACAACAAAGACGATGGGAATCGCCCTGGTCGCCGTTTTGAAAGCCAGGGCTTCAGCCGTCGAGGATGCGGCGAGTAAGTCAACCTTGAGACGGAGCAACTCATCAGTGAGAACGGGGAATCGGTCGAGCTTACCCTCCGCGGATCGCGTCTCATAAGCTATGCTCTTTCCTTCAACATAGCCGAGTTCACGGAGCGATCGCCGGAACACCTCGCGCCCGGCGCCTAAAGTGGGACCGGGTCGGAAAAGGAGCTCTCCAATTTTAGGTATCTTCGCCTGTTGCTGCGCGTCGGCTGGAAGGCTAATGGTCAAGAGCGTGACGGAGAGAGCAAGGCGAAATATTTTTTTACTCATGCTTTCCTCAATCCAAAATCACAAATCTAAAATCCAAAATTCATTTGATCACTTTATCCACCCGCGCCAGCACATTCGGTGGAATCGCCCCACGATTTTAGATTTTGG
>VBKY01000706.1 GCA_005879255.1 Deltaproteobacteria bacterium
TGCGCCGATGAAGCTCGGAACCTAGAAATCACTGTTGAGCCTCTGAGTCAGGAGTGAAGCCGTGTTGAAAATCACCACTCAAACCGATGCGACAACGACAATCTTCGAGCTTGAAGGGAGGCTTGCAGGTGCTTGGGTTCAGGAGCTGGAGGACTGTTGGCGAAAGGTCGCCAACTCTGACCGACCCGTTAGAGTCATGGTATGCGCGGTGACATTTATTGATGACCGCATACCGGCGGCGGGTGCGCTCGCTGGCGGCAGGGCCTGCGGTAAACACAAAGTCGCGCTCGCTGAGCGGTCTTCCGCTCCTGCGATCAACTAACACAGGATCTGCCGCCCTCTGAGTCTTTTTGTCGACGAGCAATACGCTCGCGCCCTCGGGAGCGAAGTGTCTGTTGCCCCAGGCGAACATCGCGACGATGACCGGGCGAAAATCGCGGCCCTTCTCGGTGAGAATATATTCGTAGCGCGGCGGCCGTTCGCTGTAGCGGCGGCGCTGAAACAGACCGGCATCGACCAATGCGCTCAAACGCCGGGTCAATATGTTGGGCGCGATGTTCAGGCTCTTCTGGAATTCGTCAAAGCGCGTGAACCCGTGCAAGGCGTCGCGAATAATCAGGATGCTCCACCACTCGCCGACTCGCTCGAGGCTGCGCGCGATGGGGCAGGACATCTTGCCGAAGCTTTTGCGTTGCATATACAAAATGTACCTTGGTAGCTATTATGATGCAAGTCACATGCCCAACAGAAACCGCGCCGGATAGGCTTGGTGGTCGCCGATACTTCGGCAAGTGCTGAAATGTCGGCAGCCTTTTTCTCACAAACTTAAAGTTTTTAAAACCTTACGAGCGGTCGCTTCTTTGCAATCTTTCGTTGTCGACTGGCATCCATGAAACGGCACGATTCGACTCAGCGGGTGAGCCTTATGACATCGGTTTGCTATTACAAATCGCCTAAAGAAGGAAATTTGCACGCGGGCCCCCGCTTGAATGACACGAGAATGAAATGCGAGCGATGCTTAAGGGGCGAAGAGGCCAAATACCGCGTTTACACCGATGCCATGGAGATGGCCGTATGCGCGGCTTGCGCCGATGAAGCTCGGAACCTAGAGATCACTGTTGAGCCTCTGAGTCAGGAGTGAAGCCGTGTTGAAAATCACCACTCAAACCGATGCGACAACGACAATCTTCGAGCTTGAGGGGAGGCTTGCAGGTGCTTGGGTTCAGGAGCTGGAGGACTGTTGGCGAAAGGTCGCCAACTCTGACCGACCCGTTAGAGTCATGGTATGCGCGGTGACATTTATTGATGATAAAGGAAAAGCTCTTTTGGCAGAGATGCATCAGCATGGAGCTGAGCTTGTGGCAGAAGGGTGCATGAACAAAGGCATTGTCGAAGAGATTACACGAGGAGAACGATTATGAGTGAGCATGTCAATAAAGTGAACGAGAAAAATTTTCAGAAAGTTGTCCTGCAATCAGAGGTGCCGGTATTAGTTGACTTTTGGGCGGAGTGGTGTGGGCCGTGCCGGGCGCTTGCGCCAATCGTCGAGGCGGTAGCCGAGCAGTATGCGGGTACTGCGCGTGTCGTAAAGCTGAACGTTGACGATAATCCTTCAGTCGTGCAGCGGTATCGAGTTGACGCGATACCGACACTGATTCTGTTCCAAGACGGAGAAGAAAAAGACCGGATTATCGGCGCAGTGAGCAAAGAGACGATCGCCCGCGCGATCGAGCCACGCGTTGCTGCTGTTCCCAACTAGGAGACGGAAAACAAAAGAAAGACACTGGAAGCTCCAGATGCGAAGCTTATCCGCTTTTGATAGGCGAACACGACACACTTGCAAATCTAGCGGATGAAAGAAAGCAGAAAGGAGGTGAACACAATGAAGATCGCAACATCATTTCTGGCAGCTCTACTTCTGTTTGGAGGTATCGGAGCAGGTAGCAGTTTTGCGGCTGCTGAAGGTGTGATCTCCAACACGGTGCTCATTCCAGGTAGTTACTGTCATCTGACGTTCCCCGCGATTCGTGAGGAGACCTTAGATTGGGACCGTCCGGTGCTTAAGGATGCCAGCTCGGGCGACATCATCGACTACTTTGGGTCGTGTGATCATGATCCTCTGGGACAAGATGAGATCGAATGGCAGAGACGGGAGCCGGCATGGCAGTTGAGGAAGCGGTTAGAGAACTAAGTGAAAAAGGGTGGGGCCGAAGGCTCCGCCGGTCTTTTAGAAAACAGCCGCAAACCGACTTTTCTATTCCTGACAGTCGCGAATAGACCATGGAGTTGGTGGCTTCCATTACTTTGGGATGAAACGGACCACTCTGCAACAAAACGTGTTCGCAAAAACGAGACTGTAAACAACGAAAGGACCGCGATGCCTTACGTGCACCTTGATTTACCTGGGACATATCCCGTCGAGGTAAAACGCGAATTGGCGACACGGCTTTCCAAGCTGTACGCGGAAGTGATGGAGACGCAGTTGTGGCGACCGAATGTCGGGATCGCCGAACTCGGCAAGGACAATCTTTATCACCTCGGTTCCGACGGCCTTGAGCCCGTTACCATGGTTCTCGTCGAGTTTCGTCGTGGTCGGCCAGCGGAAAAGCGGCTGGC
>VBKY01000145.1 GCA_005879255.1 Deltaproteobacteria bacterium
TGCTGCGCCTGCCGACGGGTATTTTCTACGCGCAAGGCGTGAAGGCCAACGTGCTCTTCTTCGACCGCAAACCCGCGCAGGAAAAAGCGTGGACCGAAAAGCTTTGGATCTACGATTTTCGGACCAACAAGCACTTCACTCTCAAAGAAAACCAACTCAAGCGCTCCGATCTCGACGACTTTGTCGCCTGCTACCACGCCGCGAACCGTCACCAGCGTACCGAGAGCGAACGCTTCAAGTGCTTCAACTACGACGACCTCGTCAAACGCGACAAAATCAACCTCGACATCTTCTGGCTCAAAGACGAATCCCTTGAAGACTCCGCGAATCTTCCCCCTCCCGACATCATTGCTGCAGAAATTGTGGAGGATCTGGAGGCCGCGCTCGCACAATTTGCGGAAATCGCTGCGGATTTGAGTGGAGAAGAGAAGCGCGAGACATAAGGTGACTGCGCGTGGCGCGGTAGCGTAATGAGCGGTGATACTTCCACATTGCGGCCGCACGGCGGTTACCGGAGGCTGCGCTCATTTCAGGTAACGGAGATCATCTACGACGGCACGGTCGCTTTCTGCGATCGGTTCATCGATAAGCGGTCGCGAACGCATGATCAGATGGTCCAGGCGGCGCGCAGCGGGCGTCAGAACATCGCCGAGGGTAGCCGGGCGTCGGCGACTTCGAGTCAGACCGAGCTGCGGCTCGTAAACGTTGCCCGCGCGAGCCTCGATGAGCTGCTGCTCGACTACGAAGACTTTCTGCGCCAGCGGAAGTTGAAGCATTGGGAGAAGGACGCCCCAGAGGCGCGGCTGGTGCGCGATGTGGGGGTAAGAAGAGATCGGACGGATCAAACGAATCAGACTGATCGGTCGGATCAGGCGGATCACAAGAAAAACTACTCGCACTGGCTCGAACACCGCGAGCCGGCGGTAGTTGCCAACGCGATGATCTGTTTGATTCACCAGGCCAACTATCTGCTCGACCGCCAGATCCACGGGCTGGAGCGGCAGTTCGTCGAAGAGGGCGGCTACAGCGAGCGGCTTGCCGCGGCGCGGTTGGAAAAGCGGAGGCAGGCGATCTCTCATCCGACGGATCTGTCGGATCCGACCGATCGGTCGGATAAATCAAAGACACTGCCTGCCGCGCCAAACTGTGCTGTCTGCGGCAAGCCGATGGTGTTGCGCACGGCACGCAAGGGAGCCAAGACCGGCTCGCAGTTCTGGGGCTGTTCAGGTTACCCGCAGTGCAAATCAACTTTGCGGCTGTAAGCTTCATGTCCGAGTACTTCCATAAGGAACGAAAACATCACTATCTCGATTAAGCAGACTCTCGAGTCGCCGGAAGGCGACGAGAACATGGTCGTCCTATTGGCTGTCGAGTCAGGCAGCCGGGCGTGGGGATTTGACTCTACTGCGGCGGACCGGACCACAGTATTTCGACTTTCTAGCTGACTCACTGATCAAGGAGCCGTGAAATGATTCGCACGTTGGTGATGATTGCACTACTGATTTTACCTCATTCGGTCTATGGGCAGGCGAAGGGATGGGAAAAGGAATGGACCGATGCGCTGGAAGGCGCGAAGAAAGAAGGCAAGTTGGTGGTGGCGACTTCGCCGGACCCGGTCATGCGTGAGATCGCCGCTAAGTTTAAAGCGCGCTATGGCATCACCGTGGAGCATTTGGCGGGGTCGTCGAGCCAACTGGCCGACCGGTTAGGAACCGAGCGGCGGGCGGGGATAAATACCGTCGATGTTTTTCTCGCCGGTATTCAGACGGTAGCAAATATTCTTTACCCGGAGAAGATGCTCGATCCCCTCAAGCCGGCATTGATCCTTCCGGAAGTGGTGGATCAGAAAAAATGGAAGAGAGGTAAACCGTGGTTCATCGATCCGGAAGAACGCTACGTACTGCGGGTCTATAGCACCATCACCGGCCTGCTACACATAAACACGGAGCACGTGAAGTCAGGCGAATTAACCAATGCCACCGACCTGCTGCAAACCAAATGGCGCGGGAAGATCGCGACCGAAGACCCGACGGTCGCAGGAAGCGGCAGCAACACGGCGGCACGGATCTACCTCCAAATGGGGGAAGATTTTGTCAAAAGACTTTATCTTGGTCAGAAGGTGGTCCTCACGCGAGAGCGGCGCCAACTCACGGATTGGCTGGCGCGAGGAACCTACCCGATTTCCTTTGGCGCGCAAAGCTCGGACGTGGACAAGATGATCAAAGAGGGATTCCCATTAAAGGAAGTTTATGGGTTTCCCGATATGCCGCCGGCTTTAACCGGCTCGCCTTGGTTGCTGACTCTCATGAACAAAGCGCCGCACCCGAACGCCGCGCGGGTCTTTGTGAATTGGATCGTTTCAAAGGAGGGGTTGGAGATTTATGCCCGTGCCGAGGGCCGGGCGGCCTTGCGCACGGATACCGACGAGTCGTTCCTCTCAGCCGAGGAACGGCCAAAAGAAGGGATCAAATACTTCGACACTTACGATTGGCAATTTACCGTGACGGAAAAAGAAAAAATCCGGCTCCGGTTGAAAGAGCTGCTCGGTCGCTGAAGGAGGCTTTTGGATACTATGCGCATTCTTCTATTGCGGCCGGAAAGCGATGATCCTTCGCCGATCGATCAGTCCCTTGGCGCCCGGTTGTGGGCGCAGACGCGGGTCAATAATGAAGAAATTGTTGTTACGGAAGAAATTTTCCAGCGCGATGACGCCGATCTCGAAAGAAAACTAGCGCGTTGGCGAGATGACAAGGTTTCGGCCGTGATCGGGGCGACCAACGTTCCGGAGTCAACTCGCCTTGGAGAATTGGCCGCAAAGATGAATCTCTTGTGCTTCGTTGCCAACAATAACCCTGTGGTTTGGCAGGGCCGCCGGCAGGTATTTCACATCGGACTGCCGACCCGCCAGACGACTGCCGCTGTGGCAGCGCTCATCGAAAAAAATAACCTACGGCGTGTTCTTCTGCTCCATGACCAGACAGAGTTCCAAAGCCGTGTCGCTTCTAGCATGGAGGGCGCGTTAAAAACCCGCGGGATGGACGCGAGATCCCAGCCGGTGTTGTTCGAGGAAGGCATTCAGTTCCCACGCGGCTGGAAGCCCGATTTGATTTACGTGATCTTTTCCAGCGAGCAAAAAGCTTTGCGGGTTGCGCAGATGATCAGAAACATCGCGCTGGATATTCCTCTCCTGTTCGGCCGCTCGCTCTTGAGAGAGAGTTTCTTGGTGTCGCTCGGCGATCATACGGGTGAGTGCTGGTTTGTCGATATGTTTCATCGAAACGGCCATCAGACGCCGGCGCAACAGAAGTTTTTCCAAGCGATGACAGCCAACGGCGTGCAGATACCGACGGCGAATCATGCCTTTGGCTGGGATGGCATGGCACATTGCGCGGCGGCGTTAAACTTTGCCGGGAGCGATCCGTTACGCGCTATCGATTATCTGGAATCTCGGGTAACGCTGGAAGGCGCCAGCGGTGCTTGTTGTTTCAGCCGCGAGAATCACAACGGGCGATTCGAGCCGGGCCCGCATACGATTACGCGGTGGCGTAATCATCACCTTGAAGATGTGTAATTGGCTCAAGGAAGTATCAGGGGAGGCGTTAAGGTATGGAATGCAGGCATTAAGCAAACGGGGTCAGCAAACGGGGTCAGGTCAGCAAACGGGGTCAGAGAACTTTTTTCTGCCGAATCTAGGGAGAAAAGTGGACGGGCTGGATTTCCATTGAGGTTGGACGTAAGCGGCGCTCATAACGATTGTCTCGGTATTTGATCTCGGCGGCTAACTAATAACTTGACTTACACTTGAGTAATCTACGCTGTTTCAGCGTGTCCTAGTTTGAGGGAATCCTTCCCGTTCCAAATCTTGTACTAGAGAAGCGTCGACAAAGCTTATTGGGTTGGCGCCGGCTAAACCTTTTAGCAATCCTTTAACACTTTCTAAATCCACCGCGATAGTTTTCTGCAACTGTTTTTGACCGTAGATGCGGTAGACTTCCGCTAAGATCTCCGGGTCGTCGATGCGGACGTATTTGGCGAGGACTTTGATCGCCGAATCTTTGTCGTTGCGTGTTTCTTGAACCGCTTCATAGTAGGCGCGCAGGACGCGGAGGACGGTGTCGCGGTTCGATTTGATGAAAGATCGGCGCGTGCTCAGCGGAGAGTTGATGTAAGGAATGCCGTAATCGGCAGCGTCGACGAGCTCGCGCAGGCCCATCTTGATGCCGCGGAGATTGCTCGGAGCGGAAATCATACCGCCATCGACAAAACCTTTCACGACGGAAATCAACAATTCCGGCATGCCGCCTCGAATAGCTAAAACGGTGAGATCTTTATTCCGCTGAAATCCCCAGCGCTCGAGCAACAGACTCAAAACCAGATCGGGCGAGTCGCCTAGGTTACTGACGCCGATCTTCCTACCTTTGAGATCTTCGATTCTTCTAATCTCCGGTTTGGTCATCAGAGAAAACACCGCGACTTTGATGGTGTTGGCGATGATGGCCAAGTCGGCGCCGCGAAGCGTCGAGCGCACGACGGCTGGCGGTGAAGCGCGGACGAAGTGCACTTCACCGGCGAGCAGCGCTTCGATGGCGACGCCGCGAATGTAGGTCAACTCGACGTCGACGCCGTGTTTGTCGAATAGTTTTTTATCTTTGGCGACCCAGAGTGGCAGCATCGCGCCGCTAATGGAGCTGTAGGCGATGCGGATGGGGGCGGCGTGGACGAAGGGTGGCAATGTCGCAACTAGGACTGCAGTGACGAGCAACGGGAAAATTAAAACTTGGCGGGCGGGCATGGTCCTTACTCTCGGGAGTGACATGAAACCTGAGTACGCGAGCAGCACCCCTATCCCTTCCTTCCCCCGGCGACGGGGGAAGGAGGAAGACAGTCTCGGAAAAATAATTTAGTTAATTGATGCTACGCGGCAGCGCTGGTGGCGTCGACTTTCTGACCCTGCACGACGTACGCCATGTAAATGCAGTCTGCCATAGCGCGACGCATGTTGTTTTTCATCAGCTGAGCTTCGATGCAGGCCTCCTGCAGCTCTTTGGTGTCGGCGTATTTTTTCAAGATCTCTTTTCTGAGCACGCCGTGTTCGACGTCGACGTCGGCGTGGAGTTTGTAAAACGTCAAGGCATCGTCGGGGACCCATTTATAGTGTTTGCGGAACGTGTCGAGATCACGTGACATCGCTTTGGCCGTGTCGTCTCCCTCGGAGACGGCGACGCCGAGCAGCCAAGAGGTCTTGAAGGCCGCGTTGGCAAAGCTGTCGACGGCGAACTTGACGCCATAGAGCGGCTCGGAATGGCGCACGGACTCACGATCCATTCCCAGACCGACGCAGACATCCAGCCAATATTCGGGATGGGGCTTGTGAGACTTGCCGATCAGATCTTCGCCTTCCTCCTCGATCGCTTTGGGGAGCCACATGCGGCGTACTTCGACATGGGGACAGTTATAAAGTATCGCGTACTCTTTGATCGGTACTTGTTTCGTGAAATAGTAGCGCTCCTTGGCCCAGCCTTGCAATTGTTCTTTGCTGCATTTGCCTTCGCGAAAGATCGCTTCCCACGGATGCGGCGGGCGTTGGTGATCTTGCCGGGTGGCTTCGAAGAACGTGGTGATGAATTCATCTGGGCTGAGTTTGCGGTCAAGGGTGAACATGATTCGTGGCTCCTCGTGCGGGGAGGGCACGGCATGCCGTGCCCCTACAATGATATGATCGTCGACGGGGTTAATTCTTGGCGTCTTCGCGATAGTGGCCGATCGCATCCATCAGCGGCTTATCAGACATCACAAAAAATATCGCCGGATCTTTCGACGTGTTCTCATGACAATGAAAATTCCACAGCGGGACGACGAAGGAATCTCCTTGTTCCCACTCGTAACGCTTATCGCCAACGTAGCTGACGCCGCTGCCGCGCCACACATGATAGATGGTCGAACTTGTATGTCGATGACTCTTGGTTTTTTCGCCGGCACGGAGCATGTGAATCTGGCAAGCCATGGTCGGCAGTGTCGGGCCACCGGTAACCGGGTTGGTGTAATCCAGCACGATACCGTCGTAGGGATCACCCGGCTGTTCGCCGACTTTGTTCAATGCATTTTCCGTGTCAGCCCATTTGTAACAGAAGGCGGGTGGCTGAATCGAATTCTGTTTTATCCACGAAGGACGCAGCGCACCTACTGTCGCTAATGTGTAGCCTTCGGGCTTGGTCACTGTCTGCTTCTTGCGTGGATCGGGCTCGTGGAAATCGGTTTCCAATAGCCGGACCAGCGGCGCGTCGAGACCATCGAGCCACATCATCGGCTCGCCGCGGTTCTCGTGGTCGTGCCAAGTCCAGCTGGGCGTGGTGACAAAATCGCCTTCGCCGATCTCAAAAGATTCGCCTTCGACGATGAGGCGGGTGCCGTGGCCCTTCACGATAAATCGTATCGCGCCGGCCATGTGCCGGTGCGATAAGGCGTCTTCCCCGGGTTTGAGCAGTTGAAGATTTAACACCAGTGTGCGCGATGTGCCGTTTTTGAGCGATGGATTCCACAGCTGAATCACGCGCCGAAACGACACGTCCAATCCGACGACGTCGCCGGCTTTATCCATCGCAGCGAAAAGGTCCTTCCCTTTCCAGAGGCAAGATTCGAAAGACGGCACCGGCTCGCGGTAAGCATCACCCTGCACGTTCTGCCAGTAGCCTTTGAAATTCTTGCTTTGGAGCTCCTCTTCGAAAGCCTTCAGTGCCTCAGACATGGCGTTTACCTCCATTTGTGCTATGTGGCTTTATCTAGCCCAATTCCCGCCGACGTTGCAAGGTGTGAGATCGAGGAGGCAATGGAGTATTGGAGTAATGGGAAAAGCGTTGGACAGTTAACACTTGGGCCTCGCTGCACTCAAGCTCGGCCGTTTGCCTCACAAATTTGTCCAGCAAAATCTCAACAGTATTTACCAATTTGCCTCAATCTTCGCGAAGCATGTCTGTGGTGCGGCGATTGCAATCATCTTCATCGCGCTACTGTGGTGTTTCCGAAATCCGTTGGATAACTTGGACATCATTCGGTCAAATCAGCCTAAGGCTGAGACGACCCGGAGTCCAGGAATCTTTGTAGGGGCGTATGGCATACGCCCCGGGGTGGATGCCGGCTTTCGCCAGCATGACAACGAACAGGCAAAATGACTTTTTCAACGAACTTTAATCAGAGCACGAGAATGATCCAGGAGGATATCACATGAGTCCGATGAAAATGTGCCGGCTCTTCGCTCTTCAGTTAGCCTTTATGACCGTCGCGACATTTTCCGCCGCGTATAGCGCCGACTCGGGCCACGGTGATTTTTGGGGACCGAAGTACCGCGCCCGTCCTCAGACAGACGCGGGGCCAAAGCATCCCAATCATCAGGCGAACGCGCCCGTCGGTTGGGTGCGTCACTGGAACGAGATGGCGATCAATGCCAGCGGATTGGATCATACTCCCGTCTCTCCCGAAGAGAATCGAATTTTCGGCGAGCAATTCGGACCGGGACGTTCCAGCCGTGCAATGGCGATCGTGCACGTCGCGATCTTCGAGGCGATGAACGCCATTGTCGGCGGCTATCAGAGCTACACCGGTCTTGCGCCGAGCGCCGGCGAGGCGTCACTTCAAGCGGCGATTGCGCAGGCCGCTCACGACACGCTCGTGGCACTTTTTCCCTCCCAGACGACGAGTTTCGACGCGCTGCTTACGGCGGATCTGGCCAAGCTTCCTAACAATCGTCCCAAGGCCAACGGTATTGACGTCGGTCATCGAGCGGCCGTGGCGATCTTGACCCTGCGCGCCAACGACGGCTCGCAGCATGCCGAACCCCGCGTCGGAATAGATTTCATCACCAGCAACCAACCGGGAAAATGGCGTCAGGACCCGATCAGCGAGCTTCCCCTGGCGCTCGGCGCATTCTGGAGCGGCCTCAAACCGTTCGTGATGTATTCGGCCGATCAGTTTCGTGCGCCGCCGCCACCCGAGCTAACAAGTACCGCCTATGCGATCGCTTTCGATCAAGTGAAGCGTTTGGGCGGCGACGGCATCATCACGTCGACGGAGCGCACCGCGGAGCAAACGGAAATCGGCATCTACTGGGCGTACGACGGCACACCGAGCCTGTGTGCGCCGCCGCGGCTGTACAATCAGATCACCGTACAAATCGCTGAGCAGATGGGCGCAAATCATTTCGAGCTCGCTCGTCTGCTGGCGTTAGTCAACGTCGCGATGGCCGACGCGGCTATCGCAATTTGGGAGTCAAAATATTTTCACGAATACCAATTATGGCGTCCGGTCACCGGCATTCGCGAATCCGACGTAGACACCGGCCCCACGGGCGCGGGTGACGGCAACAGCGCGACCACCGGCGACGTGAGCTTCTCACCTCTCGGCGCGCCGGCGAGCAACTTGAACGGTCCCAACTTTACGCCGCCGTTTCCGGCCTATCCGTCGGGACATGCCGGTTTCGGCGGCGCGCTCTTTCAAGTGCTACGCAAGTTCTTCGGCACCGACAACATCCCCTTTACTTTCGTCTCCGATGAATTGAACGGCGTCACGCGCGATTACGATGGCAACGTGCGTCCGTTGCGCCCGCGCAGCTTTACATCGCTCAGCCAAGCCGAGGAAGAAAACGGCCAGAGCCGAATTTATCTCGGCATTCACTGGGTGTTCGATAAGACCGAAGGCATTGCGCAGGGACGGCGTGTGGCGGATTACGTGCTGGAAAACATTTTCATTCCGAAACACAAGCCGAAACTGCACTAGGTTGGTACTGAAAAATTGTCTCGGAGTCCTTCGACGAGCTCAGGACGAACGGAGAGAGGTTCGAACTAATCGAGAAACTTCTGTTCTGCTGAGACTTGTCGAAACATCAGCCTCTCGAAGCATTACGGACATTTTCAGCAAGCTGCCCGCGGTGGCGAGCACTGCCCCTATTCGATCACCTTAACAGTGATCATGTTGGTGGTGCCGGCTTGATGCAGCGGCAGCCCCGCGGTTATTGCGACGAGATCCCCCGATTTCACCACGCCCAGATCGAGGGCCTTCTTTTGCACGGCGCGCACCATTTCATCAGTGCTTTTGAATCCTCTGATAGAAACCGGACAAACCCCCCAGACAAGGCAGAGCATCTTAACCGTTTGCGGCTCCGGGCTGACGGCGACAATCGGCTGTTGCGGGCGGTAGCGCGCAATCAGACGCGCAGTGCTGCCTGACGTAGTGGGAATCAAAAATGCTTTGACGTGCAGGTCGCGCGCCAGAGAGATTGCACCTATGCTGATCGCCTCCGGGACGGTTTTTTCAAGGCCGGTGAAGCGCTGTCGCGGTTCCAAAATCCTTTCAGTTTCTTCGGCCACCTGAGCCATAATCTTGACTGCATCCAAAGGATAATCGCCTGCGGCGGTTTCCTCGGAGAGCATGAGCGCGTCAGTGCCGTCCAGGATAGCGTTTGCGATATCCGCCACCTCGGCGCGGGTGGGACGGGGATTCCACACCATCGAGCGCAGCATCTGCGTCGCCGTGATGACCGGCTTGCCCAGATGATTGGCCGCGCGGATCATCATTTTCTGCATGGCGGGAATGCGCTCCTGGGCGATTTCCAGACCCAGGTCGCCGCGCGCAACCATGATGCCGTCGACGTTTTCGAGAATGCCGTCGAGATGGTCCAGCGCCTCGTGTTTTTCGATCTTGGCGATGATCGGAATCGTCGCGCCGCGATGTTGCATCTGTTGCATCTCGCGCCGCGCGTAAAGAATATCTTGACTGTTGCGCACGAATGAGAGCGCAACCATATCGACTTTCTCTTCGATGCCGAATGCGAGATCTTTCTTGTCGTCGTGGGTCAGCGCGCGGATATTGAGACTGCCGCGCGGAAAATGAATGCCTTTGTGCGAACCCAGGATACCGCCGACGATGATCCGGCACTTGACCTCGTGCTTGCTGACCTGCAGCGCTTCGAGCTCGATTTCGCCGTCGCCGAGCAGGATCGGATCGCCTTTCTTAACCACGCGGCTGAGGCCTGGCAAACTTACGGAT
Organism: Deltaproteobacteria bacterium; assembly: GCA_005879255.1. The sequence continues at coordinate 10,039 of VBKY01000145.1, forward strand.
ATAGCGAGTTCGGTGCCGAGAATCTTTCTGGTCGTGAGCACGAAGGGCCGGCGCGTTTGTAATCTGATTCGGTCTCCCGCCACCGCCCCAATGCGAATCTTTGGTCCCGGCAGGTCCTGCAGAATCGCCACTGGCTGGTCGAGCTTACGCTCCAGTTGGCGAATTTTTCGAATGACGCGCCGGTGAAATGAGTAGTCGCCGTGGCTGAAATTGAGCCGGGCAACGTTCATCCCGGCGCGGATCAGTCCTTCGAGCATTTTGTCGGATGAAGAGGCGGGTCCAATGGTGCAAACGATTTTGGTTCTGCGCATTTTTCTTAATCTACACGAGCCGGCAGGAGAATCAACGAAACGAGAGTGAGGGCTAGAGAGGGTTGGAGTACTGGAGTGATGGAGTAATGGGATTGGAAACCCAACAGTTCAATACTCCATCATTCCAATCCTTTTACTGTATTCCCGTTCCGCCCCGTTTGAGCCTCGGATCGAGGAGGTCGCGCAACGCGTCACCGAGGAGATTGATGCCGAGCACGGTGATGAAGATGCAGAGTCCGGGAAAGAGCGGCAGCCACCAAGCCGTGCTGATATAGATGCGCGCATCGGCCAGCATCGTGCCCCAAGTGGGGATCTCGGGCGGCACGCCGACGCCGAGAAAGCTCAAGCTCGCTTCGGCGATGATCGACGATGCCATGGCGAAGGTGCCGATGACCAGCGAAGTCTGGATCAAGTTGGGAAGAATATGGCGCGTGATGATCTTGCCGTGACTGGCGCCAAGGCATCGCGCGGCGATGACGAAATCGCGCGATCGGAGAGACAAGGTTTGCCCGCGAACGACGCGGCAATAGGGAATCCAGCGCTGGGCAACCAGCGCCAAGATGAGGTTGAACAGACTCTGGCCAAGAAAGGCCATGATCGTGATGCCGAGCAAGAGCGGTGGAAAGGCCCAGACAACTTCAACTAGTTTTTGAATTATAAAGTCGACCTTGCCGCCGAAGTAACCGGAGATCGCGCCGAGCGTGATGCCAACAAAACCCGAGACGAAGACGACAGCGAAAGCAACCAGTAGCGACACGCGAGAACCGTGAATCACGCGGCTTAAAATATCTCGCCCCAAGTTGTCGGTGCCGAGGACATGTGCCGAGCCGATACCTTGCGGGGCTTTCATCATGGCCGTGAGCTCCTGCTTGTTTGGATCGCTCGGCGCGAGCCCGGGTCCGGCAATTCCGATCGCGATAAAGGCTAGCACGATTACGCCGCCGGTAAATGCCTTTACCTGCAGCTGCGGCCGCTTGCTGGTGCGAACCGTTGGACGCGTATCAGTAGCGGATTCGAGGGTCAACGACTGCATAGAGTCCGTCAATAATCAGGTTAATCGTCACGAACGCCACGGTGTAAGTCATCACTAGTCCGGTAACGAGCGGATAGTCGCGCGCGTTGAGCGCGGTAATCAACAAGCTACCGCTGCCCGGCCAGGCGAATACGGTTTCGACAATGATCGAACCGCTCAAAAGCGTGCCAAGCTCGAGGCCGACGACCGTAATCACCGGAATGAGCGCATTGCGTGTCACATGGCGCCATACCACCTTGTTTTCCGCCAATCCTTTGGCGCGCGCAGTGACGACGTAGTCCTCGTTCATCACTTCCAAAATCGCTGAACGGGTGACGCGCATCAAGATGCCGAGCATGTTCACGCCGAGCGCCAGGGCCGGCAGAAAAATATGCGTCAGCGCGTCCCAAACCGCCTGCCAATTTCTCTGCATGACGCTGTCGTAGATATAGAATCCGCTCTGCTCAGGCCCGGCGATGCCGTAGGTGCTGCGACCGGAAGTGGGAAGCAGATTCAGCACGCCGGCGAGCAAAAGAATCAACATGATAGCGAGCCAGAAACTCGGCATGCTAATACCGAAAAGGCCGAAGGTCGTGCCGAGATTGTCAACCCAAGAATTGGGCTTTGCCCCGGCCCAGACGCCCAAGGGAATCGCCAGCAGAGTCGCAATAATGATCGCGAAGATCGCCAGCTCAATGGTCGCCGGTAAGCGTGTCTTGATGACGCGGGCCACCGGCTCGGCGTATTTGAAAGACTTGCCGAAGTCACCCGCCGCGGCGGACTTGAGAAACTTGAGGTATTGAACAAAGAGCGGTTGATCCAGGCCCCAGCGCTCTTTTGCCCTAGCGACTTCGGCGGCGTTGGTCTCTTCGCCGAGCAGGAGCAGCGTCGGATCGCCCGGCGCGGCGTGAATCAGGAGAAAAACCAGCAGGCTGATGAGCAAAAGAACCGGAATAGTGCCAGCGAGCCGGTGGAAAAGATAACCAGCCATATCAGCGGCATCTCTCCTGGCTTAAAAAACTTCGCTTCATTTCATCGTCGCAGTTTTAAACGATCCGTTGAATAAATCCGCGCAGCATGTCGTTAAACTCCGCAGGATGTTCCCGATAGGAAAAATGGCCGGCGCGATTAAAAATATACATCCGCGAATCGGCCGTGCTGCGGGCGATCAGTTCAAACAGCGCGTGACCTTGATCGATGCTCGCGGTCGGGTCGTTGTAGGCCCAGGCGAGCAGCGTCGGCATGCCAAAGCCGCGGTCGCGGATGATGCCGAGGGTTTCATCTTTCTGTCTGGCCAGGTGCGGCAGAAATCGTGTCGTTCGTAGGCCGACTTCCTCCATCTTTCGGACGGCTTCCTGATATTTCGGCAGCGCAGCGATACGCATCATGACGTCCAGCCACTCCTCGGTGATATGCTCAAAGCCATACGAGTATTTTTGCAGAACCCAGCGCTGGCTTTCCCGCCCGAGGCGGGGCTGCGGCGGATTGGCCATGACGGTTTCGTTTTTACTGATGCCGGGAGCGAGAGTGTTCGTGTCAACCAAAATGCAGGAAGCGAATAATTCCGGATGTTCCAGCACCAGGCGGGCGACCAGATAGGCGGCGCGCGAGTGACCGACAGGATGCACTTTGCGCAAGCCCAACGCTTTCAGAAAACCGAAGGCGTGCTGGACCACCATCGCCATCGTGTAGTCTTCGTCGCGCTTGGGATTGTCAGTGAAACCCTGGCCGATCTTGTCGACGGCGTAAACGTGGAACCACTCCGCTAAACCGTCGAAGTTCAAACTCCAGTCCTCGGCGCAATCGGCGGCATCGTGGGAGCCAAAATGACCGCCGTGAAACAATACGACGACGGGGACGGTACCCGCTTCAAAGTAGCGAGTGCGGATCCCGTCAACTTCGATAAATTTTTCGTTGGTCATCCCGCTAGTCTCTTTCTTACGTGAGCAGTTACCCGGTTATTAGTCTGAAAATTGAGCATTCGATGGTTTTTCAAACCCTGGCCCTTAGGGAAGGATGAGGGAAGCAACTTCATAGCGATTGCCCTCACCCGCCGCTACGCGGCGGCCTCTCCCAGAGGGAGAGGCAAAAAAGGAACTAATCGATACGAGAAAGTCGCTGGGTACAACGTCATGAACTTTAGCTTTACTTCTTCACCGCCATTTCGATTGCGTAAATGCGCGCGTCGGGGAGCGGCTTGTATTCGACGCGGCTGTTCAGTCCCCAGAGAAGTTTGTGCCGCCACATGAAACACGCCGGCGCTTCTTCCGTTAGGATGCTCATTGCTTGCGATAGATATTGGCGCCGCTTCTTCGGATCGAACTCCTGCTGCTCCTTATCCAAAACCTCATCGAGCTTAGGATTGGAATAACCGATGCGCGGCGTTTCTCCTGTGTGGAAATATTGATGCAGAGCAGCGCTGGGGTCCTGCACCGAGCCACGGCCCATGTAATAGAAAGGAATCGTGCCTTTTTGCACGCTGGCCCAAAGCGTCGCCCATTCCGGGGTTAGCAATCTGGCGCGGAAGCCCGCCGCGTTAAGCATGGGAATCATCGCTTCGGTCAATTGTTTGTCGAGCGTGTAACGGCCGACTGGCGTCTGGAGCTCGACCTCAACTCCATTCGGGTATCCCGCTTGCGATAAGAGTTTTTTTGATTTTTCCGGATCGTAGTTCAGCTTCGGTTGTAAATTTGGATCGTATCCGTACTGCCCCGGTCCGAGAGGGCCGTCGAGACGACTGGCGGATCCTTCGAGAAGGGTAGAGATAATTTGGTCACGGTTAATAGCGTGGCAGACCGCCTGTCTCACCTCTTTTTTGTCAAAGGGTGGCTTCGGTTGCATTGCCAGGAACATAATCTCGACCGAATCGACCGGTATAATTTTCAAGTTTTTTGACTTCTCGACTCGCTGGCGCATATGCGGCGGAATGAACTGGGCGATCTGAATTTCGTCGTTCAGGAGTGCGGTGATGCGCTGTTCGGGTTCCCGCATGATGCGATAAACGACTTCGTCGGGAGCGCGCGGGTTCTTTTTTGCGTCCGGATGGTCCGGCCGCTTGGCGATAACTAACCGCTGTCCGGGAATCAACTCCTTTAACCGGTAGGGTCCGCCGCCCATCATATGCTCTCTGTCAGCGACGTCACGGCCGTATTTGTCGAAAGCGGCTTTGCTGGTGATGATCAGGCGGTCACACAGAAACGAGAGAAGCGGCGCAGTGGGCTTGTCGGTGATGATTCTGACGGTGAACTTATCGACCGCCTCGGCTTTCACGATGGACGGCGCCACAGAGGCTTTTTGTTTCGATTGCGGATCGCCGATCACGCGATTCATCAACGAGTGGACGACATCGTCCGCACCGACCGATGTCCCGTCGTTAAACTTGTAATTCTTGCTCAAGTAAAAAATCCACGTCGTCGGATTCTCCACTTTCCAACGCTCAGCCAACCGGCCTTCGAAGTCTCCCTTAGCGTAGCTGTAAGTGCAGAAGGGACCTGTCACCTCGCTGAAAATTCCGTACAGTAGCGAAACACTGTCGCCGTATGGGTTAGGGGTCTCGATGGTTTCCGTGACACCGACGGACAGGCGTGTCTGTGCACTCGCGCGCATGCCGCTGCACAGGAACAAGGCAAATGCCAAAAGCGTCACCACGAATTTGTTCGTACTACTCGCGCGCATTTCGTCCTCCATAAAGCGCTTCGATCTTGGCGTTTGATGCGAAATCTTTTACAGCACCACGGTGCGTTGTCAAGGCGAAATTTTGTCCTCGCGTAACCTTACCCATTGAATGTTTTTGCGGTTGACAGAGACAAAGCGGTGGGACTAATCGTTAGTGAAAGCGTATGCGGGTGACGCAAGCGGCAAAAAGTGCTGCGTTAATTTAATGTGGACGCGCTGATCAGAGAGGAAGACTCATGGCGAAAAACGGATATGAGATTCTCGATAGCGATATGCATGTGTTCGAGCCCCACGACCTTTACTTGAAATACATGAATCCGAAGTGGGGCGATCGGATTCCGCGCGGCGAGCCGCGCAAGCGACACGGGCAAATCAAGTTTACTCTGGCCGACGGTAAACCGCTTCGGTCTTCGGGCACCCTGGCGCTCGCGACCACTTCGCCAAAACCGCACGCGGATGAACGCTCGCCCGGTGAAGCCGAAGTCGCGCACCGCTACGCAAAGCCGCTTGCCCGCAACTATGATGCGATTTCGCAGCTCGAAGCGATGGATGAAGAGGGCTTGGATGTTGCAGTGCTGTTTCGCACGTTTCCGCTTCACTGCGACGATAGTCTGGAGGCCGAGTACGCCAACGATCTCTGCCGGGCCTGGAACAGTTGGATGGCGGACTTCTGCAAAGCCGATTCCAAGCGGCTGCGGCCATCAGCGCTGATTACGCTGCACGATGTCGATCTCGCGGTCGATGAGATTCGCCGGGCAATTACAGAATTAGGCGCCATCGGCTTATGTCTCGTGCCGGAGCCTTCCAACGGCCGGCACATTCATGACCGCTACTATGACCCGGTTTGGCGCGAAGCGGAAAAATTGGGCGCGCCGATCTGCTTTCATCCGGCGGCGAGCCCGAATCAAGATCAAGCTGTTCACCGGTTCAAAGGTCACGCCAACGAAGCGGTGCTGATCAACGCGTTTCGAAATCCCCTGGAGTTGATGCTTGCGGTTGGCAGCTTTTGCGCCGGTGGCGTGCTCGAACGGTTTCCCCAGCTGCGGGTGGCATTTCTCGAAGGCAACTGCAGTTGGTTGCCTTGGGTGCTATATCGCTTGGATGAGCGTTGGCAATTGCGCAAAAGCTATTGCAACGAGCCGATGAGTTTGCGGCCGAGCGATTACTTTCTGCGACAGTGTTTCATTTCGGTCGATGTGGAGGAGGATCTGGTTACGGACGTGATCAAGCGGATCGGCGATGACAACGTGGTGATCTCGACCGATTATCCGCACGCGGATTCTCATTGGCCGAATGCGATCAATCACTTTATGGCGACGGATATTCCGAGCGCTTCGAGAAAGAAGGTTCTCTGGGACAACTGCGCGCGGCTGTATAACGTGGACTAAGAGTTTCACAACTTGGGACATCAAGGTCACGCCCCCACCTTCATCCTCCCCCGCGACGCGGGGGAGGAAAGAGGACGGGGATGCTTGACCGCAGAGCTTGTTCTGAGCGACCGCTAAGGAACTTGAATCGCGCAAAGATCGGAGAAATTAAGAATGGCAAATCATTTACTGTGCGGCATCGAGCTACCTCAGGTATTTTTCGACGGACCGGTAGACATGAATCACATTCGCAACTTCGCCACGCGCGCGGAAACGCTCGGTTATGACAGTTTGTGGCTGCAGGAGCGGATCATCGGCGATTTCGTCATGCTCGAACCGGTGACGCTGCTCAGTTACGTCGCGGCGATCACGACGAAATTACGCCTGGGCACTTCAGTCATTCTTCTCACGCTGCGTAATCCGATGCAGCTCGCCAAGGCATATTCGACGTTGGATTGTATGAGTGGAGGCAGGGCGGTCATGGGTGTTGGGCTTGGCGGTGGCCATTTGGGCTCTCACGAGGCGATCTTTGGTTATACGCGCGAACGCCGCGTCACCCGCTTCACCGAGGCGGTGCAGGTGATGAAACTTCTCTGGAGTGAATCGAAGGCGAGTTTTCACGGGACGTTTTGGAATTTCGAAAATATTTCGATGGAACCAAAACCGATCCAAAAGCCACACCTGGCGCTCTGGTTCGGCGGTCATCACGAAAATGCCCTCAAGCGCGCGGTTAAGTACGGCAACGGCTGGATGGGCGCTGGTTCATCGTCGTCCAATGCTTTCATCCGTGAGTCGGCGATGATTCGCCGTTTTCTCGATGAGACCAAACGCGACCCGAAGACCTTCGGCTATGGTAAGCGGGTTTATCTGGCAGTGGACGATGATAAAGCGCGCGGCGAGAAAAGAATTCGCGAGTGGTTCCAGATAAGATACAAAAACGCCGATCTCGGTCCGCGCGTGTGTGTTTGGGGCAGCGCGGCCGAGTGCACGGAAAAGATTCAAGCGATCGTCCACGCCGGCGCACAGCATATCGTTTTCAATCCCATGTTCGACGAGATGGAGCACTTGGAAATCTGCGCCAAGGAAATCATGCCGCATCTGTGACAAATTGGCGAAAAGGGCAGACGGGCGAAAAGGTTTGGCAAAATCGCACCGACCGATTCTAATTAACAAAGGTGTGGGTTTTACATTCTTCGCGAGCGCAAAGGCGCTCCCTCGACTTCGCTGAGGACCGGTATTGGATTGTTGATTGAAGGGAAAAACCAAAATAAGGCACGCCTTACTAATCCGGCGGACGAAGTTTTCTTAAGACCTTGGCGAAGTTCTCTTTATTCATCTCGCCGGAGGCCATACGAATCATGGCGTTTTCGAGCCGGCCTCTTGGATCAAGGATGCTGATGCCGTTGAGTTCGAGAAAAACCAGCGCGGTCGTAAGGACGGTTCGTTTGTTACCGTCGGCAAACGGGTGATTTTGGCACAGGTGATAGGCATACGCAGCGGCCATTTCATAGATATCCCCGTGCAGCCACTCGCCCGCGAAGGAAGCTTCCGGTTGGGCAAGTGCGGACTCTAACAGCCCCAAATCTCGGACGCCTGACTGACCTCCATAGCGATGAATTTGATCGGTATGGATCTCGATCGCTTCCGCAAGCGTCAAGAAAAGGATATCCGCCACGACAAGGCTACTTTGCCAACGCCTTCAGTGTTCTGCCGTGCCGTCGGTTGACTGCTTCTAGCGCCGAACGGAATCGTCGTTCGCGACGCGCGCTTTGGACCGGAGATACAATCAAATTTCGCCCGTCCGTAGCAATCTCGAGCGGGGTGTCCATCGTGATGTGCAGAAGGTCGAGCACGGGCTTGTCGATAATCAGAGCCGCGCTGTTGCCATGTTGGGTCAACCGTTTAACCATGGGCATCTCCCCTCAGGGTACAATAATGTAGATCCAATGTATCATGGGTCTGCTCAGGTCAAGAACCCGGAGACCAGTAGCGTGCGTATACCTGACGGGCTTTCTCGGCCACAGGAGATTTCGTCAACCCGATATCGATGTCGAGATCGATTCTGATATAGAGTCATCCATGATTAAGGGCTTTGTGGTGTTGGTCACCGTCTTTGTTCTCCACGAAGCGGTCCATGCAGCGGACAAGATTAGAATCAGTATCGCCAACTTGAGCGGCCAGTTTATGACGTTCTCTCTGGCGCACAAAAGAGGGTTCCTCAAAGAAGAGGGAATTGAAGCCGAGATTATCCGGGTCACCGGCGGAGCGAGCGCTGCGGCGTTGAGCAGTGGAGATCTAGATTACGGTACTGGCATGACGCTTGGAGGCACGATGACAGGATTACCCGTCAAGGTGGTAGCCTGCTTCGTGCCAGCTCCAGTTTTCGCACTCGTTGCTCGGCCCGAGATCAAGTCGGTCCAGGAGCTTAAAGGCAAAACGGTGGGGATTTCCACTTTCGGTGGTCTATCTATTTTTGGCGCGCGGGTTATAGCCAAGCACTTCGGGCTTGACCCCGATAGGGACCTCAAGTTCGTCGCCGTTGGCGCCGTCGAAGGTCGCTTTATCAGACTTACCCAGGGGCTGATCGATGCGGCCGTGCTGGCTCCACCTTTGGATTCCGAGGCGAAGAAGAAGGGATTTAATATTCTTGCCAGGGCTGACGAAATTCTGGTTTTCCCTGAGACGGGTTTAGTCGCTGGCGTGAAGAAAATCCAAGAGAAGCCCGATGAAATCAAGCGCGTCATCAAGGCGGGCATCAAGGCTAACCGATATATTCGAAGCAATCGTGACGGAACTATTCAGTTCATTATGGAGTGGCTGAAGGTCAATAGAGAGGTCGCCGCGACGACTTACGACGGTGTGGTCAAGGTCTACAATGAGGATCCGAGCGTCTGCGAAAAAGGACTTCGCGTAATGATTGAAGAGAGAAAGCAGACCTTGAAAATTAGCCGGGATGTTCCTCTCAGCGAAGTCGCGGATCTCTCGCTTATTAGAGAGGCGCAGAGGGAGCTGGGGATGAAATAATTTTCGATTCTGGATTGCCGATTGCGAGGAACAAAAATTGAAGAAGACCTTGGTAGCGTTGCTCACAAGTTTTCTTCTCCACGCTTCAGTCTGTGCGGCGGAAAAGATCAGGATCAGCACGCCTGGAGACGCCGCACACTTCACCATGCATTTGGCACAGAAAAGAGGGTTCCTAAAAGAGGAAGGCTTCGAAGCGGAAGTCATTACAATTTCGGGGCCAGTCGCAAACGTCGCCCTCAGTAACGGCGACACTGACTACTTCACCGGTTTTGGCTCCGCTTTGCGTTCCATGCTTCAGGGTTTGCCGCTTAGGTTCGTTGCGTGCTACCGACCAACGCCGCACTTCATGTTGCAAAGTCGTCCTGAGTTCAGATCGGTCAAAGATCTCAAGGGCAAGACCATCGGGATCACTGCATTTGGTAGCGGCACCGAACTGGTCGGGCGCCTTATGATCAAGCACTTTGGCCTCGATCCAGACAAGGATGTGAAATTTGTTCCCGGAGGTTCGGGCGAAGGCCGCCTCATCAGAATGAAGCAGGGTTTGCTCGATGCGACTATAGCCAGTGTTCCTTCCGATTTCCTTGGCACGAAGATGGGCTATCCGATCCTTGTCCGATCGGAAGACCTCTTCACCTATCCGTTCAGTGGCCTCACGGTTCACATTAAAAAGATCAAAGAAAAGCCGGACGAGATCAAGCGGGTGATTCGCGCGGGTATCAAAGCCAACCGTTTCATGTGTGAGAATCGCGATGGGACCATCCCGGTACTGATGAGCACTTATAGGATCGACAAAGAAGTCGCTACCGCGGCCTATGACTCATTTATTAAGGGCTTCAACAATGACGGCAGCATGCCGGAGGACGGATTCCACCGGCTCCTAGACGACACCAAGAGAGTCATGAAAATAGATCGTGAAGTCGCCCTGAATGAAGTCTCGGATCTCTCGATTCTCAGAACGGTCCAGCGAGAGCTGGGGATCAAATGATTTTGGAGTGTCGATTGAACCGAAGACGCAAATTCGAACGTTCACATTGGGCAGCATGGAGCGAAGCAAAAAACGGAAGAGTCTAGTGATCAAAATTTTCTGGGTTTTTCTCGTCGTCGTGGTTTTGGCTGTTTCGGCCGAGGCCGCGGACAAGATTCGCATCTCCATGACCGGATTTGCCGGCCAGTTCATGACATTCCCTTTGGCGCAGAAGCGAGGTTTTCTTAAAGAAGAGGGAATTGAAGCTGAGATCATTCGGATCTCTGCCGCTGCGGGCAGAGCGGCGCTAAGCGGTGGCGAAGTGGATTACTCGACCGGCATCGGCGGCACGGCGATCGGCGGCGCGCTTTCGGGGGTGCCGATCAAAGTCGTGGCCTGCTTTGTGCCCGCGCCGGTGCTCGCGCTGGTGGCGCGCCCTGAGATCAAATCGGTCCAGGCGCTCAAAGGCAAAACGGTCGCGGTGCTGATCTTCGGCGGCGTCGCGCACTTCGCAGCGCGGGCCGTCGTCAAGCACTTCGGTCTAGATCCCGAGAAGGATTTGAAGTACCTCGCGGTGGGTCCACCCGACGCGCGCTTTGCAGCGCTCAGCCAGGGTTTAGTGGATGCGGCCGTACTCGGGCCGCCGCTGGATTTCGAGGCGAGAAAGCAGGGATTCAATATTCTTGCCCGAGCTCATGACGTTTTGGTTTTTCCTGAGACTGGATTGGTCACGAGTGTGAAGAAAATCCAAGACAAACCCGATGAAATCAAGCGGGTCATCAGGGCGGGTATCAAGGCCAACCGCTATATTCGCGCGAATCGCGATGGAACCATTCAGTTTTTAATGGAATGGTTGAAGCTCAATCGAGAGATTGCTACGGCAACCTACGACGGCGTGGTCAAGGTTTACGATGATGATATCAATGTGTGTGAAAAGGGACTTCGTCTCGTGATTGATGAGACGAAGAAGACCATGAAGGTAACCCGTGACGTTCCGCTTAGCGAAATTGCCGATCTGTCAATCATCAGAGACGCGCAGAAGGAGTTGGGGACTAAGTCATTTTAAATTGCCGATCCTTCGGTGGATTTATCCTGGTCCCTTCGGCTAGGATCAGGGTAGACTCCGTCGAAGGGCTCAGGACAAACTTTCAAGATTGGATTCATGAACTGTGATCACGTCAAGGTGACTCTATGCGGATCGTGATTCAACGTCGTTGCTCCACCCTATTCTTGGTTCTGTCTCTTTCATGCACTGGTCTCGTCTGGGCCCAGACAGAAGAGAAACTTCTCGAAGAGATTAATCAGCTATCCGATGCCGAGCGCCAAGCGCGGCTGGTCAATGGCGCAAAAAAGGAAGGCGCCGTGACCTGGTATGTGGCGATGAACCGCGCCTATGCGCAGGATCTGATCAACGCCTTCGAAGCGCAGTATCCTTTTTTGAAGGTCAATGTCTTGACGGGCAGCGGTGGCGCGCTGTTAAACAAAGTTCTCACCGAGTACCGGGCGCGCGCGTACTTGTACGATGTCTTCAATACCCGCAGCATGACGATTAATACATTGAAAAAATCCGCAGCGATCATGCGCTACAAAACTCCGTATCGGACTCAAATGCGCGAAAGCTTCTACGACAAGGAGGGTTTTCTCAACGGCATTTTCGCCACCCCGTTGGTTTTCATTTACAACTCAAAAATGGTCAATCGCCGGGAGGCGCCGAGCTCGATGGAAGACCTGGCCAACCCGAAGTGGTCGGGGAAGATGGCCATTGACGACGAATCTTTTGACTGGCTGGCCGCCATGCTCGATTATTACGGGGAAGCGAAGGGGATCGAGCTCGCGACCAAAATCGGCCAGCAATCACTCCAGGTTCGGCGTGGGCCGACGCTCATCACGCAGTTGGTGGCTGCCGGTGAATTCTACGTCGAAATCGACGGTTACCACCAAGAAGCCATCGCTAAAAAGAAGGCCGGCGCGCCGATTGATTATCACTTTCCTCAACCGTTTGTGCCGGTGAAATCCCTGGTGCCGATTTATATGGCTGCCCGGCCGCCCCACCCCCATGCCGCCGCCCTGTTAGCGGACTTTCTGATGTCCAAGAAAGGGCAAGATATCATGTACGGCCACGGACGTTGGATGGGCCACAAGGGCATTAGCGGCAAAGGGCCCGACGACATCGGCGATCGCAAAGTCGTCATACCTTCCCCGGAAAAATGGGGCGACCGCTATCAAGAACTGATCGGTCTTTACAATAAATTGCTGTTGCGGAAGTCGGGTTCCTAAGGACTCGAATGATCTGATTCGATAAAAGGAGAGACGTGATGGGCAAGATCAATCTCAAACGCGTATATCATATCGGGATTCCTGTAAACAATCTCGAGCGCGCGGAGCGCTTCTACGTCGATATCCTGGGAATGAGGGTTCACGGGCCCTTTACGATGAAGGCAGACGGTAAACGGAATTATCGGGTCAGTGACGATAATAAGCCGTGGCGCGATGAGTTAGGCTATTGGCCTGAGACGCTGCGGCTTTGCTGCGGCGATGACAACGTGGAAGTGGTCTTGGTTAAACGGCCCAAACCGATCGAGCGCGATTGGAAGGAAGACAGTTTCAATCATACGGCTTTCTCGGCGACCAAAGAGGACTTCGATCTGTTTGTGGAGAAAGCCAAAGAATGGGCAGTGAAATTTCACCTGGGGCCTATTGGCAGACGTGGATCGCGGACAGCTTACTTCTTCGATCCAGACGGGAACTATATCCAGATCGATGATCGCGCGAAGGCATAAGCGCTCGGACTGGCCTCCCGTCATTCGAATAGTTTAAGCTGTTCAACTACCCGCTTACCCCGGTATTCCTTCCGGCCATTTTCCCGCCAATGATACGACAGGCCGGAAACCTTGGAAACTTTTCGTCCCTGTTATAGAGTCAGGAAAAATTCACAGGATCCAAAGATCGGCTATCGATTTCGAGGAGGATTGCATGGAAGTCAAGTCAGTGAAAGAGCGCCACACCGAGCTGATGATGCACAGCGTAAAGTTCGCCAAGGACGAGCAAGGGCGGCGCAAAGGACAAGAAATTCTATTCAAGTGGCCGGACGTCGAGAAGCAACTGGGGGAGCATAAACATATCTATGTTGTCGACGCCCGGATAGGTTCCAACAATCACACCCACCGTTTGTGGTACGACGTGATTCCGCCCCACACCGAAGAAGGACAAGACTGGCGCACGCTCGGGCATCGGCATACGGTCGAAGCGATCATTTATTTTTTAAAGGGGCACGGCCACAGCATTATCGATGGCGAGCGCTACGACTGGGGGCCGGGGGATTTATTGAGCGTGCCGATGTTTTCCTGGCATCGACATATCAACGATGGCGATGAGCCGGTGTTGCGCATCGCTTCGACCACTGGACCCTTGTCATTGGCGTTGGGCCAAGCCGTCTATGAAGACGAGCGTTACCCTGAGTTTTGGATCTATGCGCAGGAGGGCGAAGACGCGCGGAAGACGCTGATTCCCGGCGGCGGGCAAGTCAACAACGGAAACTTGGGCGGCAATCGCACGGCCGAGTTGTACGCGGAGCAAGTTGGCTTTGCCATGCATGAAGAGCAGCTTCGGCGCAAGAGCAAAGTACTCGTGAAACAAAAAGACCTGCTATTCGAACCGACGGCGATGGGCAACCTCGCGTACGTTGTCGACCCCCGGATTGGCTTTCACAGCAAGGCGCTTGGCGTGGTGATGGCCGAGATTCCCCCGGGCAAACGCTCCGGCGCGCACCGTCATCTCTACGATGAGATCGATCTTATCGTCGGCGGTAAGGGCAAAGTCATCGTCGAAGACAAGGAATACAATTTCGATACGCTGGACGTGTTGTCGATTCCCGTGTTTCAGTGGCACCAGTACTTCAATACCGGCACGGAACCGCTGCGGATTCTCGGCATCAACACTCGGATCGCGATGGATAACCTGGGCTTATCGTTAACGCACCAGGGCGAGCACGCGGATTACGAGTGATTGAACGAACTTTGTGATCTTGACGTCTTGGCGCGATGAAAAAAGATGTAGGGGCGGGTTTGAAACCCGCCCCTACGAGGGCAAAGACGCGAAGGCTATATGCGTAGTTTCGCCAAGCAGGATCTGATTCAGCACAATGGCTATACAAAGATCTCACAACTCCTGGCCGCAGGTGAGTTCCCGGCGGTCGCGTTCATGCAAGTGACCAAGCTGGAAAAGATTCGCGAGCGCGATGGGCCGGTGGATTGGATTCCGCTCGATCCGTCGTTCGCGACCGTGTCGTCCGTCGCCGTTTCGAAAAATACCGCGCACGCGAATGCGGCGCGGTTGCTCGTCGATTTTTATCTCTCGGAGGAAGGACAGAAGGCGCTGCGTGAGATCGATAAAATCCCGCTGCGTCGCGGCGTTGACGCCGACTCCAAGCTCGTCGCCGAACTGATCGAGCAAACCCCTCACGTGAACAAGTACGAAGGCGATCCGGGAAAACAAATCAAGCAGTTCAACGAAATATTCTTAGGACGGTGAAGCGATCGCGCCGATGAACATATTGTTTGACCTCGACGGCACTCTGACCGATCCAAAGCAAGGCATCATCGGATGCCTCCGCTATGCGTTGGAGTCGCTCGGGGCAAATGCGCCGGCAGCGCAGGCCCTTGAGCGATTGATAGGGCCGCCGCTGTCCGAAAGCTTCGCGCATCTACTTGGCCCCGGAGACAACGATCGGGTCGAACAAGCGGTGCGGCTTTACCGTGAACGGTTTACGGCGAAGGGCATGTTCGAAAACAGCGTATATCCAGGTATCGTTGACGCTCTCGCCGAGCTTCGCGATTATGGAGTGCAGTTATTCGTGGCGACGTCGAAGCCGCGTGGGTTTGCCGAGCGTATCGTTGAACACTTTGAGCTGGGCCGGTTCTTCAGTAACGTGTACGGCAGCGAGTTAAGTGGCGCCAACGCGGACAAGAAAGACCTGCTCGGTCACGTGCTGAGAGCGGAATCGTTGCCGCCGGCCAATACCGTCATGGTGGGGGATCGCTCCTATGACATCTTGGGCGCGCGGGCCAACAGCCTCTTTTCAGTCGGGGTGCTTTGGGGCTATGGATCAAGAGAAGAACTTGTCGCGGCCGGAGCCGGCGCGCTATGCGATGCGCCGAACGCGCTGGGTAGTCTCCCGTCACTTGTCGATCGGGCAGTACCTTGCTAACGATAGTTTTTACCGCTTTTTGAGGGAGTGAATCGATGGATATCAAATACGGATTGTTCAGTTGCGACTCCCACGCTCAACTCGACCGCGATACTTGGACGAAGCGGATGTCGAAAGATAAGTGGGGCGATCGAATACCGCAGATCGTCGAAGTAGAGGAGAACGGCCAAACCGTCGACCGCTGGATGGTCAACGGTAAGGTGCGTAGCGAGTGGGTTTGCAACTGCCCCGCGGCTATGGAGGGTGGCGTCGAGCGCGGTTACTACGATCCGGCCGAGCGATTGAAAGCCCTGAATCACGACCGCGTCGACGGGGAAGTCCTCTATCCGAATGGCCCCGTTTCCAATTTTGCCTTTCTTCAGGCCGACGCCGCTTTCGAAATTGCGTGCGTGCAAGCCTACAACGACGCGCTGGCGGAGTGGCGCGAGGTGAGCGATCGCTACGCTCCCATTGCGATCATTCCTTATATGAGCGATATCGACGTGATCGTCGCTGAAGTCGAACGAAGCGTCAGGCGCGGTCATCGGGGTGTGGTGATGTTGGCGGAGCCGGCATTCACCAAAAAAGGCCTCAAGCGCATGAACGATCCGTTTTGGGAGCCGCTCTGGGCTTGCTGCCAGGACTTGAACATTCCGATGCACTGGCACGGCTCAGCGGGTTTGACGGAGCAGTTGTCATTGCCCAAGTGGAATGGATTTACCAAAAGAGAACTTCATACCGTCTCGACCTCGCGCCTGTGTGCGACGCCGGCCCAACTCATTCCCAATCTAATTTTTTCTGGAATTCTCGACCGCTATCCACGGCTCAAATGGGCCTGCGCCGAGACCGGTTTCGGTTGGGTGAGCTACGTGCTCGAAGCCTGCGATCACGAGTGGGAGCAGCGGCGCTTGTGGCAAGAAGGCATTCGTATTAAGCCCAGCGAAGTATTCCGGCGACAGATCTATGTTGACTTCTGGTACGAAAAGGCGGGCGTCGAGCTGCGTGAACTGGTCGGTGTCGACAACATCATGTGGGAGTCCGACTATCCGCATATCGCGGCGACCTATCCGCGGTCGTGGAGGTTCGTCGAAGAATCATTGCTCGGAGTGCCGGAACATGACCGGAAGAAGATGTGTTATGGCAACGCGCTGAGACTTTACGGGCTGTCGTAGTTTCCGAACTCAGTGCGATGTCATCTCGAACCCTTCGACTTCGCTCAGGATAAACTCCATGGGAGATTTAGATTCCTCGGCTTCGCCTCGGAATGACAGCAAGACTTGATACTATGGACGAACGAGAGATGCCAACCAAGAATTTTTTCATCGGTGTCGACGAACATGTTCAGGAGCGTCCGGAGGTCTGGACGAAGCGGCTGTCGCATGCGAACTGGGGTGATCGCATTCCACATGTCAAAAAAAATTCCAATGGCGTAGAGCGTTGGGTCGTCGATGGCCGAGAAACTTTATTGGACGGCGTCGCCGATTGCGGCGCCGTTATGCCGGATAGAACAAAGAACCCGCAACGGTGGTCAGAGGTGCCGGCAGCTGTTTATGATGCGAAGGAACGACTGAAGGTGATGGATGGAGCCGGGATTGATTACGCCGTGCTTTATCCGACGGTCGCCGGTTCCGGCGGTCAGAACTTTGGGCGGATCGAAGACCCAGAGTTAGAGCTCGCCTGCGTGCAGGCGTATAACGATTGGCTGCTCGAAGAGTGGGTAAGCGTGAGCGATCGCTTCATCCCGCAGTGCCTTGCGCCATTGTTTCCCGTCGATGCGGCGGTGAAAGAGATTCGCCGGTCGGTCGCAAACGGTCACAAAGGCGTCATCTACCCGTCGGTGCCGATGGAATTGCGAGACGTGCCGCACATCAATGAGTCCGTCTACGATCCGCTGTGGGCCGCTTGTCAGGAGTTGGGCGTGCCGATCTGTTTTCACGCAGGCGCATCTTCGGCGATCCAAATTCCCGCCTATGAAGGATATTCGCCGACGATCGCCGCAGCATTTCAGGCGATCGCGCGGCCGGCGAGCTCCGTGTCCGTGCTGGTTAATTTGCTCATCTCAAAGATCTTGATGCGTTTTCCAGAGCTCAAAGTCGTGTTGGCTGAAAGCGGACTCGGTTGGGGCGCTTATCTCTTGGAGTACACCGATTATCAGGCCAAAGGCGATCAGTTGCCGCAGAACGGCTACGATCTAATGCCTTCTGAAATGTTCAGACGAAATTGTTACGTTGTCGGTTGGTACGATCAGGCGAGTCTTCGAGTACGGAAATACATCGGGTCCGAAAATATTCTCTGGTCCAGCCAATTTCCGCTGGCGACGTCGACTTGGCCGAATACAAAAGAGGCGCTGACAAGAAGCTTCGACGGCGTTGACGTGAACGACCGGCAAAAAATTCTTTGGGAGAACGCCGCGAAGCTGTATAAGATTGAGCTTTAGATTGTATACATTTGCGGGAGAAGTGTAGGGGCACGGCATGCCGTGCCCCTACGTGGCACTACAGCGTATCTGGATACCGTCGCAGATGCAGGAGCTTATCTGAAGAAAGAGGAAGGAGAATTATTCATGGCTAACGCTATCTCGACAGCTGAAGAAGAAGTAAAAGAACGTCTCGGCTACAAATCGCCGTACGAGCAGTGGAAGGAGTCGGAGGGCCTGCCGACGTATCGCGGCTTGTTCGTCAAAAATCTCTACGACGTTGAGCTCGCTCCGTGGCGGTCCAGCGGCGACGGTTTAGCGGCATTCCTCAACCTAGAGGGCACGGGCGGATTCAATGACTCGTACGTCGCCGAGATCCCGCCGGGAAAGTCGCTCAAAGCGCATCGTCATCTGTTCGAAGAGACCATATACATCCTCAAAGGACAGGGCGCCACGTCGGTTTGGATCGATCCAAGCAGAAAGGAAACCTTCGAATGGCAAGAGGGGAGTTACTTTTCAATTCCGATGAATGCGTGGCATGAACACCACAACGCTTCAGGCTTGGAGGCCGCGCGTTACATCGCGATGACCAGTGCGCCGCGAGTGATCGATACCTTTAACAACTACGAATTTGTCTTCGACAACCCTTTTGTCTTTCGCGACCGGTATAACGCCGAGGAGGGCTACTTCAAACAAAAGGCGCCGGCGCAGCAATGGTCGACCAACTTCGTCGCTGACGTGCGTGTGTGCCAGACCTATTCCGGCGGATTCGACCGCGGCGGCGGGGCCAAGAGCACCGTCTTTCGCATGGTCAACAACACGGTCAAATCCCACGTGTCGCTCTGGGGTGTCGGCGCATACAAGAAAGCGCACCGTCACGGCCCAGGGATTCATGTCTTGATTATCAGAGGGCATGGTTACTCGCTGATGTGGCAAGACAGCAAACCTATGGAACGAATCGATTGGGGGCCGGGAAGCGTGTTTGTGCCGCCGGAAATGTGGTTTCATCAGCATTTCAATGGCAGCGCTGAGCCGGTGTTCTTTCTCGCCATCGGCTGGGGCAGCGACAAGCCCAAAGCAGGCGGCAAGGCCTACGTCTACAAGAGCGTGAAGGAAGGCGGCGATCAGATCGAGTACGAAGACGAAGATCCGAAGATTCATGCCGAGTTTGAAACGGCCATGAAGGGCGCCAGCGCGCGGTGCAAGATGGATTACCATCCGCACTGCACGATGAAGTGATTCTCGGCCGAGAATCGAAGTTCGAGGATTAGAGGATAGAAAATGGCATTTGACAAATTCATGGCGTGCGCGCTTACGGCATTGGTTTTTGTCTACGCCACAATCTCTCTAGCAGAATCTGCGTCGATCGAAGCGCTTTACAACGAGATCGACAAGCTACCGCCACAACAACGGCAGAAGCGGCTGGAAGACGGCGCGCGGCGTGAAGGTAAGTTTAAGTTTTATGGTATCTCCGCCGCCGCCCTCCTCGACGCTTATACCCGCGGTTTCATGAAAAAATATCCCTTCATCAAGGCCGAGTTCTGGCGCGGCAGCGGCAACAAACTAGTTTTTCGCACGTTAACCGAACATCGGACCGGTCAGCTCGACACCGATGCCGTACTGGTCGGCACTGAAAACGTCATGACTCTCAAGCGCTCGGGCATTTGGGTGCGCTATCATTCGCCAGAATCCGAGAATTTTGGCAAAGACTACACCGACAAGGACGGTTACTGGCATGCAGACAGCTTGGGCGTGTCGGCGATCGGTTACAACACGCGTCTAGTCAAAAGAGAAGAAGCGCCGAAAGGTTACAGTGATCTTTTCGACTCAAAGTGGAAAGGGAATCTTTCCATCGATATGGAGCCGGAGCGGGCTCTGATGGGTTGGTTAACCGCTTGGGGCGAGCAGAAGACGATAGCTTTCGTGGAGGGCTTGATGAAAAACGGCGCGGTCGTGCGTCGTGGCCACACCCTGCAAGCGCAACTCTTGTGTGCCGGAGAATTCAAGATCGCCGCGGAGATTTACCCAGACGCCATCTTGCGGATGAAGCAGGGCGGCTGCCCGACGGAGATCGTTTTTCCCAACCCCACGCCGGCGCATATCAGCGGGGCCATCGGCGTCTACACCAACACGCCGCACCCGCATGCGGCCGCACTGTTCATCGATTTTATGAAATCGGCTGAGGGCGCCAAAATACTTGCTTCGACGGGCCGTCTCTCGGGACGCAAAGGAGTCAAGTCGTTATACGAGGAGCTTTCCAACCTGGAAGAGCGTGGTATTCACGTTTTGATCGTTACGCCGGAACAATCTGAAAAAATAGCGAAGCCGATGGAAAAAATCATGAAGGAAATCTTGGTACCATAGCCCGACAATCGATCTCGGCCGTCTCGGCGTATCGTATGTCCATATGTAGGGGCGACCGGCCGGTCGCCCGTCCACGAAACGAATTGGAGAATCTATCGTAATGGCTCGCAAGTATCGCTATTTTTCCGCTGACAGTCACTTCGAGCGGCTGCCGGAAACCTGGACGCACAGAGTTCCGGCAAAATATCGCGACCGGGCGCCGCGCCGAATCAAGCTTGCCGACGGCAGAGACGCGATCGTCGAAGAAGGACAGCCGCTCGAGTACCGCGGTACCAATCTGTTCGCAGGCAAATCTCTTGAAGAATTCAATCCGGTCAACTTGAATTTCGAAGGATCCGCCGGCGCTGGCTCGCCAGAGCAGCGGCTAAAAGAGCAAGACGCTGACGGTATCGACGGCGAGCTGTTGTTTGCTACCGAAGCGCGCAACACGAAAATCAAAGACAAGGATGTTTTTCTTGCGCTCATCAAGGCGTTCAACGACTATTTCATCGAGGAGTATTGCGCCGTCGATTCCGATCGTTTGATCGGCGTCGCCGTTATGCCGGACATCGGCGCCGAGGAAAATATCGCCGAGATGAAGCGCTGCAAAGAAAAAGCATTTAAAGCGATTCGCCTGCACACGTTCCCGAGCGGCAAGAGCTATCCAACACCCGACGACGATAAGTTTTACGCTGCGGCGTTAGATCTGAACATGCCGATCACGATCCATACGTCATTTCCGCGCCGAACCGACGAGCGTGATGTTTTTCTCATGAAGTATCCGAAAGATCCGCAGGGCGAAGACCGGCCGTTCGATTTTCTCCAACGCCTGGCGCGGCAGGGCATCTATCACTGTGGCGCTGTGGAAGCGACGCAGCTAATTTTCACCGGCGTATTCGACCGCTTTCCGAAGCTGCAGATCTACTGGGCGGAAAACAACATCGGCTGGCTTCCGTACTTCTACCAGCAGATGGACCAAACCTACAAAGTGAACTGTCACTGGGCCGAGCGGCTTTTGGGTTTGCCGAAGCTAAGAAAACTTCCAAGTGAGTATCTACGTGAGCACGCGCAATGGGGCGTCTTCGACGACCCGATCGGCATCCAACTCCGCCACAGGGTCGGCGTCGACAAGATCATGTGGTCGACCGACTTCCCGCACATCGTCACGCGCTGGCCGAAGTCGCTGGAGCTGATGAAAGAACAATTCGCCGGCGTGCCGGAGAATGAGAAATCGAAGATGTTAGCAGGCAACGCGGTGAAGTTCTTTCATCTCGACGCGGCATAGCACACGAATTCGGATTTTTGGCCGCAAAGATCTGTCCTGAGGCCTTCGGCTAGCTAAGGATAACCTCCGCCGAAGCAACGCAAAGATCGGAAAGTAGGGGCGCGGCATGCCGTGCCTTACGGGTAGGGTGCGCTTCAGCCTGAGGCTGATCCGTCCTATGGCGGATGCGCACCGTACAATTCTACAATTCACTATCAACCGAGCGGCACCTGTAAGTTATATAGCCGCGCCGAGTTCTCTCCCAGTATCCGATTCTGAGTTTCGTTCGAAAAACCCGCTGCGCGGATGCGCGAAACCGTTTCGGGCCATTTGCTATCGCCGTGCGGATAGTCGGAGGCGTACATGATGCATTTGTCGCCGACGGCGTTGATCACGGCGGGCAGCATGATTTCACCCGGCTCGCAGGAGACCACCATGCGGCCTTCGGCGAAAAGCTCGCTTGGTTTGATGCGGCTCTTCGGTCGCTTGCGATTCAAGACGCCGTCGTACATGCGTGGATCTCTTTCACCGCGCTCGTGCATTTCGTCCATTCTTTCAATCCAATAAGGCAGCCAACCGCAGCCGGTTTCCAATAAGCCGAAGCGGATTTTTGGAAAGAGGTCGACAATACCGCCGCCGACGAGCGAAACCATAGCGGCTGTTAATGTGAGCGGCATGGAGACTGCCTTGGCGCCCCAGAAATGATCGAATAATTCTTGACCGACCGTCGGATACATTCCCGTCACGGTGTGGACTCCTACGCCGACGTCGAGTTGTTCCACTGTTTCCCAAAATGTATAGAGCTCGGGATGATCGAGGGTGCGCGTGCCGATGGTTCCAGTAACCATGACGCCGACGGCGCCGAGGGATTTGACCGCGCGCGTCAACTCTTCCGCCGCCGCTTTGGGATCTTGCAAGGCGACGATCGCGGCGAAGCGCAACCGTCCACCTCCTTGCACGCAGCGCTCGGAAATCCAAGTGTTATAAGCGCGCGAGATCGCGGTGGCGAGCCCCGCGTGCTCTAAGCTATTGATCGACATCAGCACGTTTGGATAGATCACCTGAAGATCGATGCCTTCGAGATCGAGATCCGCCAGGCGGCCCGGCACGTTGCTTAGATCGAGATCTTTGACCCGGAGCGTTGGTGTTTTGTTGGCGATGCTGCCCGGGGTGCCGGGGCCCCAACCGAAGGGCTTGCTGACGACGCGCCCTTCGATAATATAGAAGCCGCGCCCGTCGTCGAACGTGACGAAGCGCGGTCGATTCCGGAAGAATTCTTTGTCCAAATAGTTGTCGAAGACTTCCTGAGGAATTTGAGTGTGGCCGTCGGCATCGATAATCATGGTTTGTCCTCCTCGTTAGCGTTTTACTTCGCGCTGGATCGCGCGGACGATGCTCCAGTCGACAAAATCTTTAGGCGCGAAGTTGGACTGTGCGATTTTGGCATCTTGTTGGGCGCGTTTAATGGAAGCAGCGATCAGCTCGTCGCTGACTTCGCCTCGCGAATTATACGTCGGCATCGCTGCGTCGTAGGCGGTTTGCGCGGTTTCGCGATCTAGATTCCACTCCTTCTGAATGAGCCCGACTGCCTCGCTGGGATGATCGAAGGCGTAATACAAGCCGCGAATCATCGCACGGAGAAATCGGCGGACTTGATCCGGGTTGTCGCGTAGTTTCACGCGGCGCATGACGAGTCCATTCTCGACGAATCTGGGCAGGATTTCTGGACCGAGAACCAAACGGTTGTAACCTTTGCGCACCGCAATGGAGTCGTACGGCGGCGACAGGGTCGTTGCGGCAACGCTGCCGGAAAACAGCGCGGTCATGCCTTGAGTGACATCGATCGTCGAGATCAGCTTGACGTCTTTCTCCGCATCCAAGCCGAGGTACTTCACCATCGCGACGGTGGCGTGATAGTGGCTGCCGCGCGTACCGCCGTGGCCGATAATCTCGCCGCGCAATGTTTTAGCATCCTTGATGTCAGGCCGGCTGATCAGGTAAAGAAGCGGTTTTTCCGTTGATACATAAGTTGCGATGAGGGGCGCGCCACCGATCGCCGCGCCGAGACCGGAATTGAACGCGGTAATAAAATCGAGATCCCCAGAGACGAGCGCCGCGATCGCGGTGTTGGTCTTGGTCGTAATCGGTTTGTAATCGAATCCTTCACTCTCGAAGATCCCCTGTCGCTGGGCCAGATAGATCGGCAAATTGAGCACATGTTTGGCGGAGAGGCCGAGAGTGACGGGCTCCAATTTACGCGGAGCGCCGGATTTTTCCTGCGCTCCCGCCGCGGACAACCATGTGATCAGCAGCAACCATGGGCTAAATCGTCTGAGCGTTGTAAACATCGGCTTCAAACTGATCTATATCGCTGGCGCGGAGCGGGCGTCAAGGTTGGCAAAGCCGCGCTTGCGGCAATCTACGCACTCACGCGCATGACGATTGTTGACCGATGCTGCCGAGCTATGATTATGTGGTGGCGCTCGCGAACGAAAGTAAGTCCAAGCCGGAGGTAAATGATGGCAAGCTCGTGGGAAAGCGTGAAAGTTGATAACAGCAGCATGCCCCTCTATTTGAGCGTGCCCGAGAGCGGCGGACCGGTTCCTGGCATTGTGGTCATTCACGGGCAGTCGGGATTGGAAAATTTCATCAAAGACACGACGCACATGCTCGCGCTTCAAGGATACGTCGCTGTGGCGCCGAACTTGTACCACCGCGATGCTCCTGACTGCAAAGATGACAATCCTACGCGGAAGTCGCGCCTTCGCGACGCGGGTATTATCAATGACATTAACGCCGCGATTGGATTCCTACGGAGTCACCGGCAGGTCGATGGTGCACGTCTAGGCATCGTCGGCTTTTGTATGGGCGGAAGAATCGTTTATCTGATGTCGGCGGCAAGTCGAGACCTAAAAGCTGGCGTGATGTTCTACGGTGGCGGCACAATGCTGCCGTTCGGGCAAGGCCCTTCCCCATTCGACCGCACGCGCGAGATCAATTGCCCGATTCAGGGCCACTTCGGCGCGGACGATAAGAATCCATCACCGGAAGATATGCGCAAGCTCGATGCGGAACTTTCTCGCTACAATAAGTCGCATGAGTTTCATAGCTACGCCGGCGCAGCCCATGCGTTCTGCAACACCGGCTCTGCGAACTACCGGCCGCACGCCGCGGCTCTCTCGTGGCCGAAGGCGACGGAGTTTTTCAGCAGGCACTTGGTAAATGGGGATTTTCGAGTGCCGCGCTAGTGTGCTGCACCAGTTAGTCTCTCTAATCCCAGACGGTACGAACCAAAACGGATTCCTGGATCTTTCCGTCGCCGGTAATAAGCGGCAAGCCGGCGACTCTGGCTTGGGCGATGATCAGACGGTCATAGGGATCCCTGACGGTTGTAAATGTTGCCGCTTCGAGAAGCAGGTCGGTATCGTTAACGCCCAAATCGAAATTTTCGGCCTGTCGTATTGAGACCACAAAGTCACGGAAGGGTAGAGGCAGGCGAATTCTGCCGATCTCCGAAAGGAGCATCACTTCCTCTAGCACGGTAAATGGCACCATCATAGTCTCCCGCCCACGTTTTACAGCGTCAAAAACACTTAAGGCTCTGCGGCCAAGGCGATTCCTTCGACCCGTGACATGATGAACGAAGGGATGAGTGTCCGTGACGAACGTCATGGGAGCTTTTTAATGACGGCTGCGATCCGTGATTTGCGCAGCTCGCGTATTGTTTCGTCGATATCGCCAACGGCAGTGGCGATCCCTTCAAGGTTTATGATCCTTCTCCCTCCGACTTTTTTTAAATACCTCGCGGTGCCCGAGAGTTGCCGGTATCTGTCGATACCGATGATGACAGCGCGGGGCTTTTGACGTTTGGAGACGACGTATGCGTCTCCACTTTCGGCTACCCGATCGACAATTTCGCTCAGCCTCGACCGAGCCTGTACGAAGGTCATGACTCTCTCTTTTGCCATGTTTGTCTCCTTGTGTACACATTGAATGTACACTAAGGGAGTATTTGCGTCAATTTGTCTGAAGGCCGTTCGCCGAGTTCCAACCGCTTTAAGCGTTCGAACGCTCAACAGGCGAGTGGTTCAGGTCGAGACGTAGAGCTGGTTGAGAGTGAATCGAGATCAGAATAGCGGATTGAACGGCTTGAACGATTTGAACGTTTGGAACCGCTCAATCGTTCAAGCGCGCTCGAAGGTTAAAGATTTGGCGCCTATGGCACTCCCGGGGGCTTGGTTTTATCGTCGTAGTACTCCTGACTAAATTCCGGTTTGCGTCTCTCCGCGAACGCCGCTGACCCTTCATCGTAGGCTTTGCTCTGGCGCAGGTGGGCATAGAACTCGCGGTGGATGTCGAAAGCTTTTTCCCAGCCCTGAATACCGTACAGGAGTTTGTCTTCGATGTACTCCATGGTATGCGCGGCGATGAGGCGGCCGTTGCGGTTGATCGTCGTGCACAGCTCGACGCAATCGTCGATGAGCTTGTCAGGCTGGCAGATCTTCTGCACGAGGCCCAGACGAAAGGCGGTATCCGCGTCGATCATCTGGCCGGTTAGCGCCAACCAATAACCCCAACCCGTTGGCAACTGACAGAGGTAATGCGGCCAGGCGGCCATGTGCGACCAGCGCACTTCGGAGCAACCGAACTTCGAGGCCGGGACGCAGTAGCGGATATGGCACGCTAACGAAAGACTGAAACCACCTCCCACCGCGTAGCCGTTGATCGCGGCGATGATCATTTGCAGCATGCGCGTGTTGGAATACGGCCGCGGGCCGGAGCGCGGGCCTTTCATCTCGCCCTTTGCAAAAGCGAGGTTTTCTTTAAGATCGCCGCCGACGCAAAAGGCATCGCCGCTGCCGGTGAGGATGATCGACCATACGTCATCGTCATCCTTGGCTTTGTGCCACGCTTCATCGAGCGCCCAGTAAAGATCGCGACTGATCGCGTTCTTTTTCTCCGGGCGGTTGAGCCGAATAATCGCGATGTGCGGATCGCGCTTTTCGTAAACACATAAAGGTTGCGGTTCGGTCATGGGTCCTCCTGGTTTGTAGTATTCAGAAGTCAGCAGTCAGAATTCAGAAGGCACTGAATCCTGGATGCTGAATTCTAGTTTTTATTAGTAAAACACTTTTTCCTCGTCTAACTTTTTGATTTCAGCGTCGCTCAAACCGAGCAGGTCGCGCGCGATCTCGTGGGTATGCTCGCCCATGAGCGGAGCGACCCCGCGCACCTTGCCGGGAGTCACTGATAGCCGCACGGGAACATTTTCGGTCACCATGTCACCCGCTTCGGGCTCGATTAAGTTAACTAAAAATCCGGTCGCGGCATACTGCTTGTCGCGTTTGAATTGATCTTCCACGTCTTGCACGACGGCCGCACAAACGCCGATGCTTTGTAAGGTCTCCATCACTTCGTAGGCATCATGCTGTAGCGTCCAGCTCGTTACCCATTTGTCCAATTCTTCTTTGTTCCGCACGCGCTGGAGGTGCGTGGCGAGTTGGGCATCGGCTCTTAGTCCGGATTTTTCCAGCAACCGTGCGAAACGCTGCCATTCATCGTCGGTGTAAATCGCGATGACGCACCAACGGTCGTCGCCTTTGCACTGGTAGGGGCCGTATGGCGCGGCGATCAGGCTGCGGTTGCCCTCTGGTTTTGGCTCGCGTTTGTTGACGGTGTATTCCAAATATTTGGGCCCGAGCAGCGACGCGCCAATCTCCTGCTGCGCGCTATCGATCCATTGGCCAAAGCCGGATTTTTTTCTTTGGATCAAGGCCAAAACAACCGAGAACGCTCCGGTGACGCCGCCCATGAAGTCCGGATGCTGGGTGCGCGGCTCAGCCGTCGCGGTTGTGGCATCTGGATAATTCCAGAGGTACGTCGTGCCCATGGTATTGCCGACGTTGGGACCGTAGGTCAGGTCTGCTGCGTGCGGGCCGGTGCAGCCCATGCCTTTGACGCGAATCAAAATAATCCGAGGGTTAATCTCTCTGAGCTGCGGCCAATCGAGTCCCCATTTTTCCAAAATGCCCAAGCCGAAATTCTCCACGAGCACGTCGGATTTCTTCAACAGCTCTTTAACCAGTTCGCGTCCTCTGGGCGTTTGCATGTTGACCGTGAACGATTTCTTGCCGCGCTGCAGTTTCATGAAGTCGGGTTTCTTGTTCCACAGCTTGGGATCTTCACCGCGGTGGCCGTCGCCGCGCAGACGAGTCTCGCAGCGGATGACTTCCGCGCCGAACTCGCAGAGCACGCGCGCGACCGTCGGCCCCGCGGCGCCGGTGGTCAACTCGACAACTCGAATGCCTTCTAGAGGAAATTGGCTCATAAAATGTTTGCCTACCCTTTACATTGACTTGGGGAGATGGAGTATTGGAGTGATGGAGTGTTGGGACGCCCGAGAATTCCAGCACTCCAACATTCCAGTATTCCATCACTCCATTTTGTCTTCAGATCACCCCTTCGGCTCGAAGCGCGACGAGATCGTCGTTGTTCATGCCGAGCTCTTCGACGTAGATTTCCTTGTTATGTTCGCCGAGCAGCGGGGCCGGCCGGTAGATTCCTCCCGGGGTTTCCATCAAGCGCGGTACAACGCCGAACTGCTTGTACTTGCCGATCACCGGATGTTCCATATCGACGAAGAGCTCGCGCGCCTTGGTCTGCTCCATCTCGATGAATTCGCCTGCGGTGTTGATCGGCGTGACGGCAATGCGGCGCTTCTGCCCTTCTTCGTAAAGCTCTTCTTTGGTATGCTTCGCGCAGAATTCCGCGATAGCTCCCACCACGATGTCCGGATGCTGCCGCCGATATGACATCTTTTCGAACTCCGGCCCGGAGATCGACGCTGGACGCCCCATCCAGTCGACCAGCCGGCGCCATTGTTCGACCGGGATGATGAAAATGCGCGCATAACCGTTCTTTGTCGCATAGGGATCGTAGAGATCGGTCTCTTCGCCTTTGCGCGAGGCGCGCGCGGGCTTAGCGCCGGTATAACCGTAAGTCGGAATAAAATAGCCGGCGATATGGCCGGCGCACTCGTGCGTCGACACGTCGATGTATTGGCCGTTGCCGCTCTCTAATCGATGGTAAAGCGCGACCGCGATGCCAAACGCGCCGTAGGTCGATGCCATACCATAGGCGATTTCGCCGGGCGGTTGCAGTGGTGGCTCGCCGGGTTCGCCGGCTAAATACAGCAAATTGCCGAGCGCGATGCCCGCCATGTCGTTGGCTTTGTAATCGCGCCACGGGCCCGTTTGGCCGAAGGGAGTGATCGACGCGTAGATGAGCCCGCGATGTTGCGCGTGCAAGGTTTCGTAGCCGATCCCCAACTCATCCATTCGCCCCGGCCGAGCGGTTTCGATCACCACGTCGGCTTTGCGGGCCAGTTCGATAAAAATGGCGCGGCCGTCGGGCTTTTCGACGTCGAGAGTGACGCTGCGTTTGTTGGTATTGAAATGGAGACAGTAAAGGCTCTTTTCCGGATGAGGCGTGTCGTCTTTAAAAGGCGGTATGCGCCGCGATTCATCACCCGATGGCGATTCGATCTTGATCACGTCGGCACCCATGTCGGCCAAGAGTTTCGTGCAGTGGAGACCGAGCGGTCCAGCGAGATCAAGCACGCGATAATCGGACAACGGACCGATTCTGGTAACTTTGTCCATGAAATTCCTCAGAGGAGGCAAACTTGTTTCGATGGCGATTCTTACTTGGACGCTGCGATCGTGTCAAGGCACGAATCCAGATTTACTAATTTGTCGGAACGCCCTCTGACACAAGCAAGGCTACCGGAAAGTGTTTAAGCGCGCTGGCGAGAGATATTGCGTGGCCATTGCGCAGGAGATGACCGCTGATGGCGTCGCGCCAGGAAAAGTGAGTTTCTTTTGGAAGCAAGATCTCGGTATCTTTCCAGACATCCGCACCGAGGGGAAATTGCTTGTCGTTGACGAGGCGCGTCAACATGCGCGGCGCGACCACAACGGCCCAACGGTTCTGCTCATGGCGCGCGAACGCAATGACATGATCTTTCCAATGACCGCGAATCGCCAGAGGGATATACTCGCCGAATTGAAAGAGCGCTGGGCTTCGCTTTCTCGCGTCGAGCGCCCGTTGAACCAATAACAACTTTACACACCCGTCGTGCTTTCTGGTGAACAGTTCGGTCAAGACGGCGTCCGGGTCACACGCGGCGTGCTTCGCGATCGCGCGAGATAGTTTTTTTCGGGTTTCAAAGTCCACGGGCCGGCGATTGTCAGGGTCGACAAAACTCAAGTCCCATAGCTCGGTTCCGCGGTAGAAGTCCGGTACGCCGGGAGAGGCGATTTTGATTAGCGTTTGTGACAGCGAATTGAGGATGCCGTAGTGCGCAACTCTGGCAGCGAAGCTGGAAAGATTCTCCAAGAAGCGGTTTGTTTCCGACCGGTCTAAAATTTTCTCGATGAAGCTCGTGAAGGCGTCTTCATACGCTAAATCCGGCTTTAACCATTCGGTGTGGACCTTGGCCTCCCGAACGGCCTTGACGATGTAGGCTTTAAGTCGTTCGAGAAATTCCGCTTCCGGTGCGGCGGCGAGGGGAAAAGCGCCGATCAGCGTTTGATAGAGGAAATATTCATCGTTTCGATCCGGTGCTTCCATTTCCTTGAGTTTGGTTTTTTTCGATCGGTTGAGCTTGCTCCACAGCTCGATGCTTCTTTTCCATTCGTCCGGTAAT
The DNA here is from genome assembly GCA_005879255.1 of Deltaproteobacteria bacterium. The sequence goes on from VBKY01000145.1 coordinate 40,307, forward strand.
TCCGACAATACGTTGATCCTGGCCGAGGCATCTTCGCCGCGTTTGGTGTCGTGGGTCGTTGTGGTGTTCATCGCGTGGGGCCAGCGGTCGCGGCGTTGTCGATTGAATTGATGAAGTTCGTTCGGTGACATGCCGAACCGGGCCGGATTGCCGCCGACATTGTTGAGCGACAAGAGCCGGTTGTAGACATAAAAAGTGGTATCCTCGAAGCCTTTGGCCATCAGCGGCGCAGTCAGCTGCTGAAAGCGCATGACAAAGTGAAGCCAGCGTTTTTGTTCCTCGTCGGGCATATGATTGCCGAATTCGAGCAGCAGAAATCGGGCGATGAAGTTAATTTCGAGAAGAAGACCGGGGTTGGCCAGCCTGGCCTTGTCGATAGCTTCTTGTAACAGCAAACGATCCTGTGCGGTAAAGTTTTGCTCGCTGACATAGCTCCGGTAGACGGGGAAAAATGTCAGCAGCTCCACGAGCGCTCTTTTCGAGCCGTAAAGCGTGACGTCTGCGCCGTGGCGGTCTCGACTCGATATGCTCTTGAGCAGATGGGCCAGGCTTTCGATATCTCCGGCCATGTACTTGCCGATGATGAGCCGTTTTTTTTCAATCGCGATCTGCGGACAAGGAGTATCCATGTCACTGAATCGTGCGTAGATCTGAGTAAATTTTTTCTCGTGCCGGCGATCGCAGAAAATGCCGTTGGCGTAATTCAAGAAATCATAGCCGGTAGTACCTTGCACCGGCCACGCCGGCGGCAAGTTCTCCTCCAGGTCGAGAATCTTTTCGACCACCAGGTAAATATCGCCCAACTCTTGGCGTAGTCGCTGCACGTATTTGAACGGATCGTAAAGCCCATCGATGTGGTCGATTCTAAGACCGGTGAATTTTTTCTCGCGGACAAGTTTGAAAATGAGCTCGTGGGTATGGCGAAAGACTTTCTCGTCTTCCATCTTTAACGAGATTAGCTCATTGATGTTGAAGAATCTCCGGTAATCGAGCTCTTCCGCCGCGACTTTCCAAAAAGACAAGCGATAAAGTTGTTCTGACAGAAGCTGATCCAAGAGATCGAAACTTCCGGGGTCGCCTTTCGTGCCGTTGTACCTGGCCACGTTCGCGTCGATAAACTCCTTGATTTCTGGGCTCGCCGTGTAGAGTTCCCACAGCATGCTTTTGGTAAAAATCACCTGGTCGGCGCGCTCCCGAGTTTCTTCTTTGGGCGGCAGGTTCTTGAGCACGAACAAAACCCCGAGCAACTTGACAAAGTCGGGATGCTTACCGCCGAGCCTTCTGCGCAGCGCGGCCAACCCGTGCGTAAAAACATTACTGTAGGACTCGATAATCACCGGGAGCTTCAAGTCGAAGTAGCTGATGCTCAATCCGTTCGAATCGTAGTGAAGTTTTATCTCCGCGTTTTCGAGACACTCGCCATAAAATCCGGCGAGAAACGGCGCAAGGATTTTCCCCCTGATGCCTTCGTACGGATGATTCCAGTCGATATCGAAATAGTCGAAGTAGGCCGAGGCCGGCCCGTTTTCCAGCACGTCCATGAGCATTCGATTTTGACCATCGTAGGCCATGTGGTTGGGCACGATGTCCTGAATCCAGCCCATATCATGGCGTCGAACTTCCTCGATCAACGCTTCGAATTCTTCGACCGAACCGAGCTCCGGATTTAACTGATTCGGATCGACGATGTCGTAACCGTGCGTGCTGCCTTTTCTCGCTAGAAAAATGGGCGACGCGTAAATGTCGGAAACGCCGAGCCCGTGAAGATAGGGCACGATGTCTTTGGCCGCCGAGAAGCCAAACGCTGGGTTAAACTGGAGGCGATAAGTGGCGAGTGGAATTCTCATAACATGACGGCATACTCACTGGCGGAATTCAGCGTTTTGTCGCTGGCGGCGTGACGGTGAATGGATCACGCCATTTTCCTCCTCAGATTCGTGGTTACGAGGCAGCCGCAGAAGTGCCAGCGAGCGACCGTGCAGCAGATACGGCCGGGCGCCGCGCAACTGGCGTTGCTCGCGCCGGGTTATCGGTTCACTGGTGTCGAGAATCACCCACCAATGCAGCTTACGGCGGTGCGCCGGGAGCACGAACGATACCGTCTCATGATGGGCATTCAAAAGAATCAGTAAGGTATCATCCGCCACGCGGTTGCCCCGGCCATCGACCTCCTCGATCGCGTCACCGGCGAGTCGCAAACCAAAACTCCTCATCTCAGGATTAGCCCAATCCTCATCGGTCATCTCCTTGCCATCCGGACGAAACCAAGCGAGGTCTTTGACTTCCGAGCCGCGGATCTTGCGGCCTTGAAAAAAGTGGCTGCGGCGCAGTACAGGGTGTTGATGAAAAAGCTGGATGAGTAGCCTGGTAAATTCCAACAGCTCTCGGCGCGGTCTGTCCCAATTCCAATCGACCCACGAAATTTCGTTGTCCTGGCAATAGGCATTGTTGTTACCGCGCTGGGTGCGGCCGAATTCATCGCCGGCAAGCAGCATAGGCACACCTTGCGATAATAAGAGAGTCGCCAAGAAATTTCTCTTCTGGCGGTCGCGCAGAGCGAAGATTGTTGTGTCGTCGGTTTCCCCTTCGGCGCCACAATTCCAACTGAGATTTTCATTGTGGCCGTCGCGGTTTTCTTCTCCGTTGGCGTTATTATGTTTATCGTTGTAGCTCACCAGATCGTGCAGCGTAAATCCGTCATGGGCAGTTATGAAGTTGATGCTCGCGTACGGCAGCCGGCCGTTACGCGCGTAGAGATCGCTGGACCCGGTGAGCCGGAAAGCCAGAGCCCCCACCTGTCCTGCGTCGCCTTTCCAGAAGCGACGCACCGTGTCCCGATAGGCGGCGTTCCACTCGGCCCAAAGAACCGGAAAATTGCCGACCTGATATCCTCCGGGCCCAAGGTCCCACGGCTCGGCAATGAGCTTCACCTGGGAAATCACCGGGTCCTGCTGAATGATATCGAAGAACGCGCCGAGCCGGTCGACATCGTGGAGCTCGCGCGCGAGGGTCGACGCCAAATCAAAGCGAAATCCATCCACGTGCATCTCCAATACCCAGTAACGCAGGCTATCCATAATCAGCTGAAGAACCCGCGGATGGGTCATGTCCAGCGTGTTGCCGCAGCCGGTGTAATCCATATAGTAGCGGCGGTCGTCGGTGACGAGACGATAATACGAGGCGTTATCGATGCCGCGGAAACAGAGTGTCGGGCCGAGATGATTGCCTTCGCCGGTGTGGTTGTAAACCACGTCCAGGATGACTTCGATGCCTTCGCGGTGCAGGGCCCTAACCATGGTTTTGAACTCGACCACCTGCTGCCCTAACATGCCGCTGCTCGCGTAGGAGACTTCCGGAGCAAAAAAGCCGATGGTGTTATATCCCCAATAGTTAGTGAGCCCGTGGTCTTTCAAATGCCGGTCGTCGACGAATTGATGCACCGGCATCAATTCGACCGCAGTAATGCCCAGGTTCTTGAGGTAATCGATGATCGGCGGACAGCTGAGACCGGCGTAGGTGCCGCGCAGCTCGGGCGGCACCTCCGGGTGAAGTTTCGTATACCCTTTCACATGCAACTCATAGATGATCGTCTTGTGCCATGGTGTATTCGGCGGCGTGTCGTTGCCCCAGCTAAACGCCGGATCTATGACGACGCACTTGGGCATCCCGCCTGCGCTATCCTGATCATCGATGGAAAGATCGGCTTTGGCATTTCCGACCGTATAACCGAACAGAGCATTGCTCCACTGAATGCTGCCTGCAATGGCTTTGGAGTAGGGATCCAATAGGAGCTTCGCTGGATTGGAACGAAGCCCTTCGGCGGGCTCATAGGGACCAAGCACCCGATAGCCGTAGAGTTGTCCCGGGCGAACTTCCGGGAGATACGTGTGCCACACTTGGTGGGTTTGTTCGGTGATTGGAATGCGGGTTTCTTTATTGGCGTTTGCGCCTTCGAACAAGCACAACTCGACTTTCGTCGCGTTCTCCGAGAACAATGAAAAGTTCACACCGGCGCCGTCCCATGTGGCGCCGAGGGGATAGGGTTTTCCCGGCCATATTTTCATTCGCGTTCCCTTGGGTGATTCCTCATTCGGCGTGGATGAAGACGACGGCTGATCGCGGCGTGAGGGAAAGGTTGATCGCTGCCGCACAATGCAATTCTTGAGGGACCGAGCTACCGTTGCCGGCCCATTTCTCATCCGTTGAATCGAGCATCTTTCGCCAGGAGCCGGACGGAATGGGTAGAGTGATGGATATGTCGGAGTGGCCGAAGCTTTCGACGAGGATCACTTGACCAACTTCATTCCAGCGATGGACGAACAGCACCTGCTTGTTCTCGTAGCCGCGCACATTCATGGCATCCTTGTTCAAATCGGCCAACGGAGGAACTGCTTTGCGCAGCCGGAACAACTCCCGATAAAAATCGTACAAGACTCGATGGCACTCCAATTGACGCGCCTCATGGTGGAGCTTGGCTTGCAAAAATGTGGCGTCATCTTGCGGATCGGGAATCTCGCCTTGCCAATGGAAGGCGGCAAATTCCTCGCGCCGGCCGCGGCGTACCGCCTCGACCAGCTCGGCGTCCGAATGGCTGATGAAAAATGGAAAAGGCGCGGTCTCGCCGTACTCTTCGCCCATAAAAATCAGTGGAATAAAGGGCGACAGGATTACGGTTGCGGCGGCAAGCTTGAGCGCTTCGAAACAGACACTGTCGGTCAAACGATCTCCGCGCGGGCGATTTCCCACCTGATCATGATTTTGCGAAAACACGATGAAACGTTTAGCCGGGATGTCTTTGGCGGAGCTACCGTGCCGGCGCTTACGAAATCGAGAGTAGGCGCCGGAATAGGCGAACCCTTCCCGGTAAGCATCAACGAGATGCTTGAGCTCGCCATAATCTTGATAATAACCGCTTTGCTCGCCGGTCAAGAGGGTGCGCAAAGCGTGATGAAAATCATCGCTCCATACCGCATCCAAGCCGTAGCCCCCGCGCTCCCGCGAACGAATCAGCCGCGCGTCGTTGGAGGCGCTCTCCGGCATCAACAGGACTCGACGATTTAGCTCCGCTGCGAGCTTGTGCACTTCGGCGCCGAGCTCTTCGAGAAACGGCCGTGGCGAGTGATCGAGAATCGCGTGCACGGCATCGAGACGAAGCGCATCGATATGAAACTCAGAGATCCAGTAGCGGGCATTTTCAATAAAGAAATGTCTGACCTCATCGCTGTAGGGTCCGTCGAAATTGAGCGCCGGCCCCCATGGCGTCTTATATCTTTCCGTGAAATACGGTGCGAAGTCGGCGAAATAATTTCCTTCCGGGCCGAGATGGTTATAGACGACGTCGAGAATGACCGCCAGGCCGATTCGGTGACAGGCATTGACCAGTCGTTTCAACCCTTGTGGGCCGCCGTAGGAATTTTGCGCGGCAAATGGATAGACGCCGTCATAGCCCCAATTTCTGTTGCCGGGAAATTGCCCCACGGGCATGATTTCCACGGCGGTGACACCCAGGTCTTTTAGCTCTTGAAGAGAGGGAATGACCGCGTCGAAGGTGCCTTCTCGAGTGTACACGCCGACATGAAGCTCATAGATGACGACGTCATGCAGAGCGAGACCGTTCCAGCCATCGTCTTCCCACGGGAATTTGGCATCAACGACTTCCGAGGGACCATGCACGCCTTCAGGTTGAAAGCGCGACGCCGGGTCGGGACGTTGGGTGCCTCCCTCCAAGCGATAGACATACCGGCTTCCCGGGCCCAGGTTTTCGCTCATGCCAAGGTGATAGCCCATGTCGTCTTTCTCTAGCGCCAAGCGCTCGATCCTGGGCGAAATGAGTTGGACTTCTATCTCTTCGATATGGGGCGCCCAGACGCAAAATTGGCATCTCCCGTCGGCGAGATAGGTCGCGCCTAGACTACGACGCCGGAGAGCAGCCATCGTCACTCACTTTCGTTCTTTAAAAAGAGCAGGCCCAGTGGCGGTAAGGTGAGCGTCAGCGAGTGGGGACGACCATGCAAAGTCACCGGGCTCGCTTCGATGCCGCCGAGGTTACCATGGCCGCTGCCGCCGTACAGTGTCGCATCGCTGTTCAAAGCTTCCCGCCAAAATCCTCCTCTGGGCGCGCCGATCCGGTAATTGGTGCGGGGAACCGGGGTGAAGTTGCTGACGACGATGACGGAAGGCGTGGCGGATTTGTCTTTTCGTAGCAGGCTAAAGACGCTCGCTTCCGCGTCGCTGCAGTCGATCCACTCGAAGCCGGTCGCATCGCAATCGGTTTCAAACAGTGCCGGTTCGTTTCGATAAAAACGATTGAGGTCGGCAAGCCAACGCTGAAGGCCGGCATGAGGCGCCAAACCCAACAACTGCCAATCGAAGCTCGCGTCATGCGCCCATTCGCGCCATTGACCGAATTCGCCGCCCATGAACAAGAGTTTCTTGCCGGGCTGCGCGTACATGTATCCGAGCAACAGCCGCAGGTTGGCGAATTTTTGCCAGTCATCGCCCGGCATCTTGCTGAGCAGCGAGCGCTTGCCGTACACCACTTCATCGTGTGACAGCGGCAGCACAAAGTTTTCCTGAAAAGCATAGAGCATGCGAAAGGTGAGCTTGTTGTGATGATACTTGCGAAATACCGGATCCTGCGACGCATACTCCAACATGTCGTGCATCCAGCCCATGTCCCATTTGAGACCAAAGCCCAGCCCGCCGACATAGTTGGGCCGGGAGACCATCGGCCATGCCGTCGATTCTTCGGCAATGGTCTGTGCTGAAGGAAAACGCTTGTAAACCTCTTCGTTGAAGCGCCGTAGAAAGGCGATCGCTTCCAGATTCTCGCGGCCGCCATATTTATTCGGTATCCATTCGCCCGGTTTGCGCGCGTAGTCGAGATAAAGCATCGATGCCACCGCGTCGACCCTGAGGCCGTCGCCATGATACTTTTCCAGCCAGAAAAGCGCGCTGCTGATGAGAAAGCTGCGAATCTCATTGCGGCCATAATTGAAAATAAAGCTTTTCCACTCCTGGTGGATACCCTGGCGGGGATCGGCGTGCTCGAAGAGATGCGTGCCGTCGAAAAAGGCCAGTCCATGCTCGTCGCTGGGAAAATGCGACGGCACCCAGTCGAAAATCACGCCGATGCCATGCTGGTGTAGAGCATCGATCAACAGCATAAGATCCTGCGGCGTGCCGTAATTGCCCGAAGGCGCGAAATATCCCGTGGTCTGGTATCCCCACGAACCGAAGAACGGATGGTCCATGATCGGCAGAAATTCGACGTGGGTGAATCCCAGTTGTTTCAGGTACTGAGGCAGTTCTTCCGCCAGTTCGCGATAGGAGAGGGAGCGATTGCCTTCCTCGGGACGACGCCGCCACGAACCCAGGTGGATTTCATAAATCGCCATCGGCTTGTCCAGGCCATTGCGCTCGGGCCGTCGATCGATCCATTCCTGATCGTTCCACGTGTAGTTCAAATCCCAGACGATGGAAGCGGTCTTTGGTGGAACTTCGTTAAAGATCGAGAACGGATCGGTCTTGTCCACACGATAGCCGCCGAAGCGCGAACGAATGTGAAACTTATAAAGCTCGCCTTTGCCGACACCCGGCAAAAAACCTTGCCAGATCCCCGAGCCGGCTCGCGGCGAGAGTGGATGGCTGGTATTGTCCCAATCATTGAAGTTTCCCACCACGGAAACTCGCTCGGCGTCGGGAGCCCAGACGGCGAAATGGGTTCCGTCGACACCATTGAGGCGCATCGGGTGGGCGCCGAGCTTATCGTAGAGCCGAAAGTGGCTCCCTTCATTGAACAAATAGATGTCATGATCGCTGAGTAGCGTAACGTCGGATTGTGCCGGCTGTCTCGATCCCATCGTTTTTACCCCCTGAGCGGCGCCTAGCTTCATGCGGCAATGCTATGACTCGACGGCGGCATCAAGCCGTGTCGCTCGAATGCAAAATATCGAGAATGCCCATGATTGGAACGTCAACGAAATCGGGGCGGTTATTGAGCTCGTAGGCCAACTCGTAGGTGGCTTTTTCGAGCAGGTGGATATCCAACAGGAAAGCCAGCTCGTCGCGCGTTGCCGGCAAGAAGCCCGCTTGCGCGGTGGCGTCCAGGTAGCCGCGTAAATAGGCGACCGACACCCAACGATTCCAAAAGCGCGCCCAGAGCCGCAATAACACGGGATCGTCGGTCCGAGTAGTCTCGCTCTTTAGTTTCACGGTCGCGGCGTAATTGAAGGAGCGCAGCATGCCGGCGACGTCGCGCAGGGGCGAGCGTTTCATCCGCCGCTCGCCGAGCGGGCGCGTCGGTTCGCCTTCAAAGTCGATGATGACGAAGTCTTTCCCAGTGAAAAGCACTTGCCCTAAATGAAAATCGCCATGACCCCGGATGCGCATGGCGGTGCTATTGCCGTCCAATAATTGGCGGAAGCGAGCGAAAATAACGTTTTTGAGTTTCAAGACCTTATCGGCGTTGGCACGGATCGGGTCGGGTAGATCCTTCAGCCGTTTGCCGAGTAGACTCAACGATTGGTCGGCCTGGGTGCGCATGCCCTGGTAGAGCGACCGGCGATAAAGCGTCGTGAAAGGTTCCGGCGCGAAGGCTGCGGTCTTCAAATCGGATGCCAGAGCCCGATGTAGTTCGCCGGTGCGCTGGCCCAGCAGCATCATCGAAGGCAAGAAAGAACCGAGGGCCTCGCGGGCGAATTCTGGGATCTCTTCGTCAGCCAGTTCGAGTAACGGGCGCGGTGTGAGGGCCGCTTCCTTGGCATCCGGCTGGCGGGCGAGGATTTCATCGAAGTAATGAGCCAGGCTATCCTGAGTGTAACCCCAGGCATCCCCCTCGTTTGCCACCAGTCCATGAATGATTCCCACCATGGCCGGCTCAGCTCGCCCTTTGCGGAGTTGGAGAGCGCCGGCGAAAACCGGACTAAAGGCGAACCCGGCTTTTTCAGTGAGGAAGCGGCCGATCTCGAGATCGGGGTTAAGGCCTTCGCTAACGCGGCGTATGAGCTTAAGTATCAAACGGTCACCGAAAGTCACTGAAGTGTTGCTTTGCTCTCGTTTGAGGATCGTTGGCTCGAGCTCGACGGGGCCGTAGGCTTCGCGAAACACCTTGGAGGGCTCCGCGAGCAATTCAGTGCCGTTGGCCTTGAACCGTCGCCCGCGCGCTACGGCGGTCATCAAGGCTTTGCAAAAATTGGCGTCATAAACGGCATCGCAAAGGATTCCTTCGATCACGCCGCTTGCTTCCGTGATCTTGAGCTGTGCGACAACGGCTTGAGGGTTCGCTTGGTGTATCTCAGAGGCGCGGCCGGCCGCGACAAACCCGAGGGGCACGAAGTAGGTTTCGGAAGGCTTGCCGTGATACTGAACCTCCCAGGTGGTGAAGTAGGCGTCCAGGCCATCACTCCCGAATGGTATGACCTCGACAAGTTTCACCGAGCGGATCGGCTGGGCTTTGCCGCCGAACCAGCGGCGGCTCTGCAGGTACGCCGGCAAGGTTCGTTCCAGCGCCGCCAACGGCCCGTACTGGAAAATGTTTTCCCACGAGCCGGTAAGCTCCAAGGTTGCCGGCTCAAAGCCGTGCCGCGCCGTCTGTCCTTCCGTTGCCGTCGGCGATTCCAGCTTGAACCAGTAAAACGCGTGCGGACCGAGGGTCAGAAAATAGGGCAGGTCGCCGATCGTCGGAAAGCGCGTGTGGCCGAAGAGCTCGATCGGCACCATGCCCTTGTGCGCGCTCAAGTCGAGCTCGACGAAATTCACGAACCGAGACATATTCGCCGCCACCAAAATAATCTCGTCCTTGTATCGGCGCAAAAACACCAGCACCTGGCGATTGTCCGGATAGAGGAATTCTATCGTTCCCTTGCCGAAAGCCTGGTAATTTTTGCGCAAGACAATCAGCCGCTTCATCCACCAGAGAAACGAACTTGGATTTTGTTGTTGGGCTTCAACGTTGACGGTTTCGTAGTGATGCTCGGGATCGATGATGATCGGCAAGAAGAGCTTCTGCGGGTTGGCCCGGGAAAAACCGGCATTGCGGTCGGTGCTCCATTGCATCGGCGTGCGCACGCCGTTGCGGTCGCCGAGATAGATGTTGTCACCCATGCCGATTTCATCGCCGTAGTAGATCACGGGTGTCCCGGGCAGAGAAAAGAGCAAGCTGTTCAGCAATTCCATCCGCCGGCGGTTATTGCCGACTAAGGGCGCCAGGCGGCGGCGAATGCCGAGGTTGATTCGCGCGCGCGGATCGTTGGCATAAACCTGATACATGTAATCGCGGTCTTCGTCGGTGACCATTTCCAGCGTAAGCTCGTCGTGGTTGCGCAGAAACAGCGCCCACTGGGTGGTTTCAGGGATCGCCGGGGTTTGCTCGAGAATATCGATGACCGGAAAGCGATCTTCCATGCGCAGGGCCATGAACAAACGCGGCATCACCGGAAAGTGAAACGCCATATGACACTCATCGCCGGCGCCGAAATAACTGACCGCATCCTCGGGCCACTGGTTGGCTTCGGCCAAAAGCATGCGGTACTGGTATTTTCTGTCGACGTACGCGCGCAGCTCTTTAAGGAAGGCATGGGTCTCCGGAAGATTTTCGCAGGTGGTTCCTTCGCGCTCGCAAAGATACGGCACGGCGTCCAAGCGCAGGCCGTCCACGCCCATCTCCAACCAGAAATCCAAGACGTTGAACACCGCTTTACGGACTTCCGGATTGTCAAAGTTCAAGTCCGGTTGGTGTGAGTAAAAGCGATGCCAATAGTAAGCCTTCGCTATCGGGTCCCAAGCCCAATTGGAAAGCTCGAAATCTTTAAAGATGACCCGCGCGTCGCGGTATTTTTCTTGTCCGTCGCTCCAAACATAAAAGTCGCGCTCGCTGCTGCCGGCCTTGGCCTCGCGCGCACGCTGAAACCACGGGTGTTGATCCGAGGTGTGATTGATGACCAGCTCGCTGATGACGTAGAGACCTCGTCGATGAGCTTCTCGCAAAAAGATTTTAAAATCCTGCACGCTGCCGTAATCGGGATGGATGTCGGTGTAATCGGAAATATCGTAGCCATCATCTCGCAATGGCGAAGGATAAAAGGGCAAGAGCCAGATGGCCGTCACACCGAGGTCACGAAGATAATCGAGCTTTTCGGTCAGCCCGGTGAAATCGCCGATCCCGTCTGCGTTACCATCACAAAATGCTCTGACGTGGAGCTCGTAAATGACCGCGTCCTTGTACCAGAGCGGGTTTTTCTCGATCACAGGCTCTTCGCTTTTCTTGGTCGCTCGGCTCATGAATGGTGCCTCGTCGCCTGCTACATGTAGTAGTCGAAATCTTGCTCCCTCTTGGTCCGGCCGCGCAGGCGGAAAATGTGGGCCGGCACAATCTGCGGGTTGAGCTCGACATAAATTCTCGGACCGTGGAACAAATAGCGCGCGTCGGTCAGCAGATCGTGTAGCTGGTAGGGTTCTGTCGCGCTCACGCCGAGAACCTCCAAGGGCACATCGACCCATCCCGATTGCACGTGGTGCGGGTCCAAATTGACCGCCGTCAAGATTGTATTCTGCGGCTTTTCACTGTGCTTCGCGTAGCAAATGATTTGATCGTTATCCACCGGCACAAACTCGAGCCCGCGATCGCTTTGCAGCGCGGCGTTCTCCCGGCGAATACGGTTCACCCGGGCGATCAATTCTCTCAAGCTGTTTTTTTGCTCTAGATCCCAGAATCTGATCTCGTACTTTTCCGAGTTTAGATACTCTTCACTGCCAGGCTCGCGCGCTTGGCTCTCGCAGAGCTCGAAGGCTGGACCGTAGATGCCATAGTTTGCGCCGAGTGTGCCGGCCAATATCAGCCGCACCATAAACGCCGGCCGTCCGCCGAACTGCAGATACTCGGTTAGAATGTCAGGCGTGTTGGGCCAGAGATTGGGCCTGAAGTATTCGCGCACCTCGCTGTGGCTCAATTCCGTGAAATACTGGGTGAGGTCGTACTTGGAGTTGCGCCAAGCGAAATAGGTGTAGGACTGAGAGAAGCCAAGTTTCGCCAGCCGGTACATGACTTTGGGACGGGTGAACGCCTCCGCCAGAAATATCACATCGGGAAAATCCTTTTTGATTTCTTCGATCACCCATTGCCAAAAGGGAAATGGTTTGGTGTGCGGGTTATCGACGCGGAAGATGTGAACGCCTTGACTGATCCAGAACTGAATGACGGATTTTAGTTCTCGCCAGAGTTCCTCGGCGCCCTCGCCGGTAAATTCCAACGGGTAGATGTCCTGGTATTTTTTCGGCGGGTTTTCCGCATACTGGATCGTATTATCCGGCCGCCAACGAAACCACTCGGGGTGTTCGGTGACATAGGGATGGTCGGGACTGCACTGGTACGCCAGATCTAATGCGATCTCGATGTTATATTCGCGCGCCTTTTTTACCAGGCTTTGGAAATCCGCCAAGGTGCCAAGTGCTGGATGAATCGATTTGTGGCCGCCCTCGCTGGAGCCGATTGCCCATGGGCTGCCGGGATCGTGGTCCTCTGCGTGCACGGCGCCGTTTTTTCCCTTGCGATGACTGCGCCCGATCGGATGAATCGGCGGCAGGTAGAGAACGTCGAAACCCATCGAAGCGACATAAGGAAGACGCCGTTCGCAATCTTTAAGGGTACCGTGCGCGTCCGGCGTCGTCGCACACGAGCGCGGAAACATTTCATACCAACTGCTGAAGCGGGCCCGATCGCGGTCAACGACGACGGACAGTTCCTTGGCATAACGGCTGACAAAACGCGCATCGGGATAGCGATTCACCAAGCGAGCAAGGTCGGCGTCTGTGGCGAGCGATAGATCTTCGCCGGGCTTTACTTTTCGCAGCGTCTCGGCCGCCTCGCGGAGCTTTGTGGCATCGACGCCAGTAGAGCGCCGACTCGCTTCTTCGACAAGCTGAGCGCCGATCAAAAAGTCCAGCGGCTCCAGCTGGCGTGCGGCAAGTTTTTTTTCGAGATCACGGCGCCAAGAGCCGAAACTGTCGATCCAAGCCTGCACGGTGTAAAAATACCGGCCGATCTCGGGGGTGATGAAGCTCGCGCGCCAACGATCATTGGCAACGAATTCCATCGGCAGCTCGGCCCAATTTTGCTCGGCCTCCCGGCGCACCAGAAGCAGCCCATACAAGGCGTCATGACCGTCGGTGAAAATGTCCGCTTCCACCACAATTGACTCGCCGACGGTTCGTTTGATCGGGTACGAACCAAAGTCGATCTCCGGCGCGATTCTCTCGATGGTAACCCGACTGTCGTTGAATTCGCTTTCGATCATGGGCCATTCAGCCTTTTTTTTGATCGTTTTTTGCGGATAGCCTGCTGATGGAAATTTGCAGTGTAGTAGGAGTCAAGTCCTGAAGGTTAAGGTCTTTGGGAAAACGCAGGTTTTGCTCCGATATCCGAAGTGTTCGCCGACCAGAATCGATCAGCGATGCATCCACACTGACTTTCAATTTACTCGGGTCGAATAAATAAAACGCCCGTTTCGGCCCAACGAAGGTAGCCTGTACGCGGTCGGGTTTGACGCTCTCGAGCGCCAGGTCATTAGGCAAGTTGTCGACGGCCACGGGCACAGAGTACGTGGCTTCAATCTTTTCTGATCCGGGTACCAAAACATACCACAGGCCAATTGCCAGGCCGACGGTCACGACTTTGGCGAGCCAGTTCTCTTTCAACAAGTGCATCGACACCCATTTTTGTTCGGCAGCCGGCGGGTACTTTTCGTGCAAGAATTGTTGTAGCTGCAACCCAAGTTCCTGCGGGTTGGAAATCGCGTGCAATCGACTGTTTCGGGCGACCGAGATGCGCCCTCGTTCCTCGGAGACTACCAGACACAGCGCGTCGGTCAGCTCGGCAAGTCCAAGAGCGGCGCTGTGGCGGGTACCCACGTCAGACAACTGACGCAGGTCTTTAGAAAGCGGTAGATGAGCGGCAAAGCGGGAGATCCGGTCTTTTTCGATTATGACCGCGCCATCATGACCGGGGGAATGGGGATCAAATATACTTTTAAGAATTGGTTCGCTGAGCTTGGCATCTGACTCGATGCCTCCTGTAATATGTCGCCCCAGGGGATCTTTACCTTGAATCACGACAATCGCGCCTACTCGATCGCGCGCCAAGTCCGCCAAAGTCCGAGTCAGCATGTCGGCAGTTTCGGAACGCAGTGGCGAAGCTCTCTGGGCGGCAAAGCTCCAGACCGCGATCCTTTCAAAAACTTGTCTCAACTCTTCCTGAAAAATCACCACTACAATGATTAGAGATATGGCGAAGAAACCTTGAAAGATCCATGCGGTTAACTCGAGCCCGAGTTGACGCGCGAGGATGTATACAACAACCAGAATAAAAAGGCCGCGCACGACGAAGGCGGCTCGGGTTTGTTTTAACCAGACGCTGGCGGTGTAAAACATCGTGGCGACAAATAAGATATCGAGGACATCGGCTATTCTAATGTTGAACAGTGGATTGAGCATGAGACTTTCTCAAGCCGTGGGTTAAAAATGATCACGCGCCGGCTGGCAGCCTTTGCCGCTCGGTACTCTGCAAGGCTGCTTTAAAGGATCCGTGAACCTGAAAACATACTAGCCAATTTCCCTACTAGTTTGGTAGGAGAAACCCTTCAATTTCAATTGCTGAGCTGACGAAATTCTAGTGATTGTAAAGGCCACTATAATCCACGAGCAACTGGCATGCCAGTTGCTCCACGTCATTATCTTGCGCGCCGCGTATATGATTTTTCGTGCTTAGAAAATTCTGTCAGAAAATCGCTGTAACATCAAAGTAGCTCTCGATTAAGTGCGGTGTTTGTGTGCGACGTAACTGGCACAGGCCTTGCGGGTGTTCAATATAGGGGATCATCAATCCGTGAGCAGGCGATTAACCGTCGGCGCTGGGCGCCTTATGGAGGAGAAAATGACAATAATGAAGACACGATGTGTTCCGGGCGTAATGTTCGTCGGTATCGCTTTGTTATTCATGGTGGGTTGTAGCTCGCCGCTGACGACGAGAGAGCAAGGCGGACTCATTGGCGCCGGCGTAGGAGCCGGAACCGGCGCAATTATCGGAAGCACTGTGGGTCATGCGGCAGCTGGCGCATTGATCGGCGGACCTGTGGGATTGATCGCAGGCGCGCTAATCGGGGATCAATTGATGGGCCGGGAAGTAAGACAGGATGAGCAACAACGGCAAATTGATCGAAACGCCGCCGAGCTTGAGCAGCTAAGGAGAGAGAATCAACGCTTACGGGAGGAAGTTCGCGATCGGTGATGCGCAGCCGCAGCGGCGCCCGGCTAACCGGGCGCGCGATGACCTGCATTGCCGTTTAGCAAATTCCTGAAGGTGACAAGGTGCAGTTATCTGCAGAAGTTATGAAGAGCAGCAGTCGACGATCGGTGCTGGTTGTCGACGATGAAGAAAATTTCCTCACGCTTCTCAAGTGGTTCTTAACTGAACGAGGATTTGATATTGCAACGACGCCAAGCGCGGAAGAATCTCTCGATCTCGTGCAACAGCGACCCTTTGACATCGCGTTGCTCGATATCAAACTCGGAGCGGTTGATGGGCTGTCGTTGCTGGAATCGCTTACCGAGCGCCAACCTGGAATGAAAGTCATTATAATGACGGCCTACCCGACGGTGAGCAGCATCAGACAGGCGTTTGACAAAGGCGCCTCCCGTTATTTCACCAAGCCCGTCGATCTCCAAGAGCTGTCGGAAACGATCAAGAGTCTTTAACTCCCGTTCGGCGCAGTTATCAAGTGCGCCGGGCTTATCGCGATCATCCGGAGTATTGAAGTTGAACAGGAGCGCGCCATCGAAAATCTGAATTGTAGATAATAAAATAATAGGTTCAATGTTCTCGTCGCATCTACCATGTCTTTCGTCGATCCCTTCCTGGCGCGCTGGTTTTCTCGTCCCACCTCGCTCAATCGACATTTGATCCGACTGATCGTTGGCGGACTTGCTCCCCTGCTGATCTTCTCGATCGTCATGATGGTTCTGTTTGCGCGCCAGGAGCAAGCCAACCGGCGGCGCGGATTGGAAGACACGGCACGGGCGTTGGCTCTAGCCGTCGACTTGGAAATCAAATCCTCGCTGACCAATCTTGAGGCGCTTGCCACAGCGGACCCATTAGATTTCGGCTTGGTGGATAGTTTCCGCGAAATTGCCGTGCGGATTTTCCGCACCCAGAAGAGCTGGAAGAGTATTATGCTGTTCGATACCTCAGGCCGGCGACTGGTCAGCATCACAAAACCTGAGGCCGCCGATCCAGGCAATATCAGCCAAGAAAACTTGACCGAGGTTTTGCGCACTGCACGGCCCGTGATCAGCGATTATTCCGCTGACGATTCCCGCGAGAGAGGCGTCAATATCCACGTGCCGGTTCGGCGCGAAGGCAAGATTATTTACGTCATTACCGCGGCAATCGAACCGCAAATTTTCACCGACATTCTCATACGCCAGCAAATTCCCAGCGAGTGGCTAGGCACTCTTTTCGACACTCGGCAAATTACCATCGCCACCACCCGAGACGCGGCCAAGTATGTCGGCCAGACAGTCGGACCTCTGCTTCGCCAGACCCGCCTGGAGCAACGCGAGCAAATGCTTAGCGGCAACACCGAGGACGGAACGCGCGCCTATGCCGCGATCGGCGGTTCTCAGCTATCGCGTTGGCATGTGGCCGTGGTCGCTCCGAGCTCGGAGGTCGACACCATTGTAGGCCGCTCCATTGGAGTCGTGGCTGCGGGAGCTCTGCTGTTGCTCCTCGGCATCGGCGTAGCTTTAATTTTCGCGCGCCAAGTATCCCGTTCGATCCGCGAGCTTTCATCCGCCGCCCATGCGTTGGGCCGGGGAGGTTTAATTTCTTCGCCCAATCTATCGCCCATCGCCGAACTCGAGACTCTGAGGCGCGAGATGAGCCGCGCCGCCGAGCTTTTGCGCGAACGCGAGAAGGAGAGGGACAGAGTCGAAAATGCGCTTCGTGAGCAAGAAGAATTTTTGCAGCGCCAGGCGGATCTTTTGAATCTCGCGAACGAAGCGATCTTCGCTTGGGACATGCACGGCACGATCGTCTTCTGGAATCGCGGCGCTGAGCAGCTCTACGGCTATTCCCAGCAGGATGCGATCGGGCGTGCGAGTCAGGAATTGCTCTCAACTGAATATCCGGAAACACAGGAATCCTTTGATCTGTCGCTCGCCAACCGGGGTGAATGGGCCGGCGAACTAACCCACAAAACTAAAACTGGCCGGCGAATTATCGTCGAGAGTCGCTTCAAGCTCATTAGCGACCGAGCGGGAGGCCGAGTCGTGCTGGAGTGCACGCGCGATATCACCAGCCGCAAGCGCACGGCTCAGCGTCTGATGATCGACCAAGCAGTGACGCGGATTTTGGCTGAATCGCAGACCATGGCGGAGGCGTGCGGCGATTTATTGCAAACAATCGGTGAAGGCATGGGTTGGGATCTGGCGATTTTCTGGACCGTAGACAGGAACCGACGAACGCTCAGTTGTTTGGAAACTTGGCATCGCCCTGCAAAGAGGTTTGTTACATTTCTCGAGCACAGCCGCAACCTTGTTATTGCCCGAGGCCACGATTTGCCCGGACGGGTTTGGGCCAACAAAGAATCGCTATGGGTCTCCGATATTGCCATAGCAAGCGATTCCTCACGCAGTCAATGCGCAGCCGACGAGGGGCTGCACGGCGCATTCGCCTTTCCGATCATGTTGCGCGATGAAATTCTGGCGGTCGCGGAATTCGTCAGCGACAAAGTCCGCGAGGAAGACGCGGAACTGCTCAAGATCGTGCAAACGATTGGCAGTGAGATCAGCCAATTCATCGAACGTGTGCGCGCGGAGGAGGCGCTGCGCCGAAGCGAAGAGCGCCTGCGCAACCAAGCCCAGGAACTGGAGCAGCAACTCATGGCATCCGGTCGCCTGGTCGCGGTTGGAGAATTGACTGCATCCATGGCGCACGAATTCAACAATCCCTTAGGGATCATCTTGGGTTTTGCCCAGGGACTGCTCAGCGGCATGGATCCCGCCGAGGAAAATTATCGCCACGTGCAAATCATTGCTGAGGAGGCCAAACGGTGTGAAAAGCTGGTCCAGGAGTTGCTCGAATTCGGCCGACCCAAAAGCGCCGATTTTGCTCTGACGCTGATCGACGAGATCATCCACAAGACGGTGGACTTAGTGAAAGGCCACGCGGCAAAGAATCATGTCGAAACCGTAACGACGATAGAAGAAGGTTTGCCGCGAATCTGCGTAGACGCTCAGCAGTTGCAACAAGTGATCTTGAATCTGTGCTTGAATGCCGTGGATGCCATGCCAACCGGCGGCAAGTTGACGGTGGGTGCGGCGAGAGATTCAACCAATCGCATCACCATAACGGTAAGCGATACCGGCTACGGAATCGATGCTGAAACCGCGCGGAAGATTTTTCAGCCGTTTTTTACCGCAAAGAAGAGGCGTGGACTGGGTCTTGGCCTTTCTATTTGCGATCGGATTGTCAAAGCGCATGGCGGCAAGATTACCTTGCAGAGTAAGCCGGGCGAGGGGACGACGTTCGCGGTTTGTCTGCCGCTCGATAGCAATCCTGCGACAGAGAAGCGGACAGAGACGACAACTGCAGAAACTCAATCCATCGATCGCTGAAATCTTCATTGGGCATTTTTTGGCTTCTCGAAAAATGTAGGGAGATTTCACACAGAGCCGTACAGAAGCCCCTACATATAAATTAAATTTCCTGCCATTGGCCGTCAGCGGTTTTTATCTTTAAAATTGCGATCTTGACGGAATTTTCATTCATGTGGCATCACATTTGCCCTCTCCTTAGACATTTGACAGGTGAGGCTTCGTTCCGTCCACAACCAACAAGAAATTCGACAGTTGAGACGGATGCTCAGAGGCGAGCCGTCAAGTGCCCGCTAATTTATGCGCCGCGATCTGAACTTTTTACGTGCCTCGGTAAATTATCTCGGCGTCATCGGGCGTATCTCGACGCTGCTGTTGTCTTTGTTGCTTTCGTGCCAAGCTTTCGGCGCATTAATATCTTCCCCGCAGCACACCGGATCAACACTAGCCACGGCGGTATCGTTGCCACAGCAAGAACAGTTGCAGGCGGATCGACCACTTGAAGCTGTCCCTGTCAAAAAAGCAAAAAAGACCGGTAGCCTGCGAAACAGGCTCACGCAGTTGGGCAAAGCTTCTTGGTATGGGCCGGGTTTTCATGGAAAGCCAACTGCCAGCGGGGAGGTTTTTGATCAATCTTTGATGACTGCCGCGCATAATACTTTTCCGCTGGGCAGCAGAGCGAAAGTGACCAACCTGGCGAATGGACATTCCGTGGAGGTAAGAATCAATGATCGCGGACCGCATGCAGCCGGGCGAATCATCGATTTATCGCGGGCGGCCGCCGGCGCCCTTGGAATAGTCGGTCCCGGTGTTGCGCGAGTGCAAGTAGAAGTTCTCTCCACTGCTGAAGGGTGACTCCGTAAGATCGTCGATAGGTATCGTTTTCGATGGCGTCAGAAAATTCGCGAACGCCTATCGGCGCCATCCGGTCTTCGCTCCTGTCGAGTCAGCGTTTTAGGTTCCTTGTCCAATTCAATGTGCTTGCCCATTCCGTGGCCGGGAAATTCATCTACCGGCCCAATCCAGCTCGCCAAGTCACCCAGTGACGTGCATCTTGCGATGATCAATTAAGAATTCTAGACTGGACCTCCTCGGCGGACCGCCAATCATCCAGGTTCGCGTGAGGTGGAACAACCGGAGTATTTTCAGCAACTGGCGCTGCGCAGAAAGCAGCTAGCAAGGACAAACATGGCAGCAGGCAAAATACTAGTCGTCGATGATGACGCTAATCTTCTCGAGTTGATGAAGACCCGGGTTGAAACCGCGGATTATGAGGTGACCACGGCCTTTAACGCGGAAGAGGCCAAACTCGCCGCAAAGAACGTTGTTTTTGATCTCTCCGTGGTGGATATGAAACTCGAGGGCCATGACGGCATTGCCTTGATGGAGGAGCTGCATGAAAACCATCCGGAAATGCCGGTCATCATCTTGACTGGGTATGGCAGCATCGACAGTGCCGTCGAAGCCATGAAACGAGGTGCTTACAATTATCTGACAAAGCCCTTTGACGCCCGCGAGCTGCTATTGCAAATTTCTCGCGCGTTGGAAAAACAACGGCTCACCGCGGAAAACCGGCGCTTGAAAGGTCTTTTAGAAGAGCGATACGGGTTTACCAATATCGTCAGCAAAAGTGAGGCGATGCGTCGGGTGCTCGAGGCCGTATCGCGCATCGCCAAGACGGATTCCACGGTTTACATTCACGGCGAAAGCGGAACCGGGAAAGAGTTGATTGCCAAGGCGATCCATTTAGCGAGCGATCGCAAAGATGCTTTGTTTGTCGCGATCAATTGTGCCGCGATCCCGGAAAATCTTCTGGAGAGCGAGTTATTCGGCCACGAAAAGGGAGCCTTTACCGGCGCTGTTCGCAGCACCAAAGGCCTGTTTGCTCAGGCCCATGAGGGCACGATCTTTTTGGATGAGATCGGCGATATGCCCTTGCCCGTTCAGGCCAAACTACTTCGGGTGTTGGAAGAACGGCAATACTATCCCGTCGGCGGCGAAAAACCGGTAAAGGTCAACGTCAGAGTTCTCGTGGCAACTAACAAGCTGTTGGAAGAGGAAGTCAAAAAGGGGCTATTCCGCGAGGATCTGTTTTACCGGATTCATGTCATTCCCATTCATTTACCTCCGCTGCGCGAGAGAAAGGAAGATATCCCCCATTTGGTGGATCATTTTTTAAAAGGATTTGCCGAGCAGACTAAAAGAGAAGTCAAAGGTCTCACTCCTCAGGCGATGAAAAAGCTGATGGACTACGACTGGCCGGGAAATGTCCGGGAACTGGAAAACATCATCGAATACGGCGTCGTCATGGCTGAGGGACTAATCACGGATGATCTCATTCTACAGACGAAAGTTGCCATCGACGTCGTTCCCCAAGATGGCTCGCGGCCGACGAGCCATTCGTCACCGGATGGTCCGCTGAAATCACTCCGAGAGGCGAGAGCGGAATTCGAGAAGGCTTATCTCATTCGTGTGTTGGAGTCCTGCGACGGCAAGGCGGCGAAAGCGGCGGAAATAGCCGGCAAGTATCGCGCCGATTTTTATGACCTGCTGAAAAAACACGGCATCAAGATTCAGGATTTCAAAAGCTCCGAGTAGGATGATCACATTTCTCGGAGCTCTTCGTCACGAGCGGTCCGACGAGTATTTTTTTATCCGCGCTTGATCGACAATTTTTCTCTTTCGATGTCAGAGGGCAAATCTCAGTCCGTTAATTCGGTTCAGAGCGAAGGGAAAAACCCGACAAAACAGTTGCGGCAAGAAGCCCATCGCCAAAAAATCTAATTAAATCGACACCATCGATTTACAAAATCCCGCTGGTACAAGCCTTGCTCAGTTAACTCGTTGAATGGGTTGATGTGATGACGACGGGGTTTATGCGCCGAACAGGCAGGTTTATGCCAGGGAGGTCATCATGCGTAAGTTTGCGAGTAGCTTATTGGTGATCGTTGTATTAACCACAGGATTGGGGTGTTCCACGCACAGTAGAACAGTGACGACTGAGACCAGGGATTATCCAGCGGGCGTGGAGAGAAGGACGGAAACCACGACCGAGTCCCGAAGTGAATCCGGCGGCGTGTTGAGCAGCACCGTCGATGTCGTGGGCGACGTGATTGCTCTGCCGTTTCGCGCGGTCGGTGGCTTGATCAGGGGAATTTTCTGAAGCCGCAGTCACTGTGGGTGATAGTGTTCAATTCAGCCGTGAGCGCCCCTCTCTCGCGGGGCGCTACACAACTTTGATACCGAGCAAGCGGCCAAGCGCGTCGAAGCGAGCGACCCACGAACGGGCTGTTTCGTCGCCGAGTTTTTGTCTTTTTCGCGTATTCGGGTAAACGCGTTTCAAGCAATCGTAGTAGATGTTTTGCACCTTCCACAGGTTGACGTTGAATGGCAGGTTGCGGAGCAAGGTCGCAACCTCGTAAAATTGCTGAAGCATCGACGGCGACGGTTCGGTAGCGAATTTCACCGCCAATCCCTCCAACGAACGACGATAGGCAAACTCCAGTGTGGCCGTGTCCAGCGCTACGCCTTCCAGCCTGGCGGTTTCTAATAGGCTAATCACTCTCTGGAGATCGATGTCCGGCCGTTCCAGCGCGAAGCGCAGATGATTGTTCACAACAAATTCCGCCGCTGCGGCAAAACCCTTCGGGAGCGGTATGCCGAGATCGGTTAAAAAACGCATCAATGGCGCGCGCGGCTCATAAATTTGGCGATAGAGCGATTCGGCTTCCTGTAAATTGGTGGCGAGAATGGTCTGCAAAACTTTTCGTTGCTCGTCCCGGAAAAGCGATCGCAGTGAGTAGTTCGATTCACCAAAACGGTGCTCCATCAGTCGCATAACACCGGTGAAATCGGCGCGCCTGAAAGGTTCGACAGCGCCGCTGACGATACTCTGATAGGAGTCATCGTCGACGAATTCCACGACCCCGCCGGCAACGTTGTGGTCGCCTAGGTGGAGTACGCCGAAATTCAGCTTCTGTGACTCCAGGGTGACCTTGGATTTAAGTTGGACCCGCCCGATACCGAGCTTGGCGCGGCCGGCGGTGAAAATTTGATGGTCTTCGAGAGTAGTGTCGTAGCAATAAATCGTTGTCTCTTCGGGAAAGTCTTCGAACAAAGTGCACACCCCATAATGGGCTGCGACCTTTTCCCAATCGACTTTGGCAGGCCGCACCTTGCGGTCAT
>VBKY01000703.1:0-1339 GCA_005879255.1 Deltaproteobacteria bacterium
AAAGGCCACAGACCTTTGAACCTTGAGTTTCCCGCCTTTCTATCATTTCTTCGTTAGGATATTTACTGATTTCCCTGTAGGACAAGCACCGAGTTGACATTAACATAACATGGGGGACGTAATGCCGTATTTATTAATGGTCTCGTCCTCTCTCAACGGCAACTCAGTTTCGGAATTGGACGATATCGATCATTCTCAGGGGAGGCAGACTATGCATGAACAGACGCTTCTCGCGGTCGCCATCCTACTGTGCGCCACGGTCGTTCTTGGGAGCTGTCAAGGCGGTGACGCTAATCAAACAAGGAACGCTGATGAATTGGAGAAGATATCGAGAAGCTCTCCTGCTGAGAGGGGAGCGCCCGGGAATCCGCGTGGTCCGACTGATCCATCGCGATAGCGTCTGGATGAATATTTACCGACAGACCATCTCGGCCGCATGACTCACATTACTGCGCTTTTCACAACCCTATCCGGTGGGCCGGCGCAGTTATCCTGATGTACTGCTTCTCCAGCAACTCAATCGCTTTTGTGATCCATATTTGACGGCTCGCTACAAGTTCGACTAACATTGTCGTATGTACACGAGTAGTCGGCTGTTCATCATAGGCCTGACCTTCGCAATCGCGGCGTGTACGACGATAGGCAACAAATTCGATCCCGACAGAGTTGACGACCTCAAGCCTGGAATCTCTACAATCGCCGATGCGACGGCGGTTCTTGGACCTCCTGCTTTTCAAAGCCCCGACAGTAACGGCTCCCGCCTTTTGCAATGGCACTATACCCAGATATCAGCATTCAGCGGTCTTTCCGGTGCTGATATTGGGATACTGTTTGACGATACCGGTCGTATGATTCGCGTGACTCACAGCTTCGTTCAGAGTAGGTAAGCTGCTCGGGAAGGGAAAGGCGTGACGGGCAAGATCGTGCTCGTGCAGCAACGGGTCGTCGCTTGAAATCAGGAGCGGCGTAACAACGGCATCAGCGGACGGCAGTTCGTGCCGCCGCCAGAAAGCAATCAGAAAATTCAACAAAGATCTTCCTGCTATTTGCGCTAGCGCCAGTTTACACTTGGCGAGTTTGATTGGAGCGCCACGGTCGGATTCACACCGCCTTCTCCTGGATGGTATCCAAGCGCAACGATTCCCTTGCTGGTGGGGTGTTTGTTGGGGATAAGTCTTAGCCGACAAGTTCGAGCGTATAGCCATCGGCCGCGACTTTGAACATCGAATCCCCAGGGACAGTCACGTAGCCGTCGACCCGTTTCCAATAGTACAGCTTGATGATTGTTTCACCCGGGATGAATTCGCCCTCCGGGTCGACGATTTGCCGTTTTCCAGTC
>VBKY01000703.1:1485-3767 GCA_005879255.1 Deltaproteobacteria bacterium
GTTTCGCAATTACCGCCTGCGTGATAGCCTTCGTAACGAGGTACGCAATGAAGAAAGTTGGTTGGTCATCAATCCTGGTTGCAGCGATGCTGCTTGCTGTTGGAGTGACGGCTCAGGCGCAGCAGCCGAAGAAAGTCTCTCGGATAGGGTATCTATCGTCGTTCCACCCAGCTAGTGAGTCCGCCCGTTCCGAGGGAATCCGGCTGGCTCTGCACGAACTGGGCTACATAGAAGGACAGAACATCACCATCGAGTACCGATATGCCGGCCTTATCGGTTTTAAAGCGATGGATAGCTTCAGTGAACGGGCCTCTGAGCTTGCGGCTGAGCTGGTGCGTCTCAAGGTTGATATCATCCTGGCAGCAGGAGGGACCGGGATAATCCAGGCGGCCAAGAATGCGACCAAGACGATTCCCATCGTTATGACGGGCGGTGGGTCCGATCCTGTCGAGGCAAGCCTAGTTGAAAGCCTTGCCCGTCCCGGCGGCAATGTCACCGGCACTACAACCCTTGCCAGAGAATTAGCCGGGAAGCGGCTGGAGCTGCTCAAAGAAGCGGTTACCAAACTTGTCCGTGTAGCGGTTCTCTACGATCCGGCCAATTCGGGCGATATACTTGAGGTGAAAGAGCTTCTCCCGGTCGCGGCGCGCGAGCTGGCGTTGACTATTCAGCCTTGGGAGGTACGAGCTGCGGACGATTTCGATCGGGTATTCGCCGCGCTGAATAAGCAGCGCCCGGATGGACTCTACGTAACGGGGAGCCCGCCAATGGGTGCTAACAGAAAACGGATCGCAGACTTTGCGATAAAGAGCCGGTTACCGTCAGTGAGCGGCAGAGCATATGTAGATGCCGGTGGGCTCATGTCCTACGGAGCGGACCCCGCGGCCAGCTACCGTCGCGTCGCCACTTATGTGGACAAGATTCTAAAAGGGACGAAGCCCGCTGACTTGCCCGTGGAACAACCGACGAAGTTCGAATTCGTCATCAATCTAAAAGCCGCTAAGCAGATTGGGCTTACGATTCCACCGAATGTGCTGGCAAGAGCGGATAAGGTGATCAAGTGATGCCGAGAAAACAAACTGCGACGCCAGGATTGAACTGAATTCTCCATCTAACAAATCCCATGAGATTTGTCCGTTGCGTTCAGTTCAATCTCAGGCTAAAAACTGGTTTTTCTACTCGACGAATACCTGTCGCCTTGGTTGTAAATTCAGCTTTCTGTAATACCGCCCCGCGTGATACATACGAATCGTGCGTGCAATGAAGAAAACTGCTGTCTCATCAATCCTGGTACTGCTTGCCGCTGCGGTCATAACCGAGGCACAGCCGAAGAAAGTCACGCGGATAGGGTATCTATCGGAGAACGACCCAGCTAGTGAGTCCATCCGTGCCGAGGCAATTCGGCTAGCTCTGCGCGAGCTTGGCTACATAGAAGGACAGAACATCGCCACCGAATACCGATCTGCGGAGGGTAAGCTCGATCGGCTCCCGGAGCTTGCGGCCGAGCTGGTGCGTCTCAAGGTGGATGTCATCGTGGCAGCAGGAGGGGTCAATACGATCCGGCCGGCCATGAATGCGACCAAGACGATTCCCATCGTTATGGTGGGCGGTGGGGACGATCCTGTCAAAGCAGGCCTGGTTGAAAGCCTTGCCCGTCCCGGCGGTAACGTCACCGGCACTACAAGGCTTGGCGGAGAGCTAGGCGGCAAGCGGCTGGAGCTCTTCAAAGAAGCAGTTCCAAAACTTGTCCGTGTCGCGGTTCTCTACGATCCGGGTGCTCCGGCCAGTGTACGCGAGGTGAAAGAGGTTCTGCCGGTCGCGGGGCGTGCGCTGAGGTTGACTATTCAGTCTTGGGAGGTACGAGGCACGGAAGATTTCGATAGGGTTTTTGCTGCGATGGGCAAGCAGCGCCCGGATGGACTCTACGTGCCCACGAGCCCGCGGATGTTTGATAACGGAAACCGGATCGTGGGCTTTGCGTTAAAGAGCCGGTTACCGTCGATGTACCAGCTCAGAGGAGCTGTAGATGCCGGTGGGCTCATGTCCTATGGGGCGGACACCGCGGACAGCTACCGGCGCGTCGCCTACTACGTGGACAGAATCCTGAAGGGAGCCAAGCCTGCCGATCTGCCGGTGGAGCAGCCGACGAAGTTTGAGTTCGTGATCAATCTCAAGACGGCGAAGCAGATTGGCGTGAAGATTCCGCCGGACGTGCTCTCCCGGGCGAGTAGGCTGATCAAGTGACCACGCGGCGATGCCAGGATTCAACTGAATTCTCCATC
>VBKY01000707.1 GCA_005879255.1 Deltaproteobacteria bacterium
CAGTACGCTCCAGAAGATCGACAACGAGGCCTGCACCAACATCGAGCGCATCATCGCGTCGAGAGCGAACGGCACTCCCGCCCAGTGATGCACGGTGCGCAGCAGAACACCGTTAAGCCAGAAAAACCCGATGCTGCCGAGAGCAACATAAGCGAGCTCGGCGGTCTGGAAAAGCTGCGGCGCAAACGGCGCTGCACGCAAGCGGCGAAACCAAGCGTACAGCGCAAGTAGTGCAGCGCCTTGCGCCAGGTCGAGAGGATTTAACAACGGCAGGTACGGTAGCGGCGCCGGATCGCCGCGGCTATCGAAATTGACATGGACCATCCAGAGCCATAAAAACGCCGCAAGCAAAATGCCGCCGTGCAACAAATAAGCTTCAAAGAAACGCGCCACCGGCCAAGCGGTGCGCTCGCCTCGGTCGGACAGCCATGCGAGCAGGGCAATTGGCACCAGCGGCCAGCCAACCAATCGCCAGACATCGCCGCCTCGCACCAACTCTCCAGTCCACCAGCCTACTTCCCATGCGCCCAGCGCCGCGAAGAGCCAAACGCCCGCGGCGTGCCACCAATGGACGTGTGGCATCTCGCCCTCGTGACGGCGCAACAGCCACAGATGGGCGGTGAACGCCAGCGGCCAGACAATATATCCGAAGTACTCGAGCGGGTGCGCCGCCCGCGTAGCATCTCCCAGTGCCAAAGCATAGATCAGCGGCAGCAGCGCGATGACCGGGTACAGAGCTTCATCCCAGTTTAAGCGGCGCCGCAGAACGCTGAACAGCGCGCAGCACCCCGTGACAAACAATACAACGCCATGAAAACGGTATAATCGCAGCTCAAGGGGGCGGGTCCTAACATAGGCTGTGATTTCCTCGAAACCGGCGCCGAACCACCATAACACTCCCCAGCAAAACAGCGCCGTGGCGACGTAGGCGGCCTCTTGGCTCAAGCGTGCGCGCTGCTGTTTGAGATACCAGGCGGAAAAAAGCCCGGCCACGCTGATCATCACACAACCGAGATAAAAGCTATTGAATACCGGCACCGCGCCGCGCGGTTCCGCAGCGCTGAAGAAAAAAGCCACGCCCGCGGCAAATTGCAAAAAGATACCGAAGCCGCGCGCCAGGATTTTATCTTGGCGCACGCCAATCCAAACGATCGCCGCGCCTTCCAATGCCCACGCGGCGGCGGTCCAACGGCCGTCAAGCGCCAGCGGAATCGCCAGCGTGCCGAAGACGATGCCCAGAGCGAGGAACGATTCAACCAGCAGGCGCATATTTTCACTCGCCCGCACGAACAACACTTTTGCCAAGAGCAGATAAAAGCAGCTCAATGCCAGCGCGCTGAACGCCGTGGCATACTCAATGTCGCGCACCAACGCGGCTTGCAGCCCAAACGCCACCAAAGGAACACCAAAAACCAAAGATCCGTCGACCGGGTCTTTGATACTCGCGGCGCGGCGCAACGCGAACAGCACGGCGATGGCGACGTAAAATAGAAAAAAGAGAATGAGGAAAGGCTCTGTGCTCGCGAAAAACTCGGGCCTGTAGAAACGGTCACCCCAAACGAGCCCGATGATGAAGGTAAACGCGAACCCGAGGAGGTTGAGTGAGCGCCAGGCTTTGAACCAAGCGACAATGAGAATGCCGAGATTGAGCAGCGCGTAGAAACTAAACAGCGCCACGTGGCTGCCACCGCCGGTGGACGCGAGTAGCGGCGCAAGAAAGCCGCCGGTGACACCCATGGCGGCGAGCGACCGCGAATCCTGCAACACCGCCAGCATTGCGGAGAAGACCGCCATCGCCGTCAGCAGCGCGAAAACCAAACCAGCCGGCAACAATTGATACAGTCTGAACGCAGCGAACACGGTGAGATAGAGGACACCGATGCCGCCACCCTGCACAATCAGAGCGTAACCGGGGCGCTTCAGGCGCAGATGCCAACCGATCGCCAGCATCACAATCGCGCCCAAGGCGACGCCGATGAGCCGCGCCTCGATCGGAATCTCGATATGCTCCGAAGCGTACTTGAGCAAGAATGCCACGCCGAAAAACAACACGATGACGCCAAAGCGCACCAACGCGTTGCCGCCAAAGAAAAAATTCCAAACTGCCGAAGGTTCAGGCGGCGTACGTGGTGCTGTACCGCCAGGCGAAGCCGGTTCCGGCCTGAACGCTGGTTCGCGAAAATCTGCGGGCGGTGGTGGAATCGATGGAGATTCACCTGACGACGCGCGGGGATCGACAGGGCGCGCTACGGGGGATGGACGACGATCAGGCTCGGCCGTCGTCGGCTCGCGGTATTCACCGGTCGGTTCTGTTTCTGATAGCCCAGCTTTGCGCTGCGATCTTTCTAACGAGGCGACGCGCTGCTGCAGAAACTCTATTGATGCTTCAAGCCGCGCGAGCCGTTCATTGCCAGGACGGTCCAATTGGTTTGCCAAGGCCCAGCCAACTCCGGCCCCGGCCAGGGCGCCGATGACCGCGCCGGCTCCGCCGCCGATGGCGCCGATGAATCCGCCGACGATTAAACCGATGAACCACATAACCTGACCTCCACAGCCCGTCGCCGTATCAATGACTCGACGAAAGTTAGGCGCTATTTAGCACCCGCGGGCAGAATAGCAAAGTCCGCTCTTGGACGTATACCAATTATTGGGAGCTGGAAAATTCGAGAAACTCCGGCGGATAACAAAGCTGCGGAGTAGAAAACCCTCGCGCCGTGAGAGAAGAATGGATTGTCGAACGGATGCGATAATTAGTTCAAAGTGACATACCGTTCTAACCGCGCCACCTCCTTCTTGTCGACGTACTTGCCGATCTCTTTGCGGAACTGCGCGATGTTGGTGTACGGGCGGTATTCTTTAAATTCGCGCAGCATGCGCTTGCCCGTGCCGGGAATGCTGAGGATGTCTGCGTCGCTGGCGCTGTTCAAATTGACCGGCACGAAGACATACTGTTCGAGGCGCGCCACTTCCTTTTGATCGACGTACTTGCCAATCTCCTTGCGGAACTGCGCGATCGTTTTATACGGGCGGTACTCTTGAAACTCGCGTAACATCCGATTCCCCACGCCGGGAATCAATAAGATCTCACTCGGCGCCGCCGTGTTGAGGTTGATCTGCACGAACATCTTGCCGTAGAGCTCGGCCAACTGCTCTTTGCTCAAAGTCTTGGACAGCAGCGCATGCAGATCGGCCATGTTCAAGAAGGGCCGTTGCTCCATGATGCTCTTAGCGAGCGCCGCGGTCATGTGCGGCAGCGCCAGCAATTCCTTCTCGCTCGCCATATCGGGATTCGCCAATTGGGATTGGCCGACTTGGCTTTGACCGACATTCGGCAGACCGATGGTCGCGGCCAGCGCGCAGAGGAACAGAAAACGTCTGATCCGATTCATTTCATTCTCCTCTTTCCTTAGCGCTGTTGAGCGCCGGATGTTTATAAGTGTACGCCAATCCGATCAATCCTAACTGCATCATGACGCCAGGAGCGAGCAACGGCGGCACTTTGCCGCGAATCGTTTCCCAGAACAAGGCCCAACCACGGAGCGACGGATTGGATTCCAATTTGAACTCGGCGCCGCCCTGATAGTGAAAATAGATTCCGGCAAAGCCGCTCGCCATGAAACAAATGAATAGCGCCTGTAAAAGCCGAACGCTCAGTGCCGTCGAGCGAACCGCATGCCACCCAGAAACCGACAGCCCTAACAAAATCAAGATCACCGGTAGCCACTGGCGCCAGTCTTCATAGTGACTTAATAAAATCAGTTCTATAACGCTGCCGAGCATTCCGATCAGGAGAATCGAAAATAGCGCGAGACGAATCGTCCGGAGAGGCGTCGCCGCTTTTTCATTTTTCATCTTAGCGTTTGTCAGCCATGATTTGATCGATCAGGACTTGCCCCGGATTGTGATCCCCTTGCCTAAAGTTTTAACTCACGAATTGCCCATGT
>VBKY01000704.1:0-1912 GCA_005879255.1 Deltaproteobacteria bacterium
TGATGGGCGCGCGCGCCAGGCTGGAGCATCCCGCGGTGCGCGCCGTGTTTGTCACCGACACGATATCGGTGGCCGAGAAAGACTGGGCGCAGCTGCATGTCGTCTCAATCGCGCCGTTCATCGGCAGCTCGCTGGCGCAATTTCTGGCCGACGGGTCGAACGGCAATCTGTGATGCAACCGGAGCCGATAGGAGCAGAGATATGAAGCAAAGACCCTTTCGTGATCGCCGTGAAGCAGGTCAGTTGCTCGCGACCAAGCTCACGGCTTATGCCAATCGCCCGGACGTGCTCGTGCTCGCCCTACCGCGCGGCGGCGTGCCCGTCGCCTATGAAGTGGCCCGAGCGCTCAATGCGCCCCTCGATATATTTCTCGTGCGAAAGCTTGGTGTCCCTGGTTACGAGGAGTTGGCGATGGGCGCAATCGCGACCGGCGGCGTGCGCGTGCTCAACGATGAGCTCGTCGGCGGTCTCGGCATCCCCGACTACATTGTGAACGAAGTTGCCGCATCGGAGCAGCGGGAACTGATGCGGCGCGAGCGCCTTTACCGCGGCGATCGTCCGGCTCCCGACGTGCGGGGCCGGACTGTGATCCTCGTCGATGACGGTCTAGCGACCGGGGCCACCATGCTGGCAGCCGTCAAAGCGCTCCGCCAGCAGCAGCCCGCGCGCATCGTCGTAGCAGTCCCAACCGCATCACCGGAGACTTGCGAACAGTTGAGGGCCGAGGTTGACGATATTATCTGCGCTATCACACCCGAGCCGTTTCATGCGGTGGGCCTCTGGTACGAAGATTTCTCACAGACTACGGACGAAGAGGTACGCGACCTGCTCGCCCGCAGCACGGAGGCAAGTCGCGGGGCCGAAAGCGTCAAGGCGAGCGCGACAGCGCCCGAAGGAGAACGATACCATGCCAAGCATGACTGATCCGAAATTTATGGAAGCACTGCACGAAACCCTCCACCCGTTGACTGGGGCCGGCGAAGACTACGACCGTCTCTTGGAACTCGTCGGCGATGCGCGCTTCGTGCTACTCGGTGAGGCATCGCACGGCACGCACGAGTTCTACCAGAACCGCGCGGAGATCACGAAGCGGCTCATTGAAGAGAAAGGCTTTACGGCCGTCGCCGTCGAGGCCGATTGGCCGGACGCTTACCGGGTCAATCGTTACGTGAATAGGATGAGCGACGATGTCGATGCCATCGAAGCGCTCACTGACTTCAAGCGTTTTCCGGCGTGGATGTGGCGCAACACCGTTGTGGTCGAGTTCGCCGAATGGCTACGCGCCCGCAACGACACGCTCGCGCCGGACGATCAAAGAGCCGGCTTTTATGGCCTCGATCTCTACAGTCTCCATGCCTCGATGGAAGCCGTTCTCCGCTATCTCGAGAAGGTGGACCCCGAGAGGGCGAAACAAGCCCGGGATCGCTACGCGTGCTTCGATCAATTCGGTGAAGATGCCCAGACCTATGGTTATCTCACCGCGCTTGGACTAACCAAATCGTGCGAGGACGAAGTCATTAAGGAACTGGTTGAGTTGCAACGGCGGGCCATCGATTACGCCCGGCGCGACGGTCGCGTCGCGGAGGACCAGTTCTTCGAGGCCGTGCAGAACGCGCGAGTGGTCAAGAACGCGGAGGAGTACTACCGCGCGATGTTTCTCGGGGACGTCTCATCATGGAATCTGCGCGATCGCCACATGGTCGAGACGCTCGAGGCGCTGGTCGCGCACCTCAAAAGTCGGGCGGGGAGCGCGAAGGTCGCCGTCTGGGCTCACAATTCTCATCTCGGCGACGCGCGCGCGACGGACATGGGCCGGCGCGGTGAGTTGAATGTCGGCCAGCTCGTACGCGAGCGAAACGGCCGCGACGCCGTCTTGATCGGCTTTACCACGCATCACGGCACCGTTACGGCC
>VBKY01000704.1:1971-2463 GCA_005879255.1 Deltaproteobacteria bacterium
TCTGATGACATTGCGTGAGCGCGACAATGTCCCGAAGGTCCTTCGCGAGCCACGGCTCGAGCGCGCGATCGGCGTGATCTATCGTCCCGACACCGAGCGTGCGAGCCACTACTTCTACGCTCAGCTGCCCGACCAGTTCGATGCCGTGATCCACTTCGATGAGACGCGGGCAGTGGAACCGCTCGATTACAGCGCCGAATGGGAGGCGGGCGAGCTACCCGAAACATTTCCCTTCGCGGTGTAATGTAGAGAGACCTATGGGATCGCAAGGCAAGCGCACCCGCGACCGACGGCACACACATAGTGGGGCGATAACCGAGCAGATAGTGCGCGAAGCGTCACACTGAGAGTTAACTTTTTGTGAGGGCAGCATGATCCGCAAGCTGAAGTCGGGCCAATACCGGCTGTATTCGAGAAAGGTAGACACGAAGACCGGCAAGCGCAGGAACCTGGGCACGTTCAACACGCGCGAGGAGGCGGAACGGCACGAGC
>VBKY01000704.1:2521-4787 GCA_005879255.1 Deltaproteobacteria bacterium
TACCGTACGTAAAGGAGGTGCATCATGACACTGGCGGCGGAAAAGGAACTGGAGCACATCAGCGAGAGTTGTGGCGTTGCAGACCACGACCACGACCTGGGCAAGCGGCTCGACGCTCTGTGGCGCTACGACCAGTACATCGCCAATGCCGAGGGCAGACCGGCCTTGCAGGAGCTGTGGTGCGACCTAAAGTGCCAGGAGATCGACAACATCAAGCGTATGAAGCAGGTGATCGTCGAGGAGGTTCGGCAGAACTGCCTCTGACCGAGGCTTTTCGTCATTGGCCGGTTGCGCTCGAAGCCGCGCTGGCGGTGCGCAGAGCGCAAGCCGCGAAAGATATCGCGAAAGATTATGGGGTTAGAAGTAATCTATTTTTTCTTCGTTAGCTCTTAACCTTATTGATTGGGAGTCCTGTGATGTCTGAAATGAAACCTCGTCTTCTTAAGGCGACGCAGATTAAGGCGCAAGAGCAGACCTTCCACCATCCGTGGAACAAGAAATCCGAGATTACCGGCATGATGCTCCGTCGCGCCCTCGGCCTAGTCCGAACCGGTGTCAACATCGGTCGCGTTCCACCTGGAAAGGAATCCTTCGTCTACCACGCCCACCACCGGGAGGAAGAATGGATCTATGTGCTCGCCGGAAAGGGTATCGCTGAGATCGATGACCAAGAGTTCGAAGTTGAGCCGGGAGACTTTATGGCTTTCCCCGCTCCTTTCGTAGCGCACCACATGCGCAATCCGTTCACGGAAGACTTGGCCTATCTTTTTGGCGGCGAGAACCTCGAGTACGAGATTGCAGACTTTCCAAAGCTCGGGAAAAGAATGCTGCGTCGCGGCCAAGCGATTGACGTTTACGAGTTAGCCGATACCAAGCCATTTGGCCCACTCGAAGGCTAACCCGGTGGTCGATAGGTGCGCACGGCGCGCGTTAGTGCGACACAAATGAGTAAATGGCTAAAAATAATATATTTCTTAAGTCTCTTATTCGTCGCCCTAGCTCTTGCGCCTGCGATGGCTCATTTGTTGGAGTTGCCGAACAAAATCAATCTTTCCCGCGAAGATTACCTGAAGGTGCAGCAAATCTATAGAGGCTGGGCGTTACTCGGATTTGTTGTGGTCGGTGCATTGCTTTCGACTCTGGTTTTAACTATTACGGTTCGCCACGAGCGAAAGGCATTTATTCTTGCCTTAATCGCCTTTCTTTGCATTGCGGGAACACAGGTAATTTTTTGGACATACACTTATCCTTCCAATCAAGCGACAAACAACTGGACTATGCTGCCAGAAAACTGGGCAGAACTTCGTCGACAATGGGAATACTCTCACGCTACTAGCGCAGTTCTGAATTTAGTTGCGCTCGTTATGCTGATTTTATCTTTTCTATTGTTTTCTGAC
This sequence comes from Deltaproteobacteria bacterium, assembly GCA_005879255.1. Next base: position 3,919 of record VBKY01000704.1, read on the forward strand.
AGGAGCGTTACTGACCGACTCACTTAGTAGGTTAGGCAACGCGTGCGCGATCCTGGTGACCGTCGAACGTGTTGAAGCAGGACAATGCGGAAGGAGGTATCAATGACGACGAACCTGGCACTATGGTCGTTGATTTTTCTCTGCTTCGCAATGGCCGGCTCTGTTGGAGGCGGCCTTTACGAGCACATCGTCCTTACGCCTCTATGGAGTGCGTCGCCGCCGTCGTCGTTTTCAATCATACAACCCGGTACGGGAGTACCCCTTCAACGGTTCTGGATCCCCGTTCATGCGGCCATCACCATTTTCATTCTCTTGACGCTTTTCTTGACCTGGAATGACATTACGGTTCGCCGGCTGCTTCTGATAGGCCTTGCCTCCTATATCATAATGCGCGTTTGGAGCGGTCTGTTCTTCATCCGTGAGATGCTTGCGTTCCAAAAGATTCCTCTTGATTCGGCTCCATCTCCAGAACTCTCAGCGAGAGTCGCTAGGTGGACCTATTGGTCCTGGTTCAGAGAGGCTCTCGATATAATCTCCTTCCTTTGCTCCTTATTGGCTCTCTATCGGCTGAAGAGGTCTTGAACCATTGGATGCGCGTGCCTTGAAGAGCGAAACAGAGGTGAGACAGGCGCCGTCGCGATCGTCGCCATTGTGGGGAGAGGATGTTGATGACCTCCATAACTATCGAAGGCGCTAACCTACGCGCTGGTGTGGATCGCCTATGCTGTCCGGATACTGATACCTGGGGGTTGGCCGCAGGCGCCATGCGTGGCCTGATTCACGCGGCAAGGACAGGCGTGGCCTAACTTTTAAGAATTCGTGCAACGGCATGGAGCCCACGCGCTGAAGCGCCCAGTTCAAGTACGACC
>VBKY01000199.1 GCA_005879255.1 Deltaproteobacteria bacterium
TTCAGCTTCCAGTCGAGCCAATCTTTGTTCCGCTGTCTCTTCTACCATAAATCCTCCGGTGCTTTTACGCTCCGATCGTCCGGTTTGAACGATTTTCTTTTATCGCAAACTTGGCCGAAACGCGAGGCCGATCGCTTGGCGCCGTATCGCGTTGCGGAATTCGCCGCCAGATCAGAACGTTTGACTTTCGCGGTGGCCTCCTTGATCCCGAGTGTCAAGTCGGATTATAAGAAAAGCAATGTTCACGTTTCCTCACTTGAGAACGAATGGCGAATTTCACGGGAGGTATTTTTAAATGAGCGCCACACTGGGCACAAGAATTATCGACGGCGACGGCCATATTATAGAAGATACCGTGGCGATTATCGCCCGCATGGAATCGCCCTATCGGGAAATCGCCGCGCGCAAAGGCGTGGTCTTTCCGCCTTTAGATCATCTTCACAGTGGACGCGCCGTGGAAACGCCGCCCCAGCGCGACCAGCGACCGGCAGTGGGTCCCAAGGGCTGGCTCGAATTTCTCGACGATGTCGGCATCGAATGGACCGTACTCTATCCAACGACCGCGCTATCGTACGGCAAAATTGTCAGCCTGGATTACGCCGTGTCGGTCTCCAAAGCCTACAACGATTGGCTTTATGAGACCTACGTGAGATTCGATTCGCGCTTCAAAGGCATGGCGATCCTGCCGATGCAGGATCCGCAGGAAGCAGCGAAGGAATTGCGCCGTGCCGTCACCGAGCTCGGCATGCTGGGCGCGATGATGCCGTCGAATGGTCTCGCGCACCCGCTCGGCTCCAAGATGTACTGGCCTGTTTACGAAGAGGCCAACAAGCTCAGTTGCTGCCTGGCGGTCCACGGCGGCGCGCATGACCGCTTCGGCATGGATCATATGAACATGTACGTGCCGGTGCACGCCCTCGGTCATCCTTGGGGACTCACGATCAATTGCGCCGATATTCTCTATAACGGGATTTTCAATCGCTTCCCGCGCGTTCGCATCGCCTTTCTCGAAGGCGGTATTGCTTGGCTCCTGCTCCTCCTCGAACGCTTGCATGCGTCGCATGAAACCCACCACCAATATATTCCACCGAGCGAGTACGGCATCCGGGAGGGCGAAGATCCTAGCCATTATGTCAAGCAATTGATCGAGAAAGAGCGTTTGTATCTGGGCGTTGAGACCGAAGAACTGACCATGCCCTTTGCGATCAAGACCGTCGGCAACAAGCCGTTTCTCTACTCGTCGGATTTTCCGCACGAAGTTACCAACGAAAGTTGCAAGCATGACCTCGGCGAGTTGATGGAGAGCGACGAGATTACAGATGACGACAAGGCCGCCATGCTGTGGCGCAACGCCGAGACGTTTTACAAATTGCCGCTGTAAATCACCCGATTCCTATTGAAACGATCGGAAGGGCTGGAACTATTGGAACCGTTCCAGTTGTTCATAGTTCCAATGGTTCCAGCCGTTAAATGATAACCAGCCTAGCTGAATGAAAGGATTCATCATGGAGACCTGTCGCGCCGCCGTTATCACCGAGCATAACAAACCCCTGACGATAGAGCAGGTGCCGATCCCCAAACTCGATCAGGGCTCGCTGCTGGTGAAGATCACGGCTTCTACGCTCTGTGGCACCGACGTGCACCGCTGGCACGGTCCGTTGGGGGACGAAGACTCATTGCCAATCATCACCGGCCACGAACCCTGCGGTTACGTCGAAGATATCGCCGGCGAGCGGACCGATATCCTCGGTAACCCGGTCCAACGTGGTGACCGCATCGTCTGGAGTTACGTTGCCTGTGGTTCTTGTTATTACTGCGCGGTTGCGCTGCAACCGTGCATTTGCCCGGGCCGCGCGTCCTGGGGACATAACCGCAGCGATCAGCATCCGTTTCTCCTCGGCAGCTGTGCTGAGTATATGTACGTGCCGAAAGAATGTCTCATCATCAAAGTTCCCGAAGATGTTACTTCCGCGTCTGCGGCGGCGTCTGCTTGCGCCTACCGCACGGTAATGCATGGTTTCGACCGGCTCGGGGCCATCAAGAGCCACGAGACCGTGGTGATTCAGGGCAGCGGGCCGCTCGGCAATTTCGCCACCGCGGTCGCCAAAGACCACGGCGCCAAGCAGGTGCTCGTCATCGGCGCGCCGGCCAACCGGCTGGAACTTACCAAACGTATGGGCGCCGACGGCGTGCTGAATCTCGAAGAGGTCACCGACGAGAAACACCGGCGCAACTGGGTACGCGATCACACCGACGGACGCGGCGCTGATGTCGTGATTCAAGTCGCAAATAATCTAGCCGTGCCCGAGGGACTCACGTTGCTCCGCGGCGGCGGCCGTTACTTGAATATCGGCGCCGGAGGCAAGGCGAACATCGCCGTCGAACGGATACCGCAAGAGATGCTTTTCATCACTATCCGTTCTGCCGAGCCGCGCCACTGGCTGCAGGCAATCGACTTTCTCGCCTCGAGGAGGAAATCTTTTCCTTTCGAGGAAATGATCAGCAAGAGCTATAAGCTGGAACAGATCAATGAGGCCATGGCAGCGATGGCAAGCTATTCGGTGGTAAAAGCAGTGATCAATTTTAATTGAACCAGTTTTTTGCGTGAAACGGCTTGTGCCTAACCGCTAGGTGGAAACTCATGAACTATCAATTGGAGCATGTCGCTATTTACACCAAGGATGTCGATGCATCGATCAAGTTTTATGAAAAGTTTTTCGGCGGACACGCTACACCGATCAGAAGAGGCGCCGCGGGTTATGGGTTCTGCTTCGTCAGAATCGCCGGAGCCCCGTCGATTCAGCTAATGGAGTCCGCGACCCAAGTCGGCGTCCATCATTACGGCTATGTCACCGACGACGTCGAGCAGGTCGCCAAGGAATTTAAAGAAAAAGGCGCGGAGATTCTGCGCGAGAATCGCGACGACACGGGTAAGCTCACCACCATTTTTGTCAAAGATCCCAACGGCCTGGAGTTGGAAATCAGAGTGCCGCGCTAACGGTGTGTTTTGTGCAGCGTTTTCGCACCCCCGCCGTCCGATCGTTCGAAAGACGCAAGCGAGCGTTGCTTCTGCCCAAATTCACGTCAAACACCTGCCTAAGAAACGCACATAAGCTTGTATCGACCGACGGACGACCAACCGACATCCCGACGTGGGGCGTGGCCTCTGTGGAACTCGCCGACCGATTCTTCCGTCATTCGGGGCAAGCTGGCGACAGCTAGCGCGAGCCGGAATCTAATAAATTTAGGGACTTCGAGATTCCCGTTTTCGCGGGAATGACCTTGGAGGTGTTCCGACTCTTTCGCCAGGACCGTGTTATTGAAGTCGAGAAAGTTTCGGCATTCTCTGGCATATAGAGTGCATTATTCGGCAAAGCTATATTCTTTCCCTTCGGGGAGCGACACGACTTCGCGATTGAATACCATAGGGCAACGACACGCCAGAACCGATGCAATTGAATAAAGCCGCCAGGATCACCTGTGAGAGCGCAAAGATTTCTCCGATTTTATCCTCTCTCAAAGAGATTCACGCCAAGTACCAACAAGACTTCAGCGGCAAGGTAGCGACCTACATCCCGGAGTTGGCCAAGGCTGATGCGCGTCTGTTCGGCATTGCGCTCGCTACCGCCGACGGCCATGTATACGAGGTCGGCGATACAACTCATTTGTTTACGATCCAGTCGATCTCGAAGCCATTCGTCTACGGCCTTGCTCTTGAAGATCACGGGGTCGACTACGTGCTGAGAAAAGTTGGCGTCGAACCAACCGGCGAAGCCTTTAATTCAATCGTCTTCGATGAGCGTCGCAACCGTCCATTCAATCCGATGGTTAATGCAGGCGCGATCGCAACGACGGCTCTCGTCAAAGGAAAGGGTCATGACCAACGATTGGCCCGGCTGCTCCGCAAGTTCTCCGACTTGGCCGGGAGACCGCTCGATATCGATCATGCCGTATATATTTCCGAGCGTACGACCGGTAACCGCAATCGGGCCATCGGCTATCTCGAACTAAACTTCGGCATGATCGATGAGCCGATCGACGAGCACCTCGACCTCTATTTTGAGCAATGCTCGATCCTGGTGAGCGCGCGTGATCTGGCGCTCATGGCTGCAACCGTCGCCAATAACGGCGTCAATCCGTTGACCGGCAAGCGTGCTCTCGAAGAGCAGTACGTCAAGAACGTTCTCAGTGTCATGCACAGCTGCGGCATGTACGATTACGCTGGAGAGTGGAGTTATCGCATCGGGCTACCGGCCAAAAGCGGCGTCTCTGGCGGAATCATCGCAGTGCTTCCCGGCGAGTTCGGCATCGGCACTTTCTCCGCAGCGCTGGATGAACAATGGAACAGCTGCCGCGGCATACGGGTCTGCGAAGAACTTTCGGAGCGCTTCAAACTGCACATGTTCAAAAGTCGCTTTAGTGCGGCAGTCGTGGTTCGCCGCAGTTATCGGGGAACCACCGTGCGTTCGAAACGCCGACGTGGTGGCGCTCAGGAGTCGGTCTTAAACCAGAAAGGCTCGACGATCTGCGTTTACGAGCTACAAGGAAGTCTTTTCTTCAGCACCATAGAGCAAGTAATCAGGCTGGTCGCCACCGACTTGGACTCATTTTCATTTCTGATCCTTGATCTCAAACGGGTGCTGCAAATCGATGCATGTGCCCGGGCGCTATTGGATCAGATGAGGGAGCAGTTGAGAAAGCATGACAAGACGCTTCTGTTAACTCATTTGCCGGAGCATTGCACCGATCTGTTCAGAGATAAAGCCGAGGCCATATGGCATGGCGAGAGCTTGTTTGTCGACAGCGACTCAGCTCTCGAATGGTGTGAAGATCAGCTGCTTCAGGAAAAACAACCGGAGCTGTTACGCGAGTCCCGGCAGGTTGTCCTGGCCGAAATGGATATCCTTGGGGGCTTCGATCCTGGACAAATTGCGCTGATCGAGAGCGTTTTGAAAGAGGTAAGCTACTCCCCCGGTGAAACAATCATCCGGGAGGGTGAAATCGCCGACTCTCTCTATCTCCTGGCCGCGGGCAGAGTGAGCATTTGTCTCAGTATCAAGAACGGCGCGCAACGCCAACGTTTGAGCACGATTACTCCCGGGCTGGCCTTCGGCGAATTGGCGCTATTGGACCGCGGCACCCGGTCCGCTGACGTCATTGCTGACGAACCGACCCTATGTTACGTCCTGCCGATCGCTCAGCTCCGAACGCTGGCGAGTAGCCATCCCGAAATACAGAGCAAGTTAATTCTTAATATCGGGCGGGAACTTTCTGCTCGTCTGCGCCGCGCCGACGCCGAGATTCGTTCCCTGGCCGACTAACGGGCTGCTAGCGTTTTAATCATCGGCAGAAATAGCGGAGTTAAACGGAAGCGGCGCGATGCCGGGGCGTACGCGCGCAGAGATGAGTTACGCAGCAGCTCGTTGAATTTTATAAAATCGATATCAGGCCGATATATGAAACCCTGGTATGGATCGCAGCCATTGGCACTGATACTCAATCGAGCTGCGCCCACTCTTTGAATTCTTCGAGACCCAGCTGCACGAGTGTGTTCATGAAAGGTCTGCCGGTTTTTTCGTGCCGGCCGGAGAGCTGATAGTATTCGCGCACCATCTCCGGCAGCCATTTGGCAATGGTGAAACCTTTAAATTTTCCGTCGGGCACCGGATCAATAAAACGCTGGCCCACCTGCTGCCAGTCGTGGTCAGCGATCCAGCCGCGTTGGGTTGCGAAAACGCTTTGCAATATCGCGCTCCGATGCCCCGCCAGCATCGCCTCGTCGAGCGTAAAATTCCAACCCGTAGTGGCATTGAACGAATCGACAACGCTGTTCAAGCCATCCGGCTTGAGATGCATCTGCGCAAACCAGCAGCCGCCCATGAGGCCGACGAACTGGCGGTACTGCTCGGCGATCACGTTGGACTGGGGCCATCCTTTGGGATCGTCACGATCGAGCGGTCCCCACTTCTCGCGATATTTCAAATCGGGCGGCGGATTCGCTGCGCCGCCGCCCTGCGGCTTCATACCGCCGCTGGCGACAATCTCGCGCAGCATGTTGCTGAAGTGGGGCCGCCAATCATGCATGGCGGGAACGCCGCGCTTGGTATGAACGACCCATTTCACAGCGTCGCCGCCGATCGCTTCGGCGACTTCGAGCGGACCGTCGGCAATCAAGTTGCCCCATTTGCCTTCGCGCCGCGCGGTCATCTCAAGCAACTTGTCGATCGCCTCCACATTGCCCCATTCAAGACTCAAGCCATCGCAATCCTCGGCTTTGACCAGTCCTTTTTCATAGGCTTCGAATAAAACGCCAGCGCCGAAAGCGAAGTGACCGCACTCGATACCGAGATCGTTGATGCGCTCGGCAAGATAGAGCGTCGCATTGCCTTTGACGCCGAGATTCCAAAACGTGTCGAGCCACTCGGCGCCGGCATTGAAGTGGCCGATCTTGCCTTTGAATTCGCCTTCGCCGATCTCCACGTCCCAGGGGCAAAGACGCGCGCATTGAAAACACGGCCGCTGCGTAATGCGATTTTGATCGAAGCCGCGGTTGTGGTCGGCAATCAGCGAGCTTTGCATGTTGTTGTTGGGCAGCGCCTCGAGATGGCGCGCGTGGCCGACGCCATAGCGGTCGGAAACCGAATACTGCTGCAGCGTTTTGCGCCATCTGAGCCCGGCTTCGATGAGCGCGGCTTTGTCGTGCAGCGGCGGCCGCTTGGTGCCGTAGACGACGATCGCTTTGAGTTTTTTCGAGCCGAAAATCGCTCCGCCGCTGTGCGATGCGGAATGATTGTAATCGTTGCACAGCATCGCCGCGTGGACCATGTGCTCGCCGGCGGGTCCGATGCCCATGACCTTGGCGTCCTTGATCCCGACTTCGGCACGCAACAGATCTTCAGAATCGCGCGCACCTCTGCCCCAGAATTTATCTGCGCCACGCAATTCGGGTTTCCCATCATTGATGAAGAGATAAGCCGGCTTCTTTGCCGCGCCCTCGATAATGACTCCGTCATAGCCGGCTTGCTTGAGATACGCCGCCCAGTAGCCGCTCGCCGCGCCGCGGCCGAGAGAATAATTTGTCATCGGGCTCAAAAATACCGCGCAGACTTTCGTTCCACCGGGCGTAAGACCCGTCCCGGTTAACGGCCCTGTGAACATCACCATCTTGGCCGCTGGATCATACGGCTTCACGTCGAGCGGCAGCTCGTGCATGAGCATGTAAAGCGCCAGTGCCTGCCCACCGATAAATTTTCGCAGCACCGGCTCTTCCGGCAGATTTTCGTCCTTCATCGATCCGGTCGTCATGTCGACGCGGAGAATTTTGCCCATGTAGCCGCCGGGCAGTGCCGTTGTGCGTTGCTGTGGAAATAGGTCAGACGAATTTGACATAGAGCCTATCACTTCTAATTGGAGTGCTGGAGTAATGGAGTGTTGGAGTGATGGGTTTCGGAGTTACCCAATACTCCAGTACTCCAACACTCCATCACTCCAATTCTCCTCTTCTACATTTTGAACGCTTCCTTGACGAATAAGCTCTCCAACGGCAGCTCTTTCTTTACCAATCCTTGCTCGATTTGATAGCGGTTCAACGCCTGGATACTCTTTTTGTCCGAGTCAGTGAGCACGCATGCATAAGGATCGTAGCCCAGAACATCCCGCTCTTTGGCATAGCCCGCGGCATCGCCGTTCTTGAAATATTTTGGCGCCAGCCGGTTCGCTTCGCGAAAAGCTTCGATGAGTTTGGCCGCTAGATCGGGATACCCTTCCACTGTCTCCTCTTTGATCGTCATGATGTGGATGATCGGATAGATCTGCGTTCGCTTCACGTAGCGAATGATTTCATCGGTGTCTTCGAATAGAGGTTTCACACCAGGCACTTGACCCATCACGCCGGGCAGCACGCCGCCGCCGAACAAACCCGGATAACCCGAGTCGCCCGCGACCAGCGCGGCGCCGAGCTTGCCTTCGCCGAGAAGTTTGGCCAGATGGGGCTTTTCCTGACCGAATGGCGGCGGCGGATCGAGCCGCTCGACTTTCACCGGCAGTTCGTTGCCGATAAAAACTTCTTGGCCGGACACGAACCAGCCGACGTCGGTGGTTTTAATGCCGTGTTCATCCAACAGATATCCGCGCGCCCAAGACACAGCGGTCGCGCCGTAGCGGAAGGCGCCGATTTGTTTGCCCTTGAGCTCGCTAGGATGCTTCAGTTTGCCTTCGCAGAAAAATATATTTCTTTGCCGCGGGCCGCGCTGGAAAAACACCGGCAGTGCGAGAAAACGTTTGCCCTTTTCCTTGGCGCGCATCAACGTCGCCGTCGACATCTCGGCGACATCGAACTCGCCCTGCACGAAGCGGTAATGAATCTCCCCTGCAGAATATTTGTCGCCGACATATTCCAAATCATAGCCGTCGATCGGGATCAGCCCGTCGATCAGCGCGCGATTGCGCGGATTGGGGTTGGTGCTGAATGTTATGCGTGGTTTATCCGCCATCGTTATTCCTCCACATGGGTATGAATTTGTAGGGGCAGACCTATGTGTCTGCCCTCTCGGACGGGCGACCACCCAGGGTCACCCCTACGATTCTATTGAACCGCCAAATGCTTCTGCAGAAATTCCATCGCGCGCCGCCACGACTCCCAGTCAGACTGGGCGACATATTTGTCCGGATGATGCGGATCCATGAACGAGTGTCCGGTGTCTTTGTAAATGTAAAATTCATGGGCTTTGCCGTGTTTCGTCAACTCGGCGTCGAGCAGCGGACAGCTGATCTCTGCCGTGCGCTCGAACGGCGTCGGGCTTTCGCCCCACGGCCGGAAACAACTGCCAGGATACCAGGCGACGGCCGCTTTCAACTCCCGATTGCTCGCCGCCATCAGGTAAGCCACGCGCCCGCCCATGCAAAAGCCGAGGATACCGATTCGGCCGCCGTCGACGAATTTGTTTGCTTTGAGGTAATCCACAGTGGCGTTGACGTCTTTTATG
>VBKY01000200.1:0-2062 GCA_005879255.1 Deltaproteobacteria bacterium
TAAGATAATCGGAACACAACGAATTTCAGAAAGACTTATTCTTGACAGGGGCCGAAGCTACGCGTCGGCGAACAAAAATCAATAGGGCGAAGTTGGTCAAGAATTCGCTCGTCGAGCGCCACAGCATATTACGTTCTAATTTGTCCAAACCGATGAGCAATACAACTGGCCCCGCTACGGCAAAACTCACCGAAGCTCTTAGGAAGAGGGTCAGCCAATCATCGGCGCGGTCCGCAACCGTTGAGACCAGAAGCACTGGCACCAATACCAGCAATACCAGCGCAGGTCTTACCAGCACCTTCCGACAGTATGTAATCAAGGAAATCTGCAGAGCTCGGCAAACGACGAAGGGCTGGAGAAAGCCTTGAACGATGACCGCTGGAAATAGAGTCCCTAGAGCAACGCCCAGAAGTCCATAGTTGCGAATCAGGATCACGCTAGCCAAGAGGTTGCTCACGCCTTCAATCGCGAACAGGGCTGCGAGCAAGCCAACTTTTCGTATCCCCAAAAGCACCTGATAGCCGATTCGTTGGGCAACACTAACCATGGAGCCCAAAACCAGCAGATAAAAGAGCACGGCAATCGACGGGTAACCGGCAGGTTCGGCATACGCGGAGCCGATCCAGAGTCGAAAGAAATCTCGCGCCCAGTAGATGGCCAGTGAACCGCACAGAATTGATCCTAACAACATGAATTTCGAACTCACCAAGTAGAGAGTTCTAAGACCCTCTTGATCACCCTTGGCGTCGAGTTCCGTTGCCGCAGGAAAGAACACAAATCCGGCCCGCACAAAAATGTCCTCGAAATACGATCGCATACTCGCCGCGAGAGCAAACGGTGCGACGGCCGAGACCGGCATAAAAGCCGCAATGACAATTGCGTCCGTGTATGAGATCAAACGCACGCTAGCTGTGATCGCCGTATTCCATAATCCGAATTTGAGGACTTCACTGAGATTACGTGGCGTCGCTAGTTTAAGAGATATCTTCATGGAGGGAAGAAGCCTAGTCGAAACACGCCAGCGCAGCAGATAGTCCATCAAGTTTGTGCCCGCCAGCACGAGACTGAGACCGACGAGACCATAACCAAGATTCAAACATAACACCGTCGCTGCGGCGGACACGAGTCGGGTTGCGATGCCAATAGCGTTCGATAAATCGAAGCGTTGTACGGCTGTAAATACGGCGGAATAAGTGAAAAAGATAAATTGCATTGCCGCAGAGATACCTGTAATGAGAATAACCAGCGCCACTTCCGTGGCTGACTCCTGCGAAATCTGAAAAAGGAAGGATGCGTTCAACGCGACCGCGAGACTTCCGATGAAAACGACGACTCCGCAGCACGTGAGTGCTAAAAAGCCGGTACTGGCCGTCTGATTCAGCTTCCCGATGTTTTGCGCGGCTCGGTATCGAGTTAAATACTGAGTGATGCCAGCGCTGAGTCCCAGGTCTAAAAGCCCGTAATAACCCGTTAGTCCCATTACCAAGATCCAAACGCCGTATCGCGTCTCACCGAGAGAGCGCAAGATAAAAGGTGTTAAGAAGAAAGCGACAACTGTCTGGACACCGTATCCGGCCCAATTACTCGCAATATTTAGAACGAGGGTGCGCAGCAATGGCATGAGTCACTCGCTAATACTACCGAAGCAGTGCATTTGTTTTGGGCTTGGCGAGCGGCGGTTTTCTTTTCTCACCAAAAAGTAGCTTAGTTTATGACTAGCTTTCGCCCTCAAGGGGGAAACTTGCACCAGGATGGGTCTTGAAAGGGTATTGCGCCGCCGGAGGGGTCTCCACTTTTTAGGTCCAGCGATTGCCTCAGCGTAGAACAACGACCGCGTAGGCGTAAGAAGCATCTCGTCCCTTTATTGCTCGAATGTTGTCGCGGCTCTTCTCACGACTTCTTCTAGATATTCCGGGTCGGCACTGTAACTCTGATTGCCCCACGCGGCAAAAAGTTGCCAAATTAATTTTGTCTTTGGCATTTCAGTCGCGGCGGCCGCCGAGATCTGCCGCACGGCGCGGCGGAAATGAAACTCCCGGCTGGAAGCTTGCACCCGCCGCCG
>VBKY01000200.1:2070-10797 GCA_005879255.1 Deltaproteobacteria bacterium
GGTCAAACAGGGCGTTCGCCCCAGGGCTCAAGCGCCGAGGTTGTTACGCAACGTAGGATAATCTACTTTCCCGCTCGGCGTCTTTGGCAGCTGACCGACCACTTCCACCACTTTAGGCACCATATAGCGCGGCAATCTCTCGGTGCAGAAAGCAATTAGAGCCTCAGCTTTCACAATTTCCCCGTCGCGCGGGACGACGAACGCCTTGATCGCCTGCCCCAAAACCGGATCCGGAATGCCGATGACGCCGGCCTCACGTAAACACCCACTCTGGAAGAGTGTTTCTTCAACTTCGGTCGGGCTCACTCGATAGCCGGAAGACTTAATCATGTTGTCACGGCGGCCGACGAAATAGAGAAATCCGGCCTCGTCTGTCTTCACAAGATCTCCCGAGTAACACACTCTCTCGTTGTCCCCGAGCTCCGGAGCAAGAAACGGATGCGGTCTCAAAACCCGCGCGGTCAGCTCCGGTTGGCCCCAATAACCCATGGAAACGGTCGGTCCTCGGTGGACTAATTCGCCTACCTCGCCAGGCTTGCATGGCTCTCCCTTATCGGTCACCACGAGAATTTCGGTGTTGGGAATCGCCTTTCCCATCGAGTCCGGCCGCCGGTCGAGCTCTTCAGGCGGTAAATAGGTTGAACGAAAAGCCTCGGTCAACCCGTACATGAGGAAGATCTTCGTCGTCGGAAGCATTCGTCTAAGGCTGACCAGTACGCTTTGTGGCATGCGTCCGCCCGTGTTGCTGATATAGCGGAGATTGAGAAGAGAATGTTTCTCTAGGGTTGAACTGGGTTGCGTCAATAGACTCCAGAGCGTCGGTACTCCTCCCATTCCTGTGATGCGCTCTTTGAGCAGCAACTGGACAATTTCTTTTGCAAAGACAAACGACATCGGGACGAAAGTTCCGCCCTGCTGCACCGCCGTCATGAGCTGGTTCAATCCCGCGTCAAAGCTCAGTGGGCGCACCCCAAGAATCCGATCCTCAGAGGTGATGCTCAGATAATTGGACACGATCGAACTCCCGGCCATTATCTGCGCGTGGCTCAGCATGACGCCCTTTGGTTTGCCCGTGGAACCGGAAGTGTAAAGAATGGCCGCAAGGTCCTTTTCAATCGGCGCGGCGTTTCCACCATCGGCTCTTGGGCCACCGCAAAAAGCTTCGAACGAATAGACGGGAAGGTCGAAAAACAACTCCGCTTCCCGGTCCATTGCGACAACAAAACCTAAGGACGGAAGAGTTTGGCGAACCGAAGCCAGCGTAGCCATCTTCGATTGCGTCGTGACTAACGCTTTGATCTGACAATCCCTAACGATGTGGGCGACTTGGTCCGGGAATAGCAGAATGTTGATCGGCACGAAAACCGCTCCCGCCTGCGCTATTCCAAAAATCGAAACCGCCTGGGCCACGGATGGTTCAAGCCAGACGCCGATTCGGTCTCCTCGTTGTATGCCCGTCTCACGAAACGCCCTCGAGAGGGACTGGGTTTGCCGAGCAAATTCCTCATACGTCAATCGCTGTTTCGCATCAGCCAACACCTCTTTGTTGGGAAAACGCGCGGCGCTAGTCAATAACATTTGATGAATCAAGAAATCCACTTTCGTTGTCCCTATAATTCTTTCCGTTTACTATTGACAAAGTCGTTAAGGGCGTGGACGGACCCAAAGTTTTCCGGTGATAACTCTTCGTCGGTAATAGTCATTCCGAATTGCTTTTCCAAGAATCCAACCACCTCCAAAATACCGAGAGAGTCGATGAGCCCGCTCCCCAGTAATGGAGTCTCATCGCTGACGTTCTTTGTCATGGGAAACTGTTGATTGAGAAATGCCCTGATCTTAGCCGTGGTAGATCCGTTCTGCACCCTCACCTCCACAATTGTATCAGCTGTCACGATCCCCTTGCATGAAAAACCAACTTTGGTCTTGGAGCGGCACACCGCCGCAAACACTGCGTGAATAGGCCACGACCAACGGCGCTACTTCACGAACGCGAAATCCCAGATCAGATAGCCAAGAAATCCACGGATGGCACTGGACGATCAGAGCGCTAAGAGTCATCACACCCTGTTTTTCAAGCAAACCAGCTAAACCGTCGACCAACCCTTTAATGACTACCGGATCGTCGACACCGAACAGATCCACGAGGAAACCATCCTCGCCGGATCGCGTGAAGACCGCGTAGGCCTGCAACCGGCCGTCGTGGCGCACGGTAAGAAACTCGTATTGGCCCAGAGGGTTATCTAAATAGCGCCAATTGAGAAATTCAGCGGAGCGCTCGGCACAAACGCCGAACCGGCCGCGGAGATCCTTTGCAAGAACAGAAAATTCGTCGCCACAGCGGCCGTCGTGTGAGGCGATAACTAAGGAGTCGTCGCGGCCAATCCTGCTCTGAGTCAATTTCAAAAAAGTATTACCCACCGCGCTCACAACATTTTGGACCCCGGGAACGGGAATCGCCTCCCTGACCATGCGGTCCACCCGAAGTGGTCTCGCCAAACGAAGCAGCTTTTTCGTGGGCGTTATTTTCATCCGCCCATAAACCGCGACCATGCTGGCGTTGGGAAAGTCATAGCAAAAGGCAGTGTTTTCGGATTCCGTGACGCTTAGACAGGCGCGCTGCAATTGAAGCGCGGGACCGAGGCTACGGTATTGGGAATCCAGGCAAAAATCTCCCAGGACCCATGCCATCGCTTCTCGATCCCCCACATGGACGCGCCGTGGAAAAGCCGCACCCACACCGATCACTTCATTCCGCTCGTCATCTCTGGCTACCCAAGCGCGTGCGCGGCCATGAGGGCTGCCAGTATAGAGCCAATCGAAGCGCCGTTCATCCGACATCGGCGTGAGATGGCGCGCAAGCGTCTCGATCAAGAGCCTGCGTTCCGATACGAAATCAGCGGCATGAACAGTAATGGACATTCGGCGAATCTAAGAAATGGCGTCGAAGCAGGAAGAATCAGGAATGCATCGGGTGCCGTAAAGCTTTCAGCGCGGCTCCATGAAAAAGATAAACGACTTAATTTCTACGGTGGGACGCACCTTGCGCGAGCATAGCATCGAGCTTCTCCCTCATCACGGATGCGGGAACAGAAAACAGTGTCATATATGTCATCGGATCGACCCTGAACTGACTCCACAGCAACTGTCCATTGACACCGCCGTTGTGGAATAAATTGTGCAAAAATCCCCTTCCGAACGCTACCCTGGACTGGCGGATTTTGTCCTTCACCGCGCGCTTCTGGTCGGCGGATAAAGGAACGTTTCGAAGGAGGTACTTGCGAAATTTGATCTCGTCCTGCCGGACGCTGAGAAATTTATCGGTGCCCCACCCAGATTCCGAGAATATGTTCACTCCCCCACCATATCGGCACTCGGGCGCCGATGAGAATGCAATCTTTTTGCTGCCCAAGGCCAGCTGAATCCAAAAGATATATTCCGGGCCTGTGTGCTTGTAATTCTCTAGATAGCGCGTCTCCGCAAAGGTCTTCCGATTGTAAACGATTGTAGACGTTCCGAGAATACTCCCTCTGATAATCTGATCCACCATGTCTCCTCGATACTCATGAATCGGCTTGGAAGAATGAATCCGCGGGTGTTTTTCGACGTCAATCCGCTTGGCCCGATTGAACGCGGTCACCGTTTGGTTGAGCTGGTAGAAATCGGAGAAATAAAGATCATAGCCCTGGTCGAGAGCCCACACCGCATGTTCAAGGTGACCTTCAAACCACTCGTCATCGGAGTCGAGAAAGGCTATGTAATCCGAATCGCTGCTAACATGATTTAACCCTGTATTGCCGGCAGGGAAACAACCCGCATTTTTCTGCTCCACGATGATGAACTTATCCGAGTGTTGAGGCAACAAATCCGCCAGCTCTGTTCGCGCAGGTATCGGAGACTCATCATCGACGATTACAATCTCCTTCCGGTAATCGCCTTTCTGATCTAGTGCCGAGATGACCGCCTTGCGGAGTAATCCCGGCTGTCGCTGAAAAAATGGAATGACGACAGAGACTTTCTTGTTCATCGGATCAGCTATTTTGTCCCGTAGAGTTCGTCCAGAAGTCCCATCTAAGAATCCGACTTCGACTCACACCGCAATGCCACTGCGGACTTGAAAAACTTGCGAGCTTTCGGCACCCAAGCCGACCGATAAAAATTAATGTGGTACATCGTCCGGATCTCACTCGTCCATTTGGTGTGCCAGTCGCGCAATTGCCCATAGAACTCAATAATTCGGATTTTCCCATTATTGAAAACGCTCCGAAAAATCTCTTGATGAAGAAGCAGGCCGAGAGATAGTCCTTGCACGCTTTCATCATACGCGGTTTTAAGAATGAACAACGTCCCATTGCGCTCAAGGCAAAGATCGCTGGCAACGGTTTTCCCGTTCAATCGGAGACGGTAGATCACAGCTTCGCCACCTCTGCAGAAATCCCCAAGCATTTCCCGATAGAAGTGTCCCTGGAGGTTATCGGCGGCGACGGCGCTACCTTCCCCACCCTTCCATCCGCTGCTCTCCAGCAAACCGTACTCCTGGATTGCATCGGCAACGGTCTCGAAACTCCGATCCATGGCAAACTCGAGCACGCCGCCCTGCTCTTTCAGGCGCCGGCGCTGACGCGAAAGGTTGTGCGTAAGATTCTTGCTCCGCTGTTTCCAGTAATCTTCGTATTTCCCTTTTATCGTCAAGCGCGGCGTTTGGATATATTCCAAGGTCTCCACCGCTGCAGAACCATTCAAGCTTGCAAAACACGTAAAGTCGGGGTCTTGTTGGGTTACGGAAAAGCCTAACGCGTAACCGGGAAGGGCGCGAATCAGTTCCCGTATCGGCTGCGAGGGATCGTAGCCATGACCACCCAAATGTATCGCGCCTAGCGGTGCTTGCCCCGGTTGAAAAGTTTGCCAAAACCCTCGCTTCCTGGGCTCGATCAACGCCATGCCTGGCTCGCGAGCGTCATCGCGCACGGCGAGCAGCATTTTTTCGGAACCGAAGTGGCGTAAAAGCGGGCCAAAAAAACGCGAATCCAGCAGAATATGATTGCCCATTTGCCGGTTGATATCATCCCAGTCTTTAGAAAAAGCTGGAAATGAATCTAACGCATTGTGGAATCGCCAGCTCATTGTTCACCGAATAGCTCAACAGGAAACGAATTTGAAATAACTGAGCCGCAGGGCAAAGGAATCGACGTCCTCGTCCCACGGCGTGGCTCGACGCAACTCAAATAGGTCTTGCTGCGAATCATTAGAGCCAAAGATTGTCGTCACAGCGCAGTCGAAAGCTGCATCCCGCAGCTGCTTTTTCACTGCGTCTGTAAAATCCTCGCGTCTTCCGACCGGATAAGCAAAATGCTTAACCTGGGTCTTCAAGTTCGCCTCGATGATCTCCTTTGATTCGAGGATCTCTTGTCTGACTCGCCGCGGGGGAATCTTCGACAGTATAGGATGCGTCACGGTGTGGGCGCCAAAGCTAATGCGGTGTTCACTCATGGCTCTTATATCGTCCCAGCTGAGCATCAAACCCTCGCGACTCACCGAGTCTCCAACCCTCAGCTCCTGAAAAAGTCTTTCGATCCAAAGACACTTATCACGATCTTCAAGCGACCATAAAAACTTCAGCACTTGAGCAAGCGCATGGCGTCTTTCGGCGGGCGTGTTTAGCGGATACGTCTGTCCCTTGTCGCCGAACTTTTCCAGAGCTGATGCGCGGCTTTCTCTCAGTGCATGAAATACGCGATCATGCCAAAGCGTCCGGCCGGAATCGATGGCGTCGGTCGCTAAAAAAATAGTTGCAGGCAGGCCGAGCCTAGTGAGTATTGGAAACGCATTTTCATAATTGTCCCGATAGCCGTCGTCAAAGGTAATCGTCAGAAGCTCGGCGGGAAGATCTTCCGACTGTATTCGTTGAACAGTTTCACTCAATGAACAAACGGTGTAATGTTCCGCTACATATTCCATTTGTTCGGCAAATGCCTTGGTGGGTATGCCGGGAAAGATGAGATCCTTCTCGTCATTGACGCGATGATAGACAAGGATTTGCACACCGTGGCGCCGTCGCCGTTTGATAAATGGGAAGCCAAGGTGTCCATTCTTGCCCGTCTTCAGTTCAAAAACATTGGCAATAACGCGGATCACTCGCAGGCCGCCCAAGCGCACCACCGCCCAGGTCAAAACTCTTCTGAACGGATTCATTTCACCCGGCCACGATCTATTTAGGTGCGACGGGAAACGACTGAAGTGGAGGTGGGAGTGATCATTTTAAGCGATTGCTCACGCATAACGACATCATAGATTTTTAGATAACCATCAACCATCGCTTCCATGCTAAACTGATTTTCAATCCTTATCCGGCCGGCGGCCCCATGCTCGCTCCGCTTTTCAGCGTCTTCGAAATAGCTTCGAATAGCACGTGCCATAGAAATTGGATCGGACGGAGGAACGAACATCCCGGTTTTCCCGGGTGCGAGGAGCTCCGGATTTCCTCCCACGTCGGTCGCGATGACCGGCAACCCACTGGCCATCGCTTCAAGAATCGTGTTAGAAATCCCTTCTCTAATCGAAGGAAGAACGAAGAGATCCATCGCGCGCATGATTTCAGGAATGTCGCGCCGTTCTCCCGGCAGCCATGCGAGCCGTTCAGCTTGAGCCTGACGAAGCAAATCCAGAGCTTGCTCTCGTAGCGAGCCATCGCCGACCAGGATCAATCGCATACGCGGACGCAGATCTGCGTCTTCACGGAGCAGGTGGATGAAGGCACGCACAAACGTCAATTGGTCCTTCACCGGCTCCATGCGACCGACAGTGCCCACCACAAAAGATTCCGAAGAGCAAAAACCGGTGGGACCCACCGCCTCCCGTGGGCCCTTGCGGGGACGAAATTTTTCCGACTCCACACCGTTGTAGATCTGTGTCACGCGCTCGCGCCGAACCTTCACGGTATTGACCAGCCAATCCGCTAGGTTTCGGCTCACTGCAGTGTAGCGATGAATAAATAGGCGCACGACCTTGCGTAATGAATTGTACTTGAAATTGGTTCCGTCGAGATCGTACATGTCACGCCCGTGCTCGCCATGAATGCGGCCACGCACTCCCATCAAAGCCGCAACTACCTGGAATTCCATGGCCGGAAGATTCCGTGTGTGAACGATATCCGGCTCAAAACGACGCAGGACCTCAAAGAAGCGCTTGTGGACACTGACACTCTGCCCCGTCTGTTGATGCAACTCGACAATCGGCACATCGTCTCGCTGAAGCCGTCGTGAATAGTCCGTAGACTCGGTTAGGCAGATGATCACATGGCGATATCGATCATGCGCCATGTGGTTAATTAAATTGACCAGCCCATTTTCCAAACCACCCACCGCTAAACGCTGGATGACGTGTGCCACTAATGGTGGTTGGCTTCGTTCAGCGGGCGGAATTTTCGAAGTCACGGTGGGCGGGCGGACGAGGTTACTCAAACGGAAATCGACGGCTCACGAAATCGGAACAACTTCGCTTCAAAATCCATCAGCAGCATCGACATTGGGGCTGTAGTCTTCCGGGCTATAGCTGCCGAGGAATCTTCAAACAAGATTCTTTTTCGGCTGAGAAGGAGGCGCTAAACGTTCAAGTAGGCAAACTAGCCACCAAAATGCTTTTTTCTTAGGAACCAAATGATCTAGCCGATGGGCAATAGCCGCAATCGCTAATTGCGGAAAATTTGTCGCGCGATATTGTAATTTGCTCCGACAATTTGGACACAGTGCATTTCCTTGCAAAGTCCATCTTCCACCGATCCATTGACAAGCCCAACGGGCGACTGAAGTCATGTATTCGTTTTCCCGTCCGCAAAAAGCATGTACGCGCAAAGCAAAGTCCGGGAACAGCCGGCGGACGTCCGTCACCCTATTGAAGCTTCGTAGATGTCCCCAAACGTTGTACTTAAATCGGCACTCAGCACAACACGCACGCGCCTCCTTCACCACGTCTCTAAAAGGAATTGAAAGCAATAAATAACCCGCAGCCACCCGGGTCATTTCATTGATCGCTCGTGCAAATACGTGGTCAGGCAGATGCTCGAGCACCTGATGAGACATAACTAGATCAAAAGATCGTTCCTTGAAAGGAAGTGAATCTACGGACAACTGAACGCGCGGAGTGCGCACATAGCTGAGTGCCTCGCCACTGCGATCCCCCGCCACTACCCAGCCTCGACACGCGAGCTCATTCGCAATGGCGCCATTTCCACAACCGACATCTAGAATGGTCTTCACGCCGGAAGGGATCATTCCCCCAATCAGTTGGAGCTTGGTACGATAATATGAATCTTCACGATAGTCCCAATTCCATAGAGTCTCGCGCTCGTATAGCGCAACGTTATCAAGATCTGATAGGGCCATTATTTATGCTGTGTGCTTGTCTCGGGATCGAGAATACGTGCTAGTGGAATGGAGGTAACGAGGGCGCAGATGAGAACCGCAACTCGAGCAAACAAAGTGGTCAAAATGTTTGAGAACAAACCCATGGGTAAGTCACTTAGCGTAACGAACGCCTCGACAGCCTCTGTTCCCTTATTCACGTGGGGCCCACCAATCGGACATGTTCAAGGCCCGAGACGTGAGCGAAAACAGGCGAAAGAAGAAACACTTCCTAGGATTGGCGATAATAACTATTTGGGCGATAGATTTAACGGCTTCTGCGTATCAACGAGATAGGCTTTATATCGAGATTCATGTCGGCAGCAACCCT
>VBKY01000709.1:0-2254 GCA_005879255.1 Deltaproteobacteria bacterium
TGATCGAGATTAATGCGAGCATCAGCCGTCGCTTGTAGCGATCGGTCTGAAGCGCCAAGTTATGCCCGGTCCTCTTTTGTTCTCCTTCGCTGTGTGTTTTCCTATCGAGCAAACTAACGTCCGCTGCTTCTCCAGGCTTCTCCTTTTTCCTTTGAAACAGGTCAAAACTCCATCAGGTCTTTGGCAATAAGCACCTGGCCGGAAAAGTGTTTCTTCACCTCCTCGGCCCATGGCGTATAATCGTCAGTCCCGACCCGTTGGGTCAGGTGCGTCAGCACCACGGTCTTGACGTTAGCGCGTGTCGCCATTTTCCCAATAACGTCAAGAGTCATGTGACCTTGGGTAGCCTGTCGCATAATGCCCGCTTGCTCGGCAGGGGTCATGGCTTGCCAGCGACCGTCGTTGATCATCGCTTGCTTCCGATCCTCGCACGAACAAGTTTCGGTGACGAGTAGATCGGCGCCTTTCGCAAGTTCAGTGACGGCATCGCTAGGACCAGTATCTCCGGTAAACACAATCACGCGATCAGGCGTTTCAAAACGATAGGAATAGGACTTGTGCTTGCCGGAAGCCGGGCCTCTATGGAAAGCAAAATGGCTGTTTTCCACGGCCGTCACCTTGATGTTCGCATCCTGGTAAATCACCCCAGTGTCGACATCATGACCGAAGAATACCTGGGCTATCGGCACGGTGCGACCTCCGTCGGCTATCCTGATCTCCGCGCTTATGGTGAAATACTGCACAGCGGCCTTGACCAGTTCTTCCGTCCTGGGCGGGCCATAGACGTGGATCGGCTTCGTACGTTGGCGATCCCACGCCAAGGACATCAGCGTACCAAGGCCTGCTGTGTGATCGTCATGATGGTGCGTAATAAAAATGAGGCCGATCTCTCGAGGATCGATACCAGCTTTCGCAAGACGGCGTGCGACACCGTCGCCGGCATCAACAACATAATGCGTCCCGTTGACGGTTAGGAGATTGGACGATTGCGCTCGGTCCGGTCGCAGCGACGGACCAGCCGCTGTGCCGAGCGTGAGCAGTGACGATAGCTTTTGCATGTTTTCCTCAGTGTTGCCTGCCCTCGTTACGCAGCACAACGTTATGCCGCTGAGCCCCTACAAAGAATAGAATGGTACCTCGACAATGTCACTATCGGCTCCAGCGGCGGGTCATGCGTCAGTCGGGTACAGCTCGGCATAGGTCGGATCAGCGTGTTCCCACTGCGCATCGCATTTGATCAAATAGTCCCGCACCGCGTTCAACTCAATGACGGGAGGAATGTTTACTGCAATGTACTTCGAGTTTGCGCCCTCGCAGCTGCAGCCCAAGGCCACCAACCCCTTCAGCACTTCATCAGAACGATTGCCTAGTTCGATTGGCAGATCAAAAACGACGCGAACCGTTCGGTTTCCGGATTTGGTGAGAACCTTCTGAAAAGTGGGGCGCCCATCGTCCGGATCAGCAGGCGCATAAACGACGTCATCTACGGACACCGAATACGCGTAGAAAGGCAAGTTATCGATCTTGTATCGGTCATCACCCAAGTCGTAAGCCCAGAGCGTTTCAACCTCGAACGATCCGTCGTCGTTCGCGACCCGAAAGACGACCTTTGCGGTCGGATGATCGGTATCAGTCATGACGCATAACGAATTGAATTAACCGGCCCCGTCGGCGCGGGCAAAGGCCCGGCGGTCAGCGTCCGATTGAACGCCCCCTTACGCGGCAGATACATACGGCGGTTCATTGCCTGGGAACCCGACGGCGCCAATTGCGCCAGACTGCCGCCATTCCGGTGACGACGACAATTCCGTAAACCAACACAAAACACCACTCTGCTGGGCCAGAATGACCTACGGACTCAACGCCATAAGTCGCCTCAATCCACGACCACAGCGGATACAGAAAGAAGGTGGTAATAGCTGCCACTGGCATCGCAGCCAAGAATAGAACCACAGTGAGAAGTAGAAACCTGGCCCAGTGCGACAACCGAAACCTCGGTTTGATATGCCGCCTAACGAATTAGGCTCAACGCCCAGAGCATGATAGGGCGTTTTCTTCCCTGATGAACTTTGACTGAAAATATTGGGGAGATCAAATTTTCATTAAGGAGCCGAACGTTCGAAGGATGAGAGATTACAACCAAGTCTGCCATTTCTTGAAGCTCTTTGTAGGTCCACACTCGGAACTCACGACTCTGTGAATAGCTTGCGAGACCAACCACGAGAATAAACGCAATGGCAAAAGTATGTATTTT
>VBKY01000709.1:2259-2768 GCA_005879255.1 Deltaproteobacteria bacterium
CGAACAAGATCAGCTACCGGCAGAGCGCGGCGCGGCTCCTGCAGGACAAGACAAGCGGGAGATGTGACGCGTGGTACTCGTCTAACGGATTGAGCTCACGGGTTTGCCGAGCAAACACACGGGGCCAAGGGTCCCGGAGTACCGGTGAGGCAAATCCCGCGATTTGTTATACGCTATTGCTCGTTCGCCCATTGCGACAGATGTTCCTTAATCTTTTCCTCGATGCCACGTAATCGATTCTTCTCCATTTTGAGACCCTCCTCCACGGACACAACGATGGTGCCTTGAGGCGTCTCATATCCGTACACTCGCTCTTTCCAGTACGGATGAAAAACATTGCGTTCAGAATAGATCCCGTTACGTCTCGACATCGGGAGGTTGTTTTTGGGCCCAACCGAAATATTAATGATGAACCCTTCGTTCGAAGGGCCAACAACTTCCTTCATACCGGTGGGATACGCGTTCCGCATTTTCGAATCGATCACGTACCGCCGAGCGCGGAAGGAGTA
>VBKY01000709.1:2775-4214 GCA_005879255.1 Deltaproteobacteria bacterium
TGGCGACCAAATCCATTTCGATGTCAGAACCTATCGCTAACTGAACATCCTTCGCGACTGCGATCAAGTATGGATGTGCTTCGGCAGCAACCGAGAAAGAATAACTGAAAACACTCACCAGAACGATTATGTAAAGTTTACAGCGCATAACGTTGACCGAACGCGGTAAATAAAGTCGCCGGGCAGCGCCGACGCAGCGAGTCCCTGTTCATTCTTTCACTTTGACTTGCAATCGCTGAAATGAAGTGAATTCAAGTTGTCCAAAACGCACTAGGTCAACAATCTTTCCGGATTGTTTGCCAATAGCGCTTTCGACGGTCAGGCTTGTTCCTTCATAACAAAGCGGGCTCCTCTCCCCGTCGTCTTGATTGGGCCACTTATACACGCCTTCGAATGTCGCTTCAGCATATCTTCCCGCGCCAGTGGCACCAAATGGCTCAACTACGACAAGCTTAGCAAGGCCAAGATCTGTGCCGTTCTTATTCTTAATCGAATGGACAATGTGAGGTTTTCAAGCGGCTCCTTCAGTGCGGAGCCGAGAAATCCAAATTTTACAACACATGTACCCTGGCCTCCGGAAAGATGGTTGGTTTGCCAAAATAAAACCTTGTCGTCCTCACGCCAGAAATTGGCCCGTGTTGGTTCTTGCGCGCGTACCGGAGCGGCGACAAACAGCAATAGAATCACTAACCCGGTGAGTATTTTCATCGGTGGTTTTCCTTACGAGCCTAACGGATCTGCGCTTAAACCGCGAGCGCAGTGCGCTGCGGCGCGGGAGCCTAGACTAGCCGCGGCAACGTGTGTCAAATGCAGCGGGCGCAAACTTAATTGTTCCTGGTTTGGTCGCGCTCCGCAGTTTCAAGCGCTTGTTAGGCTGCAGCCATAGGAGTGGGCGAGCCGATGGAGCCTTAGCGACCAGAGCAGGAAACCTGCTCCGATAACGGCCGCCAGCAGTCCGAGCAACGCGAGTATCCAAGCATCAGGGCTGTCTCGATCAGCGCCCCAGACTCCCAGAATGCCATAGAGGACACCAGCCCCCACAAGCCCGAAGCCAACAAGCGCGAGGAGAATGCGAGCGACGATAGTCATAGCAGTCAGGCTCGGCAGCTACAGCCTAACGGCTCTGCGATACCCTCGCCGAGCGAAGCGAGGTTACACTGCAGTACGCGTCGGCGCCGGGTTCATCGCCGGTTTATGCGTTCTATACCTAGGGGCGCACGACCCATTTCGTTCGATCTCCCCCAAGGTATCGAGCCCACCATTCACACCCAGACAAGTCTTCAAAGTGGGCATACCCATTTGCTAGTTCCAGCCGCCTCCGTTGACCATTCGTGAATTCGATAGACGTGCTGATCTCAACTCTAGCTGTTTCCGACCACACAACGTTCCGCGTTAGTGCTCCGGTTTCGGGAACTGCACTCAACACGCGCCGGATGTAG
>VBKY01000709.1:4388-5682 GCA_005879255.1 Deltaproteobacteria bacterium
CAATTTCGATTACCTCTTCCCCCACGCTCTGCGAAGATTCCGCAATGCGGCCGTCGATGCCGAAGGCGACAATTGCAGTAAGTGCAACGCCTCCAACCACGCCAACACCGCTCGATAACACTCGCATACTGTCTCCCGAACTGCTCTGGCGGTCCAAGATCCTCAGTGCTCACCAAGGGTATATTTGCGCGACCCCGAAGACCCTGGCTGCCTGAGCATGATTTGTCCGCCGAACGATTCGCGCTCATCCGCGGCCGTCGGGTGCAGCGCGTGACTAGGCGGCCTCTACGTGATCCATTGACCGACTTTTACGAACGCTCGATCAGCTGGAGAATACTGCCAGCACTCCGCGGCCGTGTCGTCGATGAACCCACAAACGACTGTAGTATTCCAGCGCGGTGTAATGTGCCCGTGGATGGTCGCGGATTGTCTGATGGTGACGTCGAGCTTCTCGGCCCGGGCGCGGCTGTAGCACGAGAGAGCAACGCTGCGTTTGAATGAACCCAATTCCGTCACCCTTCCGTCAGAGTCGAGCGCGACGTACCGGCCCCACGATCCGCAGAAGTCGCGCCCACGGCAAATGCACCGGGATGGTCAGATCGGAACTCCGCGCGACACCAGGCAGCCACGGGCCCGTTGAGTCGCGCCCTCGCAACCAACGCGGCTAGCTCGAAGGGTATCTCTTGAGTGGCAGCAATCGAAGCAGCCGCTAGTCGGAGTACGAAGAGGGTGACGACACACTTCATTGCCACAGCCTCGGTTTGTCCGCCTAACGTTTTGGTGAATGGCGGGCCTGCGCCGCCTGCTCATGAGGCAGTGCACTCGCCGCCGTCTGTTCCACCTGGAGTTAGGTTTCACCACTCGTCGGGTAAGCAGATACATCAAGCCCGACCTTTAGCGCTACCAATTGCTCAAGTATGTCCTGACGCCAGAGATTCGATGGCGTTACTCACCGCTACAAGAAATTCTTCACCAAGACCGATTCGTTGATCCCTCATACCATCGATAGGCGTCTTCAGCGTCTGCAGCGGCTGCAGGGCAGAAGATTGGTGGCTTCACTTAGACCGAGAGCGGATCTGCTGCAGGACATGTTCCCAAGGAATACCCTCGGGTCCTGAGGATTCGAGATCGTCAAGCCGCCGATCTAATTCCTCGCGCTGCGCGATCGTCAGCGGAACAGTTCCAGGCTTCTCGTTGAGGCTGTCCCATAATTCCTCGATCAGACGCAGACGTTCTTCAGTACTCAGGTCGCCGATGTTTAACGCAGGCTTGCTCATAACCTCAAATATGCCAC
>VBKY01000117.1 GCA_005879255.1 Deltaproteobacteria bacterium
GAACTGATTTCTCCGTCAAGACAATCTGTCGTGACATGTAATCGACGCGTCGATCAGTCCAATCCTAACGGTGTTATGTGTCTGCATGCTATCACTTAAACGTCTCTCTCTTCTCGCGAAGATCTTGCAAGAGGGCATCGAAGGGCTTCTTGTTTAAAACCCTATCGAACTGAGAACGGTAATTATTGACCAAACTGACACCCTCGACGATAACATCGTATACGCGCCATCCCGACGGGCTCAAATAGAGCTTATAATCCACGCTGTACTCGCTGCCATCTTTCAATCTCGTCTTGGTATTGATCTGGAGATTCTCACCGTCGCGGATTTCTCTTACATATTGAATCTTGGCATCACCGTTCTTTTCCAAAGTTCCCATATAGCTATGTTCCAAGAAATCTACGAAAAGCGGCGTAAATTCTCCCAAACGATCTCTATATCTGTGCGCATTGGCCCCAAGCGAACGCCGCGACATTTCTGGAAAGTCAAAAAGTTGCTGCAGGGCACCCCGCACGAGTTTTCTTCGTTGAAACAAGTGCTCATCACCCGCCAACTTCGGATCGGTTAATACTTGCTGCACGCTCGCGAGATTCGTTTTCAAATACTCAAGCGCTGGCGAATCCGCACAGAGAGGCCGAGAAAAAGCCATTGCAAGCAAAAAAACAGAGAGCCACAAAACATCAGCGAATCTTTTCTTCATCGTATCTTTGTTTCTTCTTGAAACTGTTAAGGCAAATACTCCCGGTATTTCTATGTGACCAAGTGTCACCCACCTATTAGAGAGTCGATAGAGCAACACGGATGCCGGACCTACTGGATGCACTAATGCTCGTGGCTGGACACGCAAGTTTTAAGAAGTCGTGTGCCGAGACGGGTCTGGATGCCCTCATCTCCCGACCATTAGACGACTAAGGACAACCTAGCCCGTCCTTATTTCAAGGTCCTGGTCAAAAGCAGAAGATAGCGACAGTGGAAGAAATAGCGAGACAGGGAATTGAATTAGAAGCCATCATGGAGCCGTCAAAAAATATACCGAAAAAACGTTCCAGAAATGTTGCAGTTTCAGCTGCACTGACCCGTAGCTTGATTTCTCAAGACTTTATCACTCTTCAGCGGTCGATGTTACGTGCTTAGTCTCGCAATAAGGATGATCGAGGATGATCGAAAGAACTCGTAAATTCCTCAGCAGATTTACTACGTTTCAAATAGGGCATTTACAATTAGCCTGACGCATCGTTCAGTTCAATCTCAGGCTAAATTTGGTCTTGCCACTCGACGCCAAGCATTTTAATGTCTAGGAGTCGCCCGCTTAGCTATTTCAACATTGTCTAATTTTGAACAGCATCTGTCTTGCGTATCGCCGTATAAGAATACTTGACGGAACAACGCGATAGATGAGTAACATGTCAAAGAATATTTTAGTCGTCGAGGATGAGCCCGCCAGCCTAGAGTGTATCAGTCATTTTTTGCGCAAACAGGGTTATGGGGTGAGGGAGGCAAGAGACGGGGCGGAGGCTATCGAGCTGATCGACAATTCCCAATTTGATCTTGTGCTTTCCGATATTCGGATGCCCCGCGTCGACGGCGTGGCTCTTGCGACCAATATACTCTCCAGGGTACCAACCATTCCGATCATCTTGATGACGGCTGTTCCAGTCGAGCTTACGCGATCGCTGGGATACAACGTTCCGTGCCTGAGCAAGCCGATTTTGCTTGATGAATTACGGACGAGTGTTCAGACGGCGCTTGCTCGGGGAGAAACTTTATCCGGAGCCTAGGTAAAGAGCTGCTATGGAAGAACATTACAAGGGACATATTATTCTGATCACGACGGGACATCCCGATAAAAATAGATGGAAGCCAATCTGCAAGATAAAATTTACTGACGGCTCCCGAGAACTCATTAAAGATTTAGACTGGGATCTTAGTTACGACACGCCTGAGGAAGCTGAGCGAGTAGGACTGTTGGTTTCGAAGAAATGGATTGACTCCGGAAAGCCAAAATAACGCAGGAGTCGAAAACTCCGCGGCGAAATTATTGACGACCAGAGAAACCCGCATTCTCTCCGCGAAAAATTTATCGACTGGCGTTGGACCATCGTTCTCTAGCTTATTTAAAAAAGTAGCATAAAAAGGATGGGAAAGCTGCCGATGTGGCTATTCTTTCAATCCAATGCTCTATTCAGGAAACAAAAATCTCTTTCCTCAATAAATTGTCCTTCGTAATCAGAAGTTTGTTTTAAGTTAAGTAATTTTTGTGCTTCGCTTGGGTCTACCGCCGCTTGCGCATGAAAACCAAAGGGGAAATCGAAGCAGAAATTAGCCGCGCCATCGTCCAATTCGAGATCGACTACATGGGCCGCGGCCCGAAAGAAGCGCGCGTCTATATCGTCGAAGATTTGGTTGTCGTTCGTCTCAAAGGCGTTTTGACCCCCGCGGAAGAACAATTGACAAAGTCGATCGACGGCAAAGATCTGGTCAAAAAAATGCGCGCAACTCTGATCGACAAAGCGCGCCCTCTTTTGTACCAGGTCGTTGGCGATATTACTGGCGCGAAAATTCTCGATCTGCATACCGACATCAGCACCGAATCCGGCGAACGGGTCTTTGTCTTTTCCCTAGATAACAACCTGCAGAAATCCCCAGCGCGCAACAAGGGCTCTTGACATACGACCGTGTCGTTCCTATAAACGTCACAGTCTGACGATCTCCCGAACGGTTGTTTGAAACGAATTTAACCAGTCGGGAAATGGGCCGACCAAGGAAACTCTGTTTCCGGTCGGCCTTTTTATTTGGGTCAAACTTTCGTCAAAGACGCTAGTTAATAAGGGAGGTATTGGACATGAACTCTACGACTTATATGATCGCCGGCGTGCTTTTCATCATCTTGGGCATCGTCGGTATCTACTACATTCGCGAAGCACCGGGATTAGCTCTCTTCGCTTCGATAGGTCTGATTGCGGGAATCGCGATGATAGGCAAGGCCACCGGGAAACTCTGAGGGAGACGAGCGCGGCATTAGCCACTGTCTGCCTTTATCTGTTCTGCTCATATCGACAAAGTCTTTTGCTTTCGCAATATCTGCGAAACCTTAGTTAGTTAGATTCTAGCGTATAAAGATGCGGCAATAACTCGCGCGATGGAATGTGCAACCCGCGGCAGCGTCTAAAATATACGGAAGCCGACGGCCTCATGTACTAGGGCACTAACACTCCCGACTTGTTCCGGCGCGCCGCTACGTATGTGGACAAGATTTTGAAAGGTACTAAGCCCGCCGATCTGCCCGTGGAGCAGCCAACGAAGTTCGAATTTGTGATCAACTTGAAGGCGGCCAAGCAGATCGGCCTGACGATTCCGCCGAGCGTGCTGGCGCGGGCGGACAAGGTGATTCGATGAACGTTGTCAGCAGTCAGTGGTCAGTCATCAGCAAGAGAGTCTTCTGCTTCGCTCTTAGCGCTCTGCTCTTTGCGTTTAGCTCTCCCGCTCCAGACTTCTCCTCTAAGGTTCATCTTCTGAGTGCGATTTTTTCGGTTTTTAGATCAAAAGCCGAAAAGTGGCCACGGCGAAAGTGATTGTGGGGTTTCCCGGAATTCATATCCTTGACAGATTTTAGTTTTCTCAGAGATATTATCGGCGCTGAACTATGGCGACTACGCACCCTTCGACGTGACGGCGTGCAACTCGGCAGGTCTGCTCGATCTTTCCCCCCGCACCTTCCACACAAATCCTAGCTCTTCGAGGCGCTGTACGCGTGCGGGTTCGAGTTTGCCTCTGTTTTTGACCGTGCGTTGAACGTTCACCCAGTGAGCTAACTGCTTGTCGCTGTAGCGTTGTAGTATAAGGCAATCGCCGTGCTGCTGTTTGTATCCAGCTAACCTGCCAAACATATGTTCCCAGGATTCGCCGATTGCGTCCCAGACAAATCCCAACATTTCCAACCGCTGAATGCGAGCGGCGTCGAGTTTGCCTCTGTTTTTGACCCTGCGTTGATTGTGAATCCAGTTAGCCAATTGTTTGTCGCTGTAGCCTACTGGCACCAGGCAGTCGCCATGCCGCCGCTTGTATTCAGCTAACCTGCCAAACATGTCTTCCCGGCTATCGTCACGTGCGCCCCAGACAAAACCTAGGTTCTCCAATCGTTGTACGCGTGGGGCTTCGAGTTTGCCTCTGTTTTTGCCGTTGCGCTGAGCGTTAACCCAGCTAGCTAATTGCTTGTCGCTATAGTTTATTGGCACCAGGCAGTCGCCATGCTGCTGCTTGTATCCAGCTAACCTGCCAAACATCTCGTCCCAGCTATCGTCATGCGGTTCCCAAACAAAGCCCAGCTCTTCAAGCCGCTGGATGCGGATAGGCTCAAGCTTGTTTCTATTTTTGAAACTCCGTTGGTGCATAACCCATTGAGCTAATTGCTTATCGCGGTAGTTTATTGGCACCAAGCAATTGCCATGTTCCTGCTTGTAGGCGATCAACCTGCCAAGCATTTCGTCCCAGGATTCGTCGCGCGGATTCCACACACATCCCAATCCTTCAAGCCGCTGGATGCGTACGAGTTCGAGTTTGCCACGGTATTTCAAACTTCGCTGTTTGCTAATCCATCTCCCTAATTGTTTGTCGCTATAGGTTATTGGCACAAGGCAATCGCCGTGTTGCTGTTTATAAGCGACCAGCCTGCCGAACATTTCGTCCCACGAGCTGCCCAACCTCTCAATTAGTTTGACATCAATGGCTCTGGCAATCGCATCCAAGCCAACTGGTGGGCCAATGACTTCAACCGAGTCTCTTAACCGACGAGGATTAAATACTTCACCGCGCCCCGGCGACTCGCGCAACTCTCTAATGGTGTCGATGAGCAAATCATCTTGTTCGCCCATGGCATTGACGACATTAGCAACTTCGCCGAAATCGGAATGGTCAAGTGCCTCTTCGATGCTTTGGCCTTTTGCCTGCTCCAAGAACAGCGGAACAAGAACATAGCCCACAGTTTTGTTTGTGTTTGGTGCCTTCCGCATTGCCCTACCGGCGGCTTGTGCGATGTCTACACGGGACTTTCGTGGATCGATGAAAGCAACCATATCAACCGCTGGTACGTCTATGCCTTCGGTTAGGCAGCGAGCGTTGGCGATCAAGGCCCTATCGGCATCCCTAAACGCATCGAGGCTATCATCGCGCACTGCTGCAGGTTGTTCGCCGTTTACATGGAACACGGAAAAACCATCGATATGTCGAGCAATGCCGTACGGAGTCACGTCTGCAAAAGCCTTGGCTGTGTGAACTCGGCTGTGGAACGTAATGATCTTTGAAACATCGGTCTTTTCAATCGCACGTGTTAAGGCAATCTGATTGGCAACCCAGTGCGCGCCAATCTGGTCACCGTCCACCAAGGTAATTCCATGATCGAGAAGGTAGGTGTTCAATTCATCTGCGGTTATCACTGAAATTAAGATCTTATAGCTACAAATAATGTCGCGCCGCGCCGCCTCAGCGAATGGCAGCTTGTAAGAGACTCTTCCATAGATAGCCTCATCGTCCATTGAAACAATTCTAAAATCGCCTTCCCGATCACGCCGGTTTATGTCGTAGTGACGTGGAGTGGCAGTGAGAAAAAGGCGATTCCCGATCGTAAGATTATTGTCGTTAAGCGCGTAGGCAAAAGTTCCTCCGTGAGGCCCGGTGGTTTTGTGCGCTTCATCAAAAATACCCATGTCGAATGGCGGCAAACCGCGTGCGGCGTCCGCGACCACGCCTACAGACTGATAAGTGCTAAAAACAACCCGGACCCCCCCTAAATCACTCATTAGAAAGTCGCGCACCACTTGCGGGTCCGTATCGATGCGGAAGGGCCTCTCCGTCTTGTGCAAGATAATGTCGTCGGTGCCCTTTGATACTGTAGGGTCTGAACAAACACAGAGAAAATTAAATCGAGCGCCCCAAGGATTCGCCCGACACCACTCCCTCAGCGTTTGACTCAGTAACGACAGGGACGGCACCAGAACCAGCACTGCTTTAGGTTTTATCGCTTCAGCGACCCAGAGTGCGACTAGCGTTTTGCCACTACCGCACGCCATTACGGCAGTGGTGCGTTTGTCGATGTTAAGCGCTGCGGTGATTTGCTCGATTGCCTCTCTCTGGTGGGGCCATGGAAGCAGCTCAAGTTTCGGAGGTGGCAGCTCTTTTAACCATGCCTCTATGGCGCGGAAGTCGTGCTCAGTCAGTTGATGGAAGTCTGCGCGGCGGACTACGCGAAGCGCATCTCTGTTGGCGGCATCGGTGGCAAGTGCTTTAGCGTTGGTGAAAAGTATCCGGTCTTTTGCACGCTCGGTGATTGCTAAAAAGGGGGCAACCTCCGTAAAGTTCAGAGTTCCACGTTCAGTGCGAAATTTAACTTGATAGGGAACCAACTCGCCGCTATGGGTTTGGAATACCCCGTCGATACCTTTCGCGTCCGCGGGTAAATTTAACTGCTGCCTTACTTGTGGTGGGACCCGCCTAACAATCCAAACTTTTTTGGCTTGAAAAGCTACTTGTGTTGCGAGGTACGCTTCTACGAAAATCTCAAATGCGTCGCCGACCGCTTTCGTGTTCTGGTCATGGAGGGATTGGATTCTCTGCTCAAGCTCGTGAAACGAAGACAGGTTATTAAACAGTTTTTCTTGGTGGACGAGGACGCCCGCTGCAAAATGGCTGGAAGGCATATGATCACATTGGGGTCAGAAAAGCATTTCTAATGCGTAGAGGCCTTGCCTGATTCGATCATCGGCAAACCTCAACTTTAATCCAGGGAAATCAGGATGACAAGGACAAGTTTTGAGCAAGGAATTTTGGGGTCGAGAAATTTGGGTAGTAGAGAACGGGCGCATCAATCGTTAGGTCGATCCTTGGTGGTATCGGTCGTTTCCAACTATAGTGCGTATGATGGTCAGGCATGAGTCTGGACTTTTGTGATTAAGTGCTGGCTAATTTGGGGAATGCTTCGGGGTCAGTCCTCTTGATTCTCAACATTACTCTTTAGGTCTTTCGGCCACTACGTCATTAAGCGCACCGAATTCTCCCACCGCGCGCAGAAGCGCGCGACAGTTCGGGTTCTGTAGTTATCGGATCCGTTACACAACCGGATCCCGGAGATATCTTTCTCGTAAACCGAGCCCGTTTACAGAGCGACATAAATCCAGATGATCTAACATTCGGGCTGAAAATAGATGATATATTTTCAGTTACCGGGAGATCTCATTATTCCGGATGGAATAGTTGAAGCATATGGGATTTCCTTGACTATCGTACATCTACGAGTGAAGGTGACGACCTCTGCTGCTCGTAAGGCAGGTTTCTGGAAGTGCGGCGAGAATTTACTTTTTACGCGTTGATCCATCTGATGATACGTTCTTTATCCTGGCGAGTACCTTACTTGGATCCCTCACATAATCAGATTGCTCTTACCTTTAGTCGAACATCAACTTCTAATACCTCAATAACAGCCTCCTTTCTTATATCGATGGAGGAGTGCAGGGGCCAACCAGGACCCCGGTAATACTGCTGGTTGTACCTCTTTACGGCGCGCTGCAGGTCAGGTGTCATCGGCTAGGCCCCAAAGGTAATAAAGACTCTTCGTCTACCCTGAGTCCAGGATATAAAATGAACGGCTGCCCATACTATCACAGCTGGAGAAAGGCGATCACATATGTTGATCGGGTAGTGGGGTATTAGTGTGTTGCTAAGGCGTCGCGGAGCCTTTGGCTAGACATTCATTGCAAATCGTAGCTTCACCGGACATGTAGCTAAGTGAGGAGAAATTCACGACGGGCCATTGCGAGCAGTCCTTTAAGAAATGCCAAGTGTCACCGTTAAGGGTTTTTCGGAATCTAATCTCAGTTCCGGCAGCGGTCTCATACAATCTATGTCCTAATGGACATTGAAAGATACCCAGGGCGATCAAGTCACCACTGGATTCTTCTGTCATTTCACGACGGCACTCCCTGCCGTCTATGATAAACGCGCAAAGTTTCCCGGTCATAATTCAAGGGGTTTGGGTTTGGAAAATCTTTATCTCAACGCGGAAGATCACGCTTTTGATTTTATCTACCCGCAAGTAGGAAACAAGGGGGTTTGCCGGTATCTCTTTTTTGAGTGCCGCTGGTAGAATCCGAGCTTGAAGGATTGCAGTTGGGAATGGTAAGAAATGGCATCGGGCCAACGGAAATTCTGGCGGATTGCCTATTGACCCGATTTTTTACGCCTTGCGGTCGTTTGTGCTGCCCAATGCGCCTAGATAGGAGCGTGGCGCAAATGAAGGCCGAAAGTCAAGCCAGCAGCACGACTATATATTCGCGAGTAAATGTTTCAATGGTGTCTCTCAAATGGGGCGATATTCTTTCAACCCTCCTCCCAGGCGCGCTCGCGCTGTTTGGTGTCGCCCCATATTTTCCATTGCTTGATGGTTATATGAAAAATCTCGACAAAATTAACGCTGCTTCTCTTCCATGTCGTTCCTTGCCTCCTTGGAACGACTCACTTTCTTACCCCGTTTCTGTCTCATTAGTAAAAAAACAGGTCACCAATATTCTTGGAAAAATTGACACCAAGAATTTAGATCTTTATGAGCGTGGAGTTCAAAGCTCATACAAATATGCTACATTCTACGCCAATTTCGCATGGGCAATTGTATTGCTGTTTGTCGGTCGTTTATTCACCGGGGCCGCGCTATTCTCGATGGCCAACCTAATTCTTGGACTGGTTTTCATGCTCTTACTTGACGCCTCTTACGTTCAATGGACTTATTTTGTGAACTATCTTAAAAGAGTCTTCGAAAAGGAGTGGTGAACCATGCTTAATAACGATCCGCCACCTGGAACGAGAGTAAGATTCCTGAGGGAAGTCCGCACGGCGAAGACTAATGACGTAGCCATACTACGGGGACCACTGCGAAAATATGATAGAGACAATCCTACCGACGAGTTTGAAGTCGAATTTAGCGGTATACGGATGACTGTGCAGCGTCAAGATATTGAGAGAGTTCGTTAACTGCCTGTAATTAGTTCCCCAATCGTCCACACGTGATTAGTCAGGCCGCTCACCATTGCCGGTGTGCATTTTTCCAGCGAGGTGTGTGGACGGCAGAAATTGTAATAAGCGAATTGCAGCGAAGCTATTGCGTTGTATGAGCCACTATCATGACGCAAGTGACATGCCTAAATTCGAGCCGACATTTCGTCACGTGCCGATAACTGGGCAACACATCTCGTCACATCCGCGGCAGAGCTACAACATTTGGGATGATCCTTACAGTTTTAAAGATTCCAGATATCGAATCGAAACTGGCACATCCGTTGCTCTGAGCCTCTTTGCATATTACGAAATCTGCAAGGAGTAGCCTACGAACATGTCACGGTATATTTGGAAAAGTGTCTTGTTGCTGACATTGAGCATAGTCATCTGCTACGGCCTATATCCGCTGTCGTCGTGGGTCATCGGTCAGGCCATTTTTTCCTTTCAGGCGAATAGCAGCATGCTTACCGGCGTTGACAGTAAAGTTGTCGGTTCGCGCCAGATCGCGCAGCCGTTTACCAAGGACGAATACCCTCCGCCTCGCCAGTCGGCCGCATCTTATGATGCACCGGCTTCGACCTCATCGGCAGTGGCTGCATCGAACAACTTCTTTCATCAGCAGGATCCCGACTTCGTCGTCGCAGAGACTCCATTGTTACAGCGCCCAGTTGAAAGGGTCTGCCTTTTTTACGATTGTTAACGATCGTCAGAGGGATTTTGGGTCAGGCGTGATATTTGCTTTTCTCGATGCAAAGACAATTTCCACAATCTTCTTCGGCCCCT
>VBKY01000118.1:0-3555 GCA_005879255.1 Deltaproteobacteria bacterium
AAATCAAGCAGAATCTCTTCTGGGCCGCGATCTACAACGTTATCGCTATTCCGATCGCGGCAGGGGCGCTCTATCCTTCGTTCGGCGTGTTGCTGCGACCTGAATGGTCGGCGCTGGCGATGAGCGCATCAACCGTGACGGTGACGATCAACGCGCTGCTTTTAAACCGGGTGCACTTCGGCGATGTGGTTTCTAAGAGCACTTAACGCGTTTGAGAAAGCATGGACGTGGGCAGCAACAAGCGATCAATACAGCGCTGGCAAGACCGTCACGCAGATCAGTTTGCAAAGGCATCAGCCTGTCATTGGAACCGTGAACCACTGGAGCTTGCCAAAAAGGCGGGCGTGAAAGTTATTAGATCGCGACGGAGGTTCTTCGGAATATTTCATCGGATTGAAGCCGAACCCGCACGCACTATAACCGTATCGACCTAGAGCCCTTAACTGACGATGTGGCGGTCTAGTTGATCGTGTTTTATTATCGGGTTCAATTAGTTTGTGCAGTTTGCCGTCTAAAATAGGGAGGAATTATGAAAATGCTAAGAGTTTGGTTATTCACGAGTGTTGTTTTCGCTTCTGTATTGGCTTCCAATTCAGCGCCTGGTCAGGAGAAACAACCGCCGTCCCCGAGCGGTCAAATGAAATCGATGGAAAAGATGCCGATGGATGACATGATGAAAGATTGCAGGAAACATCATCAGGCAGGCATGAAGTCCATTGACCAGATGAGCAAAATGATGGAAGGCGCTAAACAGTCAAATGACCCCGCAAAGATGCGAACTGCTATCGATCAAGCTCAGAAACAACTGGCGGAAATGAAAGAGCATATGTCGAAGTGCGAGAATATGATGAGCATGATGGAAAAGATGGATGGGATGGGAGGAATGATGAAGGGCAAATCAAAGTGATTGTTTGAACGACGTTTATCGGAACGCGTGTCGTTATCATTCCCGCCGCGTAATTGTTGAGTATCGGATGAATAGAAGGGATTTTCTCACCAGAGGCTTACTGGCTGCGGCTACTGTGGTCATTGCCGGCTCCCGAGGAATTGAAGCGGCGGAACACCGCTATAAATTAGCTCCAGAAAACATTTTACCTGCCGATATCGCGAAGGCTCCCGCCGAGGTCCGCGAGGCGTATCGCTTCGCGATCGCCAATCGCGATACTCTTCGCTACGTCCCTTGTTATTGTGGTTGTGGCGCAGACGGTCACACCAGCAATGCGTCTTGTTACATCCAGGACAATTCGACACCGGCAAAACTCCTATTCGATCGAATGAGCCTTGGCTGAGGGATATGCATAGGCATCACGCGTGACGTGATGAAGATGATGGACCAAGGCAAGAATCTCAAGGCAATGCGCGCGCAGATTGAAAAAACTTACAGCAAGTACGGACCGCCTACGCCAACGCCTCCGGTACCAGAGTAACGTCGATCTGCGTATGCTAGGCGCGAACCGCTTTAATTGTGGCTTTCGCCACCCACGCTCGATCATCGGACACATCGCATTCACGAGTCAAGAGTGAAAAGGGATAGTCTGGGTGAGAAACGTCATCAATTGAAAAAGCGGACAACTCCATGTATATGTTGGCTTCTGTGAGAAAATTAAGCGTTGTTTGTCTCAGTCTATTTTTGACTTACGCCGGTGTCGCGTGGGCGTTAGAGGCATGCCTGCGCCATGACGGTCATTCTGATCACTCAACTTTTGAGAATCACTCCGACTCCCACTCATCGGTCGGCCACGACCATTCACCAGATCCTTCCCCGCCCATAATTCACTGTACGTCAGTGGCCCACCAAGTTGGTCCGGCAGCGCGAACAGCCTCAGCGGAGAGTCCCCGCTCAGATAAAGGTGTCGCGCTCGACATGGTTTCATTTCCCTACGCCGTTTCTGCCACGATTAGAAACGATCTTTGGTTGGAAGCGGTGTTTAAAAGAATTGTCACGTTTTCCTCCCCAATCGATCCTGCTCGCCATCTGTTTCTTTCTATTCTCCAAATCTAATAGAGCCGCTTAGCTCGTTTTTGTTCTTACCCGGGATCTCCGGGAAAGAGCGCTGTGGTGCGCTTGTTCGGCGTATCCCAGCGTAAAAAATCTTTAGCAGCTAAGAGGTCGTCTATGGCCGTTTTGTATTTCATCAGCATCTTTTTGGTTTACAGCGGAGTTCAACTTTTTGTTCTTGCTTCGTCCTTCGGGGCTGAGCCGATGCGACTGAATTTGGAGCAGGCCATCCAGGCGGCTCTGGAACGCAACCTCGAATTCAAATCTAAGCAGGAGGAATTGGGCATAGCTGAAGGTCGGGTTATCCGCTCGAATCTTTTGCTCCAGCATAATCCGGAATTGGAAGGTGACGTTTCGAACCGCCGTCAAAAAAAAACTGAAGATGGCTCAAACAGAAATGTGCCTCAGGGAGGCGTTTCCTTAATGCAAGAATTCGAGATCGGCGGGCAGCCGACGTATCGCCGAGAAGCGGCGCAGAGAAATTTCGAAAAGGTGAAATTCGAGGTCGGCGATTTTGAAAGAGTGCTTCGCTTCCGCATCACAGAACTCTTCTTAAGACTTTTGAGTACAAGAACAAAGATCCAACAGTCTCAGCAGGTGGTGGACCTGAGAAATCGCCTTTACGAGGCCGCAAAGACCCGATTGCAAGCGGGTGATATCCCCGAAGTGCAACTCACTACCACCGAGTTTGAGCTTAACCGGGCCAGAAGCGATCTCATCACCCTCCAGAGAGAATATGAAGAGCTGCTTTACAGGCTGAAAACCGAGTTATTCGTGGAGGGCGACGGGGATATCGAGCTTACAGGGAATCTGGCCCGCGTATCACCTCCACGACTGTCCCCAAGCGAACTGCTTAAGGCGGCGTTGGAAAAACGGCCTGATCTTGCCGCGCTCGAACGGGAAGCGAAAGCCGCCGAAGCAGAGGAGCGTCTCACGAGGGCGGAAAGAATTCCCAACATCAGGGTCGGCCCCTTTTACGAGCGCGATGATAAAGACAATATTTTGGGCGGCAAGATTTCGATTCCTCTTCCAATATTTGACCGCAAACAAGGCGAGCTTCGTGAAGCCCTGGCGCGCAAGACCAGAGCAAACATCAACTATCTAAACCTTCGTCAATCCATCGAGAAAGCGGTGAGGTCTGCCTATGCGCGGTTCGCGCTGAGTGAAAAGGAGCTCTCGCTCTACTCCGATGAGACACTGAAAAAGTTCGACGATAGCCTGGAGCTGTATCAAAGAGCCTATCAAGAAAGACAAATTGATCTGCCCGAGCTTATTTTGTTTCAGAACCAGGTCATCGAGGCCCGGCTCAAATTCCTCGATACGCTAACCACCTACAATTTGTCCCTCGCTGAGTTGAAACTTCAGGCCGGAATCGAGTGAGGAAACACCTATGCGTGCCACAAGGAATGTTGTCATTTCGTCCGTTCTAGTGCTGCTCCTGGTTATCGCTTTTTGGTTAGGGAGAATAACCACTCATGGAGACAAGGCAGAGCATGGGAGCCCTGAGGAGGCGCCGAAGGCCATGAAATCGTCTGCGGAAGCGGCCCCACACCAGC
>VBKY01000118.1:3606-13518 GCA_005879255.1 Deltaproteobacteria bacterium
AAAGGCAAATATCGGCTTGAAGACAGTCACCGCCGACTTGCGCACGATTGAAAACGTGATTCGCGTCGCCGGCGTTGTCAGGCCGCATCCCGACCGAGAAGCTCAAGTCAGCAGTCGGGTTTCAGGCAAGATAGTTGGCCTATTCTTCAAAGTTGGCGATGCGGTCCAAAGGGGCCAGCGCCTCGCGGAAGTTCAGAGTGCCGAGATTCAAAAAGTTCAAGTAGACCTCATGCAGGCGGAAAACAAGCTTACCTTGGTGAAAGCCGAGCTTGAGCGCATACAAAACTTGGTCGAAAGCAAGATCGCAGCTCGAAAAGAACTCATAGCCGCGCAAAACCAGCATCAATCTGTCCTCAATGAGATCCAGGGATTGGAACAGCAGTTGACGATTCTTGGTCTTACGGAAGCCGCCGTCAAAAAAATGCGGGAACAAAAAACCATCGCGACATTTTCTGTCGCGGCGCCCATCGGAGGTGTGATTGCCGAGCGCAACGTAGTTCTTGGAGAGACAGTGGAGGCGAGTAAGGTCATCTTTAAAATTCTTGATGCTTCAGTGGTCTTTGTTGAGGGCGATGCTTTTGAAGAGTCACTTCGTGAACTGAAGGTTGGGCAGAGCGTACGTATTCGACTCGCCTCATATCCAGATGAGGTCTTCGCCGGGAAGATATCCCGGTTGAGTCCCACGATTGATCCGCAAAAGCGCACGTTGCGTCTATGGGTGGAGGTTGTCAATCCATCTGGGAAGCTAAAACCGAATCTGTTCTCCGAAATGAACATTGTTGTGGGCGGGCAGGGAGAAGTTCTGGCTATTCCCATAGAGGCGCTGATCTCAACCGAAGGGGAGAGTTTCGTGTTTGTGGAGGAGAAAGGGTCTTTCCGTCGCACGGACGTTGTACTTGGAGCAAGAGACGATCGCTTTGTCGAGGTCAAGAAAGGGCTCCTGCCTGGTGACCGTGTCGTGACGGATGGCAAGCAGCAACTTTACACCCAGTCTCTAATAGCCCGACAGGGTGGCGCGGCTCTCGGTGGGCATACTCACTAGGCCATGAGGAGATAGACTTCATGTTTAACTGGATCATTCAGTGGTCTTTACGAAACCGGCTATTAGTAGTGACGGCCTATGTAGTGGTTCTCATCGCCGGTATTTTTATCCTTCGGCGCATGTCGCTTGATGTTCTACCGGAATTTGCCCCGCCCCAGGTCGTAATCCAAACCGAATCGCCGGGACTATCGCCGGAAGATGTAGAAACGCTGATTACGTTTCGCATCGAGACTGCAGTCAACGGCACCCCTGGAGTCGATGTGGTTCGCTCCAAGTCCTCCGCAGGGCTATCGACTGTTATCGTGATCTTTAATTGGGGAACTAATATTTATACAGCGCGGCAATTGGTCAACGAGAGACTGCAGGAGGTTAAAGAACAGTTTCCACCGGGAACCGAAGCTCCGATCATGCTGCCAATCACATCGGCTGTGAGCTGGCTCGTAAAATTTTCCCTGCAAAGCGACAAAGTTTCACTGTTGGATTTGAGAACGCTTTGTGACTGGGAGATCCGCAATCGTCTCTTGTCTATCTCCAATATCAGGTTCTCCTCTCGTCGCCCAAACTTCTCCAATACAACGTTACGGTTAAGGAGATCGTAGAGGCACTGCGCGAAACCAACAAAAACGTTCCGGGTGGTTTTGCTGTTGTTCCAGGACAAGAGTTTGTGGTGACCGGCGTAGGACGAATCCGCTCGCTGGAAGACCTTAAGAAAACCGTCGTGGCGGAGCGCGAAGGTACTCCGATCCCGCTAGAGCAAGTAGCTGCGGTAAAGTTCGGCCCGGAGTTTCCGCGTGGTGACAGTGCCTACATGGGAAAGCCGGCCATTATTGGAACAGTATCAAAGCTTTTCGGCGGTGACACGCTTACCGTCACTTATAACGTTGAAAAAGCACTGGAGGAGATCCGTAAAACCCTGCCGCAAGGTGTCCAATTGGAGACGCAGGTTTTCCGTCAAGCCAACTTCATCGAATCGTCCGTTACCAACCTCCGGCGCGCCCTGATCGAGGGCGGTGTCATAGTCACGATCGTGGTGGTCTTTTTCCTCTTCAACGTTCGGGCTTCTTTTATCACTCTGACCGCTATGCCGCTCAGCCTGCTGATGGGGATGCTTGTCATGAGAGCCTTTGGCGTGGGCATTAACGCCATGACGCTTGGCGGGTTGGCTGTTGCCATCGGCGCCGTCGTCGATGACGCGATCATCGATGTGGAAAATATTTTCCGTCGACTGCGGGAGAACCGGCTGAAAGAAAACCCCGATCCTCCATTACGGGTCGTTTTCAATGCCTCGCGCGAGATCCGGATTCCGATCGTTTATGCAACGCTGATTATTCTGGTCGTCTTTGGTCCGATCTTCTTTTTTACCGGTGTCGAGGGTCGGATCTTTACGCCTCTCGGACTCGCATTTACGATATCTCTGTTCGCATCTCTTGTTGTTTCCGTGACTCTGACTCCTGTGCTTTGTTCTTTTCTCTTAGTCAGGGCCAGACATCGGGAGGAAGGAGAGAAAGAGGAGGAAAGCTTCACGGTTCGTAAGATGAAGGCGGGATACGAGAAGGTTCTTATGCCTTCGCTCCGGCATCCAGGCTGGCTGATGGGAATTGCCGTGGTTTTTTTCGTTCTCAGCGTCGCCATGATTCCGTTTATGGGAAGCTCTTTTCTCCCTGAATTCCACGAAGGAAATTTTATTCTCGCGGTAAGCAGTCTCCCTGGAACCTCGCTCCCAGAATCCATGCGTCTGGGGTACCGGATCACACAGATGCTTAGAAAATATCCCGAGGTCGTGTCGGTAGCGCAACGGGCGGGGCGGGCCGAGCTGGACGAGGATGCGATGCCGCCCAATTTTATGGAGTTAGATATTCAACTGCGTTACGGCAAGCGGGACCCCGAAGAGCTTGTCCATGCCATTCGAGAAGATCTGGAAAAAATCCCCGGTGTCGCGGTGAATCTGGGTCAGTTCATTGCCCACCGTCTAGATGAAGTTCTCTCAGGTATTCGTGCGCAGATCGCAATAAAGATTTATGGCACCGACCTCGATCAGCTTTTGGCCAAAGGACAGCAGGTGGAGCAAATCTTAGGCGGCATCAAGGGAGTCAGGGACTTGCAACTCGAGCAGCAGATTAGAGTTCCTGAAGTTCGGATCAAGGTGAATCGCGACCGGGCGGCTCGTCTCGGGCTTAACTCAGGAGATGTATTGGAAACCGCCCAAATTGCTTTCAATGGAGAACATGTTTCTCAAGTCATCGAGGGACAGAAGAGCTTTGATCTTTTTGTCTGGTTCGACGAGGCTTCGCGCCGGGATACCCAGGCGATGAAAGGCGTTTTAGTTGACGGCCATAATGGTCTCAAGGTGCCGCTCAGTCAGGTGGCGGAAGTTGGTTTTGAGAATCGCCCTTATTTCATCAATCGCGAGCGGGTGCAGCGGCGCATCGTCGTGCAGGCGAACGTGGCGGGTAGAGACCTCGGAAGCGTGATCGGAGAGGCACAGGAAAAGATCGCAAAGCAGGTCAATCTCCCTTCAGGCTATTTCGTTGAATACGGGGGACAGTTCGAAAGCCAGCAGGAGGCGACGAGGATTCTCTTGAGCTACGGTGGCATCGCCATCGTGGTGATCTTTCTTCTCTTATACAAAGCGTTTAACTCGGCTCGAGCATCCTTTCTTGTTTTGGCTAATCTTCCGTTGGCTTTAATTGGCGGAGTGCTCGCCATTTTTCTTACCGGCGGCATCATGAGCATCCCCTCACTCATCGGCCTCATCAGTGTGTTCGGAATCGCTGCGCGAAACGGAATTATTCTTGTCACCCACTACCACACTCTTCGCGTGGAAGGGCTCTCCCGAGACGAAGTAGTGGTGCAGGGATCGAAAGATAGACTCGCCCCGGTTCTGATGACTGCCGCCGCGGCTGCGCTGGGACTCCTTCCTCTACTGTTTGGCGATATCGCTGGGAAAGAACTCGAGCGTCCGATGGCACACGTAATCCTCGGCGGACTTTTCACTTCCACGGTGCTCAACATGATCATCGTTCCCGTGCTTTATTCGAAATACGGCTGGGAGAAAGATGAAGTTTTCGTACGGCAGCTCGCTATCGACCGTGGAGAAATACTCGGTGGTACGCAAGGATAAAGTTCGCACGAATCTCGATGAACATAAACTAAATAAATTTTTGCGACGTTCGAAAGGAGGAAATTTAAAATGGAGAAAATAATTCTCATTGCTTTTATTTCCGTGATTCGAGCGACAGGATCATACGCTGCCGAGGTGACACTCGGGCCGGACCTTAAGATCCCACCGCACTATAAACCCGGCGGGGGTATCTGCTCTCCGGGTCGTGGATATAGTTTCAGCGCAGAGGCACCCAACTATCCTTCTACCTATCCCAAGCTGAACCTCAGGATTTTCAACGGAGAGGTAATTGGTTTCATAGTTGAAATTGAATCTAAAGAGGGCTGGAAACCCTGGTATGACCAGCCCGAGGGAAAGCCTACCCAACACGATAACAGCCCTGCTCATTACACCCAGACGATTTATATCAAGAAAGGTCCGACGACAGAGG
This sequence comes from Deltaproteobacteria bacterium, assembly GCA_005879255.1. The sequence continues at coordinate 8,200 of VBKY01000118.1, forward strand.
AGTGTAAAGCTTCGAAGGGACCTTATGGGAACAAGTAAGACTAACTTAATAAAACAAAAGAGAGAGGTTTAATGTTTATGCGGTTCAAGATGTTTGTTTTTCTGTTCCTATCATCGATTGCGTTTTCTGTTGTCCTGTATGCCGGCGAGGCCGCGAAGGAGCATGGCCATAAAACTCCTCATGGTGGAGTCGTTCAGGAAGCCGAGGGGATGCATGCTGAATTATTAATCGATAAGACCGGCCAGCCCAAAGTTTATCTATACGACAAAGCCATGAAGCCTTTGGAACGTACTGACATGCAAGCGAAGTTGACAGTCAAGAGCCACAATGGTGCGCAGCATGAGCGGGATCTTAAATTTTCCAAAGATCCCAAAGAAGGTCCGCTCCTCAAGGGCGAGCCGATCAAAGGACTGACGGATTGGGACACGGCGGTTGTCAGCCTCAAGCTAAAGGACAGCTGGACGCATCTCCGATTCTCCCATCACTCGGGCGGAAAAGCGGGACATTAGACTCATGCATCGGATCATAGCGCTGGCTGGTGTTCTGATTGCATTTTTTGCTTGCTCGAAAGAGAGGAAAGAGAAGGAAGTAAGTCACCAGGAAATGGGCGCGCACGGAATGTCCTCTGACTGGAAGTTTACTTTGCCTAAGGGTGACCCAGCGGAAGGACGAAAAATTTTTGTCGAAGTTGAGTGCTACAAGTGCCACGAAGTCAAAGGCGAAAAGTTTCCTGCGGTTGCGGAAGGAGAAAAAGGAGTCGGCCCGGAACTGTCCCAGATGGCTGGCATGCATCCACGAGAATTTTTCGCGGAGTCCATTATTAACCCCAACGCAGTGATCGACGCCGACGCTAAAAAGCTTGGTTATGTTGGCGAAGACGGAAAGTCCAAAATGCCGGACTACAATAGTGTTCTCACCGTCAAACAAGTTGCGGACCTGGCTTCCTATATAGCCTCGCTTAAAGGGCTAAAACCTAACGAGCACACCGGCCATTAGCAAATATGTATCCCGTGCTCTTTAAGATTGGCCCAATCACTATCTACAGCCTCGGTCTTCTCTGGCCTCTCGGAGCTTTGGCCGCAGTCTGGATTCTCCGTCTGGAGCTGAAACGGTATAGCCACGATCCAAAGATTGCTGCCAGCGTTGTCTTTGCTGCCGCCATTGCGGGATTGCTCGGCGCCCGTCTGCTTTTCATCTTAGAGGAGTGGGAAAATTTCACACAGGCGCCATTCGAATTCCTTTTCAGCGGCGCCGGTTTTAGCTGGTACGGCGGACTGTTTGCTGGCGCGTTAGCAGCTGCGTGGGTATTTAAGAAACACAAGCTGCCGTTAGCTCAGGCCGCCGACATGGCAGCACCAGGTCTTGCTCTAGGTTACGGCATTGGACGAATAGGTTGCTTTCTTGCCGGTGATGCGACGTGGGGTAAGGGTGACCGAGGTACCTTGGGCAATGGAGTTCTCCGACGCAGTTGCCGGATGGGTCGATCCATTGACCGGTGTGCCATCCGCCGGGGGTGAGGGTACATCCGACTCAGCTCTATGAACTTGTCCAGTCACTCGTCGTTTTCGCCATCCTTTGGGCTCTCAGAAAAGGACATCATCTGCCCGGAACGATTTTCTACCTCTATTTGATTCTCGCAGGATCGATGCGGTTTATCGTGGAATTCTGGCGTGCCAATCCCGTCGTGGCTCTTGGTATGACAGAATACCAGTGGATCAGTCTGGCATTAGTAGTTCTCGGAGTGGTTCTGCTTTTGTATCGCACGAAATTAATTAAGGAGGAGAAAGGTATGGCAAAAGATCCAGTCTGCGGCATGGACGTAGAGGAGCAAAAAGCAGCGGGCACGAGTCAATACGGCGGCCGGTCGTACTTCTTCTGCTCGAGGGGTTGCAAGGAAAAGTTCGACCGGAATCCTGAACAGTACACGAAGTGAAGTCCAAGGTTGAAACGGGTTACGGCTCGTCATCGTTCTCTCAGGAGGTAGGTGTTTTATGAAGTGGAAATGGTTTTTGATAGCGACCTTGTTTATTGGCACTACAGTCGCATCGGCTGCGGAGATATAATCGCCGTACGCTGGTCAGGAAACGCGTGAGATAAAGGCGCTCTCGCGAGACGAAATCAATGGCTACCAAGCGAGATACTTATTCCTGTTCTTTGTCGACATTTCAACAGCTGTCGTCAACAGCTGTCGATTAGCAGTCACGTGTTCTTCGTCACAATCGGTGCGCAACCACGTTGCAACATCTGAGACTCTCCTGATCCGTGTATTCTTAGACCTTCTGGATATCAATCTGTTTTGGCACATGCGTTGCTCGTCTTAACTATGAACAGAAAGGCGGCGGCACGCCCGAGAGGATTAACATGAACGCCCGCCGGAGGCGGCCGAGTGGCTATAGGGACTGCACATAACGGGAAAACGCCCTTGAGAGAGAGCGGAAAGCCTACCCTCCTAACCCGCCGGCAGATCCTTGCGTACGGCGTTGCCATGGGCGTTACGATCCCCTTCCTGCCAATAATGAGGGCTACTGCCGCGCCCGAACCCCGCACCACCAAGCTTCGCCTGACTGCCGGCACCAGAACGCTCGCCGTCAACGGCAAACCGGCGCAAGTATTCGGCCTTATCGGGCGGAACGGAAAACCTGGCATCACGCTCTCGCCCGGCGAGCGCTTTCACGTCGATCTCGTGAATCAGGCCGCCACACCCACCATCATCCATTGGCACGGCCAGTTGCCGCCCTGGCTGCAGGACGGCTTTCCCTGGCCGCAAACGCCGCCGATCCCGGCGGGTGACACCCGCTCTTATGATTATGCGCCGATCGCCGGCACGTACTGGATGCATTCGCATCAGGGCATGCAGGAACAGAGCCTGATGACCGCGCCGCTGATCGTGCACAGCGCCGAGGATATGCGCGCCGACCGGCAGGAGGTGGTGCTGATGCTGCATGACTTCAGCTTCCGCACGCCGGATGAGTTGCTCGCTGGACTGACCAAATCTAACGGCAGTCAGAGTGCGATGCCGAAGAATGGCATGGGCAACAACATGAACATGGGCTCGGGAAGCATGGGCGCCATGAACATGGAGTCCGGCATGGCGATGGACCTGAACGACATCGACTACGACGCATTCCTCGCCAATGACCGCACGTTGGCCGATCCGGAGGTCATCCGCAGCGAACCGGGCGGGCGCGTCCAGCTGCGGTTAATCAACGCCGCGTCCGCGACGCAGTTCTGGATCGATCTCGGTGCGCTCACCGGCACCGTCGTCGCCGTCGACGGCCATCCTGTTCGACCGGTGCGCGGCACCCGTCTCCCGCTCGCCATCGCCCAGCGGCTCGACGTGCTGATCGATCTTCCTGGAAAGGGTGCCTATCCAATCTTCGCGCAGGTCGAGGGCAAGCGGGCACGCACGGGCATCGTTCTCGCAGCGTCCGGCGCGCCTGTGTCACGGCTCGCCACGGAGGCTGGAGAAAATGCGCTGCCGATCGATCTCTCCCTTGAACGTCGCCTCGAAGCGGTCACCCCGCTGGCGCCGCGCGCGCCTGATGTGAAGCACCGCGTGATCCTCGCCGGCGCCATGACGCCGTATGCTTGGTCGCTGAACGGCGAATACTGGCCCAACGTAACCCCGCTGATGATCGCCACGGGCCAGCGCGTGGCAATCGAGATGCTGAACCACACGATGATGCCGCACCCGATGCATCTTCATGGCCACGCTTTCCAGGTGGTCGCGATAAACGGTACCCCACTCGCAGGTGCCGTGCGCGATACCGTCCTGGTGCCGCCAATGGGCAGCGTCACCATCGCCTTTGACGCCGACAATCCCGGCCGCTGGGCGTTTCACTGCCACAATCTCTACCACATGATGACGGGCATGATGACCGAGCTTCGCTACCCCGGGATCATCTGAGCGAAGCCATCCGCCCGGCGGAGAGATCGGCAACCAATGAGCGGTGTACGCAGCATTCTGATTCGCACAAATCAGCAGATTGCAGGGTCTTGCAACCCTATATTCGTCGCTGATTCTGCTTTGAGAAGCGCGATGATTTCTGTATAGCGCGGAAGCTCGGCACGAGTTTCTCCATCTCATCGGCAGATCCGCGTCGATTCTTCGTCGATGAGCTTGAGATATTGTTCTGGAACTTCTGATCGTGACTCTCACCCTTTCCAAGATACGAACTGCATCATCGGCGGCCCACAGATGCCGCCGGTCGACTTACGATGAAGCGCACTCCTCTTCAGGCACGGATAAAACGTGGCATCGTTCGTCCTAGTAAAGTCGACATTTCTACACGTGCCGATGAGTAATCAAGGATCTTTCTTACGTTCCGTCTGAAATCAAGCCGCACCATCTAAGGCTCTCCTGATCCGCACGTTTTCAGACGTTCCGAACATTGATCTGTTCTGGCACATGCGTTGCTCCGGTTTCCTCGTGTAATTTCGAAACGCGCAACGAACCCGTGCGGAGAGAGGCGCCATCGACTAAAGGAGATAAACATGACTCGTATCCCAGTTGAAGTTGTAAAACTTTTTTTGGAGAACGTCACAAATCCCGATGTAATGAGAAGTTTAATTGCAAAGGATGCAGTGCGGCTTGCGAATACTGAGAAGTTCCGCTCGCTAACCGGCAGAGGAGTCATCGGCAAAGTGGAGGGACCTTCGATTGTGCTCGGCAATCTGGCGCTTTTGCAAGAGCTGGCGATCGATCCCGCACCCTTGCTCGCGCGTGCCGAAGAATTGCGTCGAGATGGGCACGGTGATGTTCGTCGCAATCGATGGCCGCGTGGCTGGACTCGTGGCGGTTTCCGATCCAATCAAGCAGTCGACCCAAGAAGCGATCGAAATTTTGCATCGAGAGGGTATTAGGATCGTCATGCTGACGGGCGACAGCCGGACCACGGCTGAGGCCGTGGCGCGCCGCTTGGGTATCGATCGAGTGGAAGCCGAAGTATTGCCCGAACAAAAAGTTGAAGTGATCAAACGCCTTCAGTCCGAAGGGCGGATCATCGCCATGGCCGGCGACGGCGTCAATGACGCTCCGGCGCTGGCGCAAGCTCAAGTCGGTATCGCTATGGGCACAGGCACCGATGTCGCCATCGAGAGGCGCGCACATTACCTTGGTAAAGGGCGATCTGCGCGGCATCGCGAAAGCGCGCCGCATAAGTCGCGCGACCATGCGGAACATCCGGCAAAATTTGTTTTTTGCATTCGTCTACAATGTATTGGGAGTTCCCATCGCCGCGGGTGCTTTGTATCCGTTCTTTTGTATTCTTCTGAGCCCGATCATCGCCAGCGCCGCCATGACGTTCAGCTCGGTTTCCG
>VBKY01000119.1 GCA_005879255.1 Deltaproteobacteria bacterium
AATCCAAGCGCGAGCTGAAGAAAGAACGGCATCAGTAGAGCGTTGGTGCTGATGCTCACGAAACTTGCAAAACGCGCAACGTTGCCCAGGGTGAACGCCGGGATGCGAAACAATGTGAGATCCAAAAGCGGAAATGGTGAACGGGATTCAACCCGGATGAATAGGCCGAGGAATACCAGCCCGCCGAGCAGCTCACCGCCAACGACCGAATCGAACACCTCGCCCTTTTGAGCGGTGGTGAGGGCCAATAGAATCAAGCAAACGCTCAAAGCGAACGTCAGCGCACCGATGAAGTCAAACGGTTCCTTTTTGCCGGCTGATCTGGTTGCAGCCGTTAGGGGCAACAGGATGCGCGCGGCACAGAAACCGACAAGTCCAAGAGCCGCAGTGAAATACAGGTTGGAGCGCCAGCCGAAACCATGAGTAAGCAATCCTCCTATGATCGGTCCCGACGTATAGCCCAGCGCGGCGACCGTGCCACCGGAAATTCCCATCGCTCGCCCGCGCTCCTCCGGCGGAAAGAGCGCCGTCACGATGGCAAAATTGTTCGCCATGATGAACGCGCTGCCCGCGGCCTGCAGACCGCGAAAGATAACTAACTGGAGTCCGCTCTCGGCAAAACCCGCCGCTAACGAACTGAGCGCGTGGAAAACCAAGCCGAAGCTAAACAGTCTGGCGCTGCCAACGAGGTCCGACAGTCTGCCGCAGGGGAGATACAAAGATGCCGTCGCCAATGCGTACACCAGCGCGATCCAACCGGCGAGCGTCAAGTCGGCCCTGAACTCCGTGATAATCGCCGGAAGAGCGATGCTGAGCTGGCCCGCGTCGGCCGTCACCGTAAAGATCGCGAGCGCGACCACGCACAAAGACCACCACCGGTGGCGCGGCGGAGAGGAGTCTTTCTGCGCGGCCGTCATGAATGCCAAAGTATTCGGAATCCGTGACAGATTGTCGGAGCCCCGGCATCGTGAGTTATTTTATTAGCGGCCAATAGCGCCCTTTTCTCCGAACCAGAGAGAACGATTCTCCGTACAGTTCGTCTAGCACACGCGGCTTGAGGACCTGCTTGGTCCGACCTGCGTAGAGCACTCTTCCTCCCCGCAGAACCAACGTCTTTCCGAACAGCGGCAGAATCTCTTCGATATGATGGGTCACGTAGATGAGCGCCGGCATTTTTTTCTGCCTACCGACTTTCCGCAGCGAGGCTAAGAAGTTTTCTCGCGCTCCCGGATCCATACCGGCGCAGGGTTCATCGAGAACGATCAAGTAAGGCATGGTCATACGGGCCCGCGCGATCAAAACCTTTTGCTGCTCGCCTTGCGACAGAGTACCAAATTCCTGTTCCCGCACGTGATCGCAACCAAGTTCTGTCAGATACCGTCGCGCACACGCGTAATCGTCGACGCTCGCTTGTCCCCAAATGCCGCCGAGATAACCGATTTGCGCAAATTTGCCCGACACCACCGTGTTGAGCGCGTTCTCCCGCGTCGGGATCTCGTTCACCAACGCAGCGGTCACCCAGCCGATGCTTTTTCTCAGTTCAGGAAGATACGTGAGCTCTTTGCCCTTGCGTAGAACGACGCCGCCCGCATTGGGCCAGAGATAACCGCACGCCAATTTCAGCAGCGTCGTTTTACCGGAACCGTTCGGACCTAGAATGGCCCAATGTTCTCCGGGCTGGACGGTCCAATTGACTGTATAAAGAATCGTCTTACCGCTAGCGGAATAAGAGACGTCGCGCAGCTCGAGCGCGGGAGTCCTGTTCATCGTCAGACGAAGGTGAACGCAATCCGCAAAATTTTCAACTAAGGTGGCACAGAGTCGGGAGCATGGGAATTGGAGTGATGGAGTATTGGAGTAGTGGAGTAATGGCGCGGGTCAAAACCCAATACGCCACTACTCCAGCACTCCAATCATTTTCGCTTACTGCTTAAACCTGGTGAATACCTGCTGCGCGTTGGTGTGGAAAATTTTCTCCTTGTCTTCCGCCGTCAGCCAAGGGATGCTCTCGATATTCGGCCGCACGTCGTCGTACCATTTTCCGGTGCGCGGGTCGGTTTTCGAACCGGCGCCGGGGCGCTCGGTGCCGAAGAGGCAACGTTCGGGGCCGCAGATGCGAAACAGCAACTTCAGGGACTCAACGTTGTAAAGCGCGCTGTCGAAGTAGAGCTGCTTCAACCGCTGATCGAAGTTCTCGGTGTCGTTGGGGCCGCGCAATTGCGAGCGCCAGCGGCCGACTTGATAGGGCACCGATCCACCGCCGTGAGAGATAATCAATTTTAGCTTGGGAAAATCTTGAAACACCTTGGAATCCACCAGCGACAGGATCGCGATGCTCTCCTCGGTGATGAAGTGGCCGTGAAACGACTCGCGCGGATTTTTGCAGCTCGCGCCGTGGACGAGTCCAGGGATGTCCATCTTCACCAGCTTTTCGTAAAGCGGATACCAGTACTCCTGACCCATCGCCGGCGTCTGACCATCGCCTTCGCCCGGATCCGGATTGATCATGATGCCGACGAAGCCCAGGTCGTTGATGCAGCGATCGATCTCGTCGAAGGTATTCGTCACGCTTACCCCGGCGTTCTGCGGCAAACCGCCGATGGCGCGAAATTTTTTCGGTTCCATCTTGACCTGCAATGCCAAGGCGTCGTTCACCGCCTGGCAGTACCAATGCACGATTTTCTCCGGTTTCGCGGAGTGCATCATCGTGTACGGTCGCGGCGAGATAAAAGCGAAGTCCGTACCGACTTCGTTCAAAACTTCCGAATGCTTGTGACCACGCCATTTCGCTTCTTGAATATGTTTCTCCGTGACCACGGTGCCACCGGGGTGATGAAACCCCGCGCTATTGATCAGCCCGGCTTGAAAGGTTTGGAGCTGCTCACCGGCAACGATATGGTTATGAATGTCGATAATCATAACGGAATCCTTTCTGTGTAAATTGGCTTCTTACTATCAGAGACCGGAGACTCGCGGCAAGACGAGACAAACTGGAGTAATGGAGTATTGGGAGGTCTATCCGAACCCCATCACTCCACCACTCCAGTACTCCAACACTCCAACTAGGCCGATCGCCGCCTCGGCGGCCGCAACATGAGACTCAATCCCGCCGACGTCATCAGGGCCACGCCAAAGATCGCGAACGACAGTCCGTAGCCGCCGGTGACGTCGAAGAGAAAACCGAAAAACGGCGGTCCGACGGCGGCAAGCACCTGGGAAATCAATAAACCCATGCCGCGCACTTTTCCGAGCGAGCGGCGGCCGAAATAGTTGGCCCAAAGAATATCCGGCAAAATCATGTTGCCGCCGAGCCCGATGCCGTAGAGAAAAAATCCGGCATACAGGCAAAGGAAATTGCCCGTGGAAATCGCCAAGCCCAAACCGATTCCTTGAACGACGAAGCGCAGCATCGCAACGAAGCGAACGTCGATGCGCTCGGCGAAAAGTCCCCATGCCAACGGCGATGCGAGCTGCATGGACGCGATCACACTCATGACACTCGCGGCAACAACGGGGGAATGACCGAGATCGGTAACGTAGGAGTAAACGTGCAAATTGAGACCGGTCACGCCGATGCTGGAGATCCCAAACGTAATTACGAGTAACCAGAATGCGCTGCTGTGCACAGCTTCCGCGCGCGACCAAACATCGGAATCATGAGACAGTAATTCGTTCGCTTTGTTCTTATTTCGCTCCGGCGCAGCGCTGCCCACGAGAGGTTCTGCTGCGCCATCGGGACGTAGGCCCATTTCCTCGGGCGACCTCCGTACGATAAGCAATGCTGGGAGAACCAGCAACGCTATCGTTAGAATGCCGAACACGACCCAGGTTTGGCGCCAGCCCAGTGACACGAGGAGCCATGCGACCACGATCGGCATGCAGACCTTGGCGAAGCCGACGCCCATACTGGACAACGCCAGTGCACGCCCGCGCCGTCGCACAAACCATTGGACAATGACGACGTTGGCGACCATAGACCCCATCAATGCATCGCCGAAAGTGACGAGCGTCAGACGAATCGCCGCAAATTGCCCAAAACCTTCGATGTGTCCGAGAAAAAAGTAGCCTACTCCGACAATCGCCGCGCCGATCGCCATCAGCCAGCGCCCGCCGTAACGGTCTACCAGCGTGCCGACGAGCGGCGCGAGACAGGCTCCGATGATGCCTTCGCCGGAGCGCAGCAAAGAAAACACACCGCGTGAGATGCCAAGCTCCGCGGTTAGTGGTTTGAGAAAAATGCTGAGCGTGCTGGCAAGGGCGAATGATGAAGCGACGTTAGCGAGAAACCCGACGCCGACAATGTACCAGCCGTAGAAGATGCCTTGTCCTTTGATGCCGTGCTGAACCCGCGCCGCCGTTTCCACATTCACGGTGTAGCAGGAATTCGGCTGCGCGCGCAATTCAACCCCGACAACATGGTCTTTAGTTTTTCGCTGACCGTAGCGACCGTTCGAATGACTTCATCTTTTGCTGTCACCCTGAACGAACGTGAAGGGTCTCGACCTAATGCGAGATTCTTCAGCAGAGCCTCAGAATAACGAATAAAATCGGATCACCACGCGCCGGGCCGGTTCGATCTTGAGCGCAGCGGAATACGCTACTGTGCCGGCCTTTTCGCTTCGATCAGCGCCTTGAGATTTTGCATGCGCTCCTCGTTGCTCGGATGACTCGATAGAAATGGCAAGCGCAATCCACGATCCATATGTAAGAATTTTTCGTGCAGCGTGATCGCTCCCCGCGGGTCGTAATTACTTAGAAGCAGATAGTCAATGCTTTGTGCGTCCGCTTCCCGTTCTTGATCGCGGTTGTAAGACGAGTCGATAAGATCGACGCCAACGCCGGTGATCAATCCAGCCGCCGGTACTCCTGCCGCGCTCAAACCGACGCCGACCAATGTGCCGAGAGCGTTGAGCGTGTTTGTGCGGGTCTGCCCCGCATCGACGTGACCGTTTGCCCAATGGGCTGCTTCATGCCCGATCAATGCCGCATACTGATTGACGTCACCGTTGATCAATTTTACCATGCCAAGATTGATACCGATCACCCTTTGGCCATTGACAAAGGTCGCAAACGCGTTTGGATCGTCTCCTTCGACAATATAAAGGTCGCTTTGGATATTTGCTGCGCGGCTAATGCGCAAGTGCACAAGCGTCATTTCCTGAATCGTCCTGGTTGGAATCGTCCAAACAATCTGCTCATCCCGGCCTCGGAGGCCGACCATCGGACTGCGGTCGAGAGCGAAGTCTTTGGCGCGCCAGTAAAGTTTGTATTGCTGTGTCGAACAGCCAGTAATGAGCAAAAGGAGAATCGCAAGGGTGAACGTTTTCATATCCGGCACGTCTAAATTTTCACCAAACCGAGGTAAGCCGTCAAGGCTGGCGGCCTAAGTAAATTTGGAGTAGCCTTTTGTGCACGATCCTTTCTAAAGCGGGATTTATTATGAAAAAACTATTGCTCATCATTGGCATTTTTCTTCTATTAACGTCGACGGCTCGATCCCAACAAGACAAACGGCGACCGAGAGTCCCATCGATCACCGTGAACGGCGAAGCGATGATCTCCGCCGAGCCCGACCAAGCCCAAATCGATATCGGCGTCATTACCCAAGCCCGTAGTGCCCCGGAAGCGTCGAAAGAAAATGCCGAACGATTAAGCCGTGTTCTCACGGAAGTCAAGAAGCTTTTGGGCAAAAGCGACGAGGTCAAGACCAGCGGCTACTCCCTCACTCCCAATTATCGCTATCCTCAAGGAGGAAAACCCGAGATCGTCGGCTACACCGCCAGCAATACGGTGCGGATCAAAACCAACACGTTGGATCTCGTCGGTCGCTTAATCGATGGCGCCATGCAGGCCGGCGCCAACAATGTGAACCGCCTGGTATTTACGCTCAAAGATGAACAAGGCGCGCAGCTCGAAGCGCTGCGTCAAGCATCGGCTAAAGCAAAGTCTAAAGCCGAAGCAGTCGCCGCTTCACTCGGACTCAAGATTATGCGCATCGCCGCAATAAATGAAGGCGAGCGGACGATTCAACCGATCTATCGCCAAGTGATGGCCGCCAGAGGCGAAGCGCTCGCCGCGCAGGCGCCGACGCCCGTCGAGCCGGGAACTGTCGACGTCCGCTCCACCGTTTCGCTGACCGCGGAAGTGAGTGAAAAGTAATCGGCCGGCGCGATTCTTCCTGATACGTTATTTCTGGTCATCGGCATAGAAAGCCCGTGCGCGCCGAATCAATTGCCTTTCGTCCAGCTCGACGACGTCGATCACGCGGTTGCCATTGAGAGCACCGCGTACCCACCCGGACAACGAAAGATCTCTTCAAATTGAAAGTTTAAATCAGGATCCAGCTCCAAGCCTTTGGCGAAATGAGCGCGGAGCTCAGCCTTCCCTAGCAGTATGCCGTCAGGCTTGTTCCAACGCCGAACGACCGTCGCGGCTTGAAACATCACATCATCGGTATAGCGTGACAATATTCCCTCCACATCGTGCCGGTTCCACGCATCAATCCAGGATAAAGCGTGCGCTTTTAAAGTGTCTGGGGCTTCCATAGCGTTTTCATGGAGTACTGGAGTATTGGAATAATGGAGTGAGGAGAATCGGAGTGATGGAGTGATGGAGTGATGGAGTGCTGGAGTGTTGGAGTGTTGGAGTAATGGGTTCTGAGACAGAGAATTTGTATTCAGTCCGAAACCCAGCACTCCATCACTCCAATACTCCAGTACTCCAATCTTTTAGTCTTCCAACCTTCCTGGCTCTTTGTAATAGTGCTTATAGTACCAATCGGCGATTTCTCCGCCCGTCGTGCGCCATACGCCGTCATGCGCGCAAATATACTCAAGCGCCTTGTCGAAATATTTGATCCGAAACGGCATGCCGATAACGAAGGGATGCAGCGGCAGACAGAGCACGCGCCCGCCGGATTCGCTATCTTTGTAAAGCGTGTCGAAATGATCACAGACCATTCGATAATACTGCTCCGCTGTGTGGCTCTCGCGAATGAACACGCGAATATCATTCACGCCCAATTCGTAAGGCACAACTAGCATTCGACCGCTCTTGACCCGCATCGGCGTCGGCTGCTCGTCATTTCCCCAATCGCAAACATACTCGAATCCTTCTGCAGCCAGATGATCCGGGGTATTGCCGGTCTCGCCCAATCCCGGGCCAAGCCAACCTTTCGGGGCTTTTCCTGTCGTTTTCGTGATGATCTCTTTGACTTTGCGGACGATTGACAGCTCTTCTTCCGGCGGATAATCGAGCATCGAGATACTGTTGGTCATGCCGTGGCCGAGCCATTCCCACCTGCGTTTATTGCCTTCCTCGATAATCGGCGGGTGCTGCTCGCATACTTCCGCGTTTAACAGCACGCTGGCGCGAATGCTGTATTTGTCGAGCACGTCCATGATCCGGAACACGCCGACGCGCGAGCCGTAATCGCGCAGCGTGTAACCCGGGACGTCGGGCGTGTGATTGCTGCCCGAGCCTCGGATCGGCATGTCGAAGTGAAAATACTCGATATTCGGCGCCACCCAGAGCGCAACGCGGCCACGATCCGGCCATTCAATTTTCGGCCGGCGAATAATCGGTGAATAGTCATAACGGCGATTTTCCATCGCTTATTAGACTCCTTCCCAAGAATATTCGGCGAATCCTTTTTCGCCGCCGGTTACCCTACGTCAGGTAACAATCAGGCGTCAACACCAGAAAAGAAAGTGCTTGACACCTTGTTCCAGCCTCTGCTAAAGCCCTGCCCAGATTAAGTCGGGTCGCGGCGCGCTCCGCCTGTCGTGATCCACGAGGCGATGGATGTATTTCCTGCCACGAACCGCTTTACATTTGTAGCGCGTGAGCGCGGTTCGAGTTCATAGCTTCTGAACGACGTTTTTCACTCGTAGCGTCAGGATCTAGCTCGCACGAGGAGGTGCTAATGGCTGATCTCACGGAGGAACAAAAATGGTTGTACCGGCGCTACAACATAACGCTCGCCAGCTTCCAGTTCGGCATCTGGTTCTTGGTCACCAATCTATCGGCTGGTCGGTTAAATCAATTGGGCTTTAGTGGCTTCACATCAGGCTATCACGTGACACCGCGCAGGTCGTTGGCGATCTTCGTCGTTGGCATCGTTCACCTCAGAAACAAGCTAAGCGTCGAATACGGCAACAGGCTCGAAGTTCTGAAAATAGATAAAGACCCGCTCAAGCGCTCTCTCAGGGACTGAGGCGAGTCTACAAAAAAGGAGGGAAACTTATGGCAGCAATTAACGTTTCGGGCAAAGAACTTCGCCGCGTCGTCATTGCCGCATCCGTCGGCAACGTCATCGAGTGGTACGATTTCTACATCTTCGGCAGCCTGGCCTCGATCCTCGCGGCCAAGTTCTTCGAGAAGAGCCACCCAGTCGCGGCCTTCCTCAGCACCGTGGCAATCTTCTCGGTCGGCTTCCTGATCCGGCCGCTGGGGGCGTTCCTCTTCGGCTGGC
>VBKY01000708.1 GCA_005879255.1 Deltaproteobacteria bacterium
TCGCACCGCTCGGTGGCGACCTGCAATAGCTGTCACACTCCGGCAAATTTCGTCGGCAAATATGCGACCAAGGCCTCCAATGGCTTCTGGCATTCCTTTTTCTTCACCACCGGCGGCTACGAAGACAACATTCAAATCAAGCCGCACAGCCGGGAGATCACCGAGCAGGCCTGCCGGAACTGTCATCAGGAAATCGTCGACGCCGTCGAAGCAACGCACCCGGCATCGGGCGGCGGACAGCTCGCCTGCCTGCGCTGCCATGACACGGTGGGACATCTTCAATGAAGAGACGAATCGCGACTGCAATCGTTGGAGGAGGAAGCTATGGCCGAATCGATTAACGATCCTGTGAGTGCCCGGCGCCGTCGTCTTTTCTACCTCATCGTCGGCGCGGCCGTGCTCGCGACCATCGTTGGCGTTGCCTTGTTGATGAATATCCTCGAGCGGAAGCAGGAGGCGCGCAATCCGTTTTATCGCGTGGTCGAGCTGACCGATGACATGGAAGATCCGGCGGTGTGGGGCAAAAACTTTCCGCTGCAATACGACGATTACAAGCGAACAGTGGATCAGGTGCGCACGCGGTACGGCGGCAGCGACGTGCTACCGCACACCCCGACAAAAGCCGACCCGCGCTCGGTGGTTGCCCAGTCAAAGATAGAGGAAGATCCGCGCTTGAAGATCATGTGGGCCGGATACGCTTTTGCCAAGGATTTTCGCGAGGAGCGCGGGCACGCTTACATGCTCGACGATCAGACTTTCACCGAGCGGCAGCAAGTGGTCAAGCAACCCGGCACGTGCATTCAATGCCACGGGTCGGTTTACGTGCCCTACAAGAAGGCAGGCAACGGCGATCTTATCGCGGGCTTCGAGAAATTCAATCAAATGCCGTTCACTGAGGCGCGCAAGCTGGTATCGCATCCGGTGGCCTGCATCGACTGCCACGATCCTGGCACGATGCAACTGCGGGTCACACGTCCCGGCTTCATCGAGGGCATCCGCGCCTTCAAGGCCTCACAAGGAATTCAAAACTACGACGTCAACAAGCAGGCGACGCGCCAGGAGATGCGCGCTTATGTCTGCGGTCAGTGCCACGTCGAATATTATTTCAAAGGGCCGGAGAAGCGGCTGGTCTATCCGTGGGCCAAGGGGCTCAAGGTCGAGAACATTCAGGCTTACTACGACGAGGCGCAGTTCAAAGACTGGACGCACGCCGACACTGGCGCGCCGGTGCTCAAAGCGCAGCATCCGGAGTTCGAGATGTGGAATCAGGGCATTCACGCGCGGTCGGGCGTTACTTGCGCTGATTGTCACATGCCCTTGCGCAGCCCGGTGCTCAACATCAATCGCGCTTGCCAAACCTGCCACAAGTGGCCCGAAGAAGAGCTCAAGGCGCGGATCGAGACGATTCAAGAGCGCACTTACAAATTGCGCAATGTGGCGATGGATGCCCTGATGGATTTGATCAGGGATCTCAAATCGGCGAAAGGAGCGGGCAAGTCCGAGAAAGAACTCGCAACCGCGCAGGGTTTCCAGCGCAAGGCGCAGTTCTACCTGGATTTCGTCGAGGCGGAAAACTCCACCGGCTTCCACGCGCCGCAAGAGGCAGCGCGGATTCTCGGCGAGTCCATCGATTTCTCCAGAAAGGGCCAAAACGCGTTGCGCGATGGGAAAGGCGAAGCGCGGCCGCAAGCGGCTAAACGCTGACCGGCATTCGCCCTTTGCGGAATCCGAGTTAAGTCCCGGCCTACCAGTTAGATACCCCGACAATTCTTATCAGGGTATTTGGACGCCGAAATCAGGGAAATCCCGATCACAAAACGTGAGCTGATATGAGAACAATGCAACCAACAGATGCTCACGCTTCTTTTTGTCGCCGTACTCATTATCCCCGCAATTTGGCTGTGGCTCCATATCATCTGGTATTGGGAAGACACGCAACTGAAACGGGCGAACAAAACTGAAAACATTTAAATTCGCTGGCCAATCCCGTCGCAGCATTCCGTTCCCCGACTACCCTAGCATTTTCCGTATTGGACCAAAGTCCAATATCCTGACTACTTCGCATTCTGATATTTCAATCACAAAGGCAAGGTGATCTTGGCGCTGCTGGGATTAACGGCGCACATCAACAATCTGCCCATAGTCTTTCACCGTCGCGCTGCGCCGAAGAAACCGTGGCGGTTTGGAGCTGTTGCTAAATGCGGGACGCCCGCAACAAATCGGCCAGCTCAAAGAGGGTAAAGATGAATAATAAACCTGAAGACGAGCGCGATGACGCGGTCAATCCCGCGGCGCCACGCTCGACGCGCCGGCAGTTTCTCAAAGGGTTGACCACGGGCACGGTGGCGATCGGCGCCCTAACGCAGTCGGGGTGCGCCCCGGCGATTCCGCCGCTCAAAACCCGCGGCGCAACCGCTACGACTACGGTCTGCCCGTTCTGCGGTGTCGGCTGCGGCCAGGTTGTCTCGACGCTCGCAGGCAAGGTGATCAACATAGAGGGCGACCCTGGCCATCCCATTAGCGAAGGCACTTTGTGCAGCAAGGGAGCGGCGGGCATCCAGGTGGTGAACAACTCGCGGCGCTTGCAGAAAGTGCTCTACCGCGCGCCCGGGGGCAAGGCGTGGGAGGAGAAAAGCTGGGACTGGGCGCTCGAACGGATCGCCGCGCGCGTCAAAGAAACCCGCGACAAAACCTTCAAAACGTCGATAGACGGCCGAGTGGTAAACCGCACGGAAGCGATCGCCTGTCTGGGCGGCTCGGCGCTGGACAATGAGGAGGCTTATCTCCTCGCGAAACTGATGAGGGCGCTCGGCCTGGTGTATCTCGAACACCAGGCCCGGCTCTGACACAGCTCCACGGTCGTCGGTCTGGCGACCTCATTCGGTAGAGGAGCGATGACAAACCACTGGATCGACATGATCAACGCCGATGTCGTTCTGATCATGGGCGGAAACCCGGCGGAAGATCACCCGATCTCGATGAATTGGCTGGCGCGCGCCAAAGAGCAGGGCACCTATATCTTGCACGTCGATCCGCGCTTCAACCGCACCAGCTCGATCGCCGACGTGTTTGCAAAGCTGCGCTCGGGCACCGATATCGCTTTCGTCGGCGGCATGATCAACTATGCCCTCCAGCATAATCGCGTTCAGGAAGAGTACGTCCGTGAGTACACCAACGCCTCCTGGATCGTCGGCGACGATTACAATTTCAGCGACGGTCTCTTCGCGGGCTTCGATGCCAAGACGCAA
>VBKY01000120.1 GCA_005879255.1 Deltaproteobacteria bacterium
TCATCGGCACCGGTCCAATCGGCGGCATCATCGGCGGCCGGCTCGCCCGTGCCGGCCATGACATGACATTCGTCGATGTCGACAGAGAACATGTCGCCGCGACCCGTGAGAACGGTCTGCAAGTCGATGTTCCCGATGGCCCCTTCAACGTCAGAATCAACATTGTTTATCCCAGCGAAATTCGGGGCAAATTCGACATCGGCTTCATCGCTGTGCGGTCGAACTACACACCTGATGCACTCCACACCGCGATGCCGCATCTTGCCGAGAATGGTTTACTTGTATCCATGCAAAACGGCATCAATCCACCATTGCTCCAGGACCGGGTCGGGCCTGATCGCACCGTGGGTATGGCGATTCGCATGGGTAGCCGGAAAGTCGCGCCAGGACATTTGCACACGACCACCCGCGGTCATCTTTACATTGGTCACCTGCACGGACGAGCGACGCCGCAACTCGAAAGTCTCAACAAGCTGCTCAATACCGTCATGGAAACCGAGATATCTGACAACATACTCGGAGTACTGTGGAGCAAGCTAACCTACACTTGCTTAGGTTATTATGGTTCACTTGCGGATGAGTCGCTTGTGACGAGCTGCGCTGGTGAAGCGAGCCGGCGCACTTTGACTGAATTCTTTGGGGAAGTAGTTGCGGTTGGCAAAGCCGTCGGCGCGCGCTGGATTCGGCTCGCGGAATACAATCCGCCGGATTTTCATCCTAGCAATTCCTTCGATAAACGGCTCGCCGCGGTCAATGAATTCGCCAAATCGTGGAAGCTCGACGACCGTAAAGGTCCACTGCGTCAGATTCAGCAAGGCATTAAAACCGAAGTGGACTTTACCTTGGCGTACGTCGTTCGCGAAGGAGAGAAGCTAAAAATTCCGACGCCGCTCTGCCGTAAAGTGTTGGACATGATTCATGAACTGGAGACCGGGAAAAGGCAGTTGAGCTTACAGAATTACGTTGACCTCAGCGCACGCCGCGCTAGCTAACAATCGCGCGGCCCATGAAAACGAGAAAGGATATTAGTCATGAGTGAACCAGCTTACAAAGGTTTTCGCCAAGATGAAATGGAGTTTCAATACAACCCGCGGGTTTCCGTCCCGGAATTTCCTGAGCTTGCCAGGATCAGGTCCGCGCAGGCGCGCAAGGTGCGCGACAGTGCCAAGTCGTGGCTGAATGTTCCTTACGGCAGCTCGCCGCGCGAGCTACTGGACATTTACGCAGCCGACAAACAAGGCGGGCCGGTGCTGGTCTACATTCACGGCGGCTACTGGCGCAGCGGCAGCAAGGAAGACAACTGCAATTTCGTGCCGACGTTCACCAAGCGCGGCGCAACGGTCGTGCTCGTCGAATATGATCTCTGTCCGGAAGTTACGGTTGCGGACATCGTCAGGCAAACTCGTTCCGCAATCGCCTGGGTCTACAAAAATATTGTCCGCTATGGCGCAAATCCCTCGAAGGTCTTCGTCGCCGGACATTCCGCCGGCGGCCATCTCACGGCTATGGCGCTCGCACACGACTGGGCGAAAGAAGGAATGCCGGCTGATCTGATCAAAGGCGCGGTCGCTACCTCGGGCGTCTATGATCTCGACATGGTGATGGAAATCAGTGTGCAAGAGCAAGTACGCATGACGCCGGAGATCGCCAAACAGAACAGCCCGTTGCTCCATCCACCGCGGGTAAAATGCCCCCTCGTTGTTGCCGTAGGCGGCGCTGAACCCAAAGGCTGGCAACAGATGTCCGAAGATTATTTCAATTATTGCAAGCAGCATGGGATGCCGGTCGAATATCTCATCGAGCCCGACGCGAACCACTACACCATGTCGGAACATTTACTCGACGACGCGCGTCCACTGACGCGGGCGATGATCAAGCAGATGGGGCTGTAGGTCTAACCTTTCGGAAGGAGACACGGTGACATGCCCAATGTGAATCTACCCACCGGCGTAAATCTTTACTACGAATCCCACGGCTCAGGAGAGCCGCTGGTTTTGATTCCGTCGACAGCATTCTCCGGCGAAGTATGGAAGCCGTATCAAGTACCCGGTCTATCGAAATCGATGAACCTGATCGTTCACGATCCGCGTGGCACGGGACGTTCGACGGCGAACCAGCAGGTTTACACGATCAATCAAATGGCCAACGATGTTGTTGCTCTCTTAGATCATCTAAAAATTTCGTCGGCGCATTTGCTCGGCCATTCCATGGGTGGGCGCATCGCGTTGGAGATGGCGCTAAACTTTCCGGGGCGGGTAAAAAGTCTCATCATGGCTGCCAGCGGTTCCGGTCAAGCGGCGCGGCCGGGGCCAGACTGCATACCCGGGTTGCCCCACTGGCTCGTCATTCGCCTTGTCGAGAAAGGTTTCGAAAAAGCGCTGCGCGAGGAGTTCTGCGATACAAGTGCGTTCTTCACCGAGGAATTTCGCAAAAAGCATCCGGACAAGGTTGAAGAATTCTTCCAGCTCGCTTGGGCGACTCATTCCAAGCTGCCGGAGTACATTCACTTGATCGTCGCTCGCCACAATTGGGAAGCGACACACCGGCTTGGCGACGTTAAATGCCCGACGCTGGTGCTTATCGGCGATAATGATTCCGCTCGAAGCAATCACTTGGCTCAAGCCGAAACTCTAAAGAACAGAATTCCCGCCGCGGAGTTGAAGGTATTAAAAGGCCAATCGCACGGATTCTTCTGGCAAGCGCCGGAAGAAACCAACCAGGTGATTTTCGATTGGGTAAAGCGGCACACCACGAAATGAATTGATTTCGACGTCGCTATGCTGTCCGTCGTGGCAGGATTCCTAAATAATCATTCCTGCGCGAGATCCAATCAAACGACAGAAACCTCGTATCCGGCACTTCCTTGCTGTTCCGCCGGGAAAAGATTCCACGATTCGATCCACCGGCGCGTGCGCTCAAAAGCTTCGGGCGGATAAGGTTCGAAGACGATGCGCTCACCCGGGCCGAACCGGCGGATGTCCACGATGCCATGATATCGCTCGGGCACTTCCCGTAGGAAATAATGTTTGTAAGCCTCCGGTTCCAAGTCGATATCATGCTGCGCGCGTCGCAACGCTTTGAAGTATCCCTCGACATCTTGCAGGTCGGCGTGTTCGGTGACGAGATGGCCAATCATGAACGTCGTGTCGACAATCTTTTTAAATCCTAGCTGCTCCGCGACATAGAACGGAGCGCCGAAAAGACTCGCCGCTGGAACTTGGCGATCCACGATTGAAGCCAAGCGGTCGAGCAGCAGGCCGCCGAAGTGCAATTTGATTTCTTCGCGCTTTAAGAAGCGTTCGAGCCCCTGCAATGTCGAGAAATGGCTGCCGGAATGATAGCCGACCGTTACCGGGATGTTGGCCAATTCCTCGGGGCTGTGCACGGGCGATCCCGGCGGCACGAAAATTCCTGACGGCGAAACGGAGTAGGCATGGCCCCACATCTTGCCGTGTCCGGCGGACGCCGCCATGTTGACTGTCCAGTGGCAAGCTGCGCTCAGGTTACAACCGCGCCCGTCCTCATAGGATTCGAATGCGCCGCGTTGAATGTCTGCCGGCGTTGAATCGACGGTTTCGACCTCGGCAGCCCACGTGATAATCGGCCTGACGATGAATTCGTAGTCGAGTCCTTCGTCGTTAAAGTAGCCTTTTTCCTCCGCCACCCACTCTTGTAGACGTCCATGGGACAGAATACGAAATTTTGCCATGCTCGCGCTCCCACATTAGCGTTTTGTCGCGCTGGAATCGATCTTGTCTCAGCAACTCTTACTCCCAAAAGACTGTCATTATCAAGTAGGAATCTCGAAGAGGATTTGCTGTCCGAGTAAGTGGACATCGGCACGTCAACTAGGCTAAAAGATTCCGCTGGAGATATGAGCTATGCCCTACTGTTATCCCCCCGATCCCAATACGCGTAAGCCTAAATTTATACCACCGCCACAATCCTGCGATACGCACTTTCACGTCTTCGGTCCGCCGGAACAATTTCCGTTCCTTTCGACCCACGAGTACACGCCGCCGGCAGCTCCATTGGAACATTATCTAAAAATGATCGCCATCATCGGCATCGAACGCGCCGTAGTCGTGCAGCCGAGCGTGCATGGGCTCGACAACTCGGCAACGCTCGACGCGATCAAAAATTCAGCTCGAAAATTCCGTGGCGTCGGACGCATCGACGGCAAAACGCCAAAGAGCGAACTGCGGCGTTTACACGAAGGCGGCATTCGCGGCGTGCGTTTCAATTTGCTCGACAGGCCACGCGGCAACGTTAAGCTCGACGTGCTCGATCGCTGCGTCGAGAATATTGTCGATCTCGGCTGGTCGGTCGATCTACACATCGACACGAAAAGTCTGCTCGAACAGGAAAAGCGCATCCGCTCGATGCCGGTTCCCGTGGTCATCGACCACATCGCCAGGGTGAAACCAGCGGAAGGTTTGAACCAGCCGGCGTTTCAATTGCTGCTGGATCTGTTGAAGCTCAAACATGTATGGGTGAAAGTCAGCGGCGCAGACAAGATCTGCAACACGGTCATCCATAGCTACTTCGGGCTGCCATTTGTTGAAGTAATCCCTTATGCCCGGGCCGTTATCTCTGCTGCGCCGGACCGGGTTATTTGGGGCACCGACTGGCCGCACTCGAACAATTTCGTCCCGGGGCACACGCCCAACGACGGCGATCTTGTCGATCTCCTCGCTGAGTTCGCCCCTGACCGACAGACGCGGGAAAGAATCCTCGTTAACAACCCGGCTACCTTGTACCGATTTGAATAAATGATAAAAGCGTAAAAATCCCGTTGAACGAGAGGTGCGGAACATGATCAAAATCACCGATGAAATGAAGGATCGGGTCAGCAAAGCCTTCGAGGAAAAGAAGTATTGCGTGTGGGTGACGACATCCGACGAAGGATATCCTGACGTCAGCTTTCGCGGCAGCACCTTCATTTACGACGACGAGCATATCGCCTTTTGGGACCGCTCCCTGGGTCAAAGTACGACCAACCTGGAAAAGAATCCCAACGTTTGCATGCTCTATTACGACGGACCTGCCCGGGTCGGCTGGCGCTTTTACGGCAAAGCCAGCGTCTACAAAGAAGGCGAGATGCGCCAAAATATTTTAAAGCGGACGATCAAAGCCGAGATCGACAAGGACCCCGAGCGCAAAGGCTACGGCGTGCTCGTCCGTGTCGACAAGATCCGCGGTTATAGCGGCTTCACCGTTTTGCAAGAGCGGTAATGAGGGAATGGAGTGGTGGAGTATTGGAGTGATGGAATAGTTCGCCAGGCTCATGCCAGCTCCGCTCTCTTGGCGGCCTCCTTATTTGTCTCGGGCGTGTTTAATTAGTCTCGGTAATGGCGTTACTGATTATCCTCGTCATTGCGCTTTTCCTTGCCTCGTCGATCGGCGCGGCCGATCGGATTCGCATCGCGGTGTCGAATCCCAACATGCCGAACCTGACCGCCACGATGGCGCAGAAGAAAGGATTCTTCAAGGAGGCAAATCTCGACGCCGAGATCATCAGGATGAATCCCAACGTGGCAATCACGGCGCTTGCCACCGGCGACATCGATTACTGCCAACTGTTTGGCGCAGTGGTGGGCGGCGCCATCGCCGGTCTGCCGGTGAGAATCGTTGCTGGCTTTCTCGATAACTGGCCGATGACGCTGATCGCTCAGCCGGAATACAAATCCCTCAAAGATCTTAAAGGCAAGACGTTGGGAATCAGCAGCTTCGGCGCAACTCCGGACGTCGCGGCGCGCATGATGCTGAAGCAAGCTGGTATCGATTCGGATAAAGAGATCAAGATTCTGGCTTTAGGATCCGACGCCGCGCGCCTTGCCGCGCTCAAGCAGCGAGTGGTGGACGTTGTCGTAATCTCTCCACCTGCCGACGCGCAAATGGAGAAGCAGGGCTTTCGCATCCTGGCGCGCGCCTACGAGCTGTTCAACTTTCCCTACCTCGGGCTCGGCACTCATATGCGAAAGATCAAAGAGAAGCCGGAAGAAATCCGCGCTACGATCAGGGCGACCATACGAGCCAATCGCTTTATTCGCGACAATCGCGAAGAGGCGGTGCGGATCCTGATCAACTGGGGCAAAGTCGAGCAGGAATTTGCGTACGCGTCGTACGACGCATTGAGAAATCTATTCAATGCCGACGGCGGTGTGCCGGAAGACGGATTAAGACTCGTCATCGACCAAGCGCGGCGAAGCGCTAAAGTCGCGCGAGAAGTCATGCCGGCGGATGTCGTCGACCTGAGTTTTCTGCGGGACGCACAAGCGGAGTTGGGGATAAAAGCGCGGTGAGGTTGGATACGCGAAAAGGGAAAAGAAAAAAAGCATTCCATCAAAATTGTCTCTCCATGAAATGCAGTCGCGCAATATACCCTAAGGAGCCGTCACAATGATCATCGATTGGCATGCCCACGTTTACCCCCCTGAATTGGCCAAGGAACGGTACTGGGGCAATACGACGCCACTTACGATTGAAAATTTATTAGAAGCTCATGAGAAGGCAGGTATCGATCTTTGCGTTGTCAGCAATACGATTCATTACCTCAAAGAAAAAACCAACGAGGAGTCGCTCGCATTTCTCCAGCGCTGGAACGAGTATGGTGCGGAGATTCAGCAGAAATATAAGGACCGGATCGTTGTTTTCACCAGCACGCTTCCCTGCGGCGGCGGGCCGTTTGTAAAAGAGCTGGAGCGCGCCGTCGTTGAATACGGCCTAAAAGGCGTGCTCATCAATTCGAGCCACCAGCGCGCCTATCCCGACGACGATGAGGCGAAGCCTTTTTTCGAATTGGTAACGAGCCTCGGCATACCCGTGATGATGCATGCCCCTTCCGTTGGTTTCGGCGAGGAGCGCATGCGCGACTACCGCCTGGCTTCCAGCGTCGGCAGACCCTTCGACGAATGCTTGAGCATTGCGCGCCTTATCGTCCGCGGCGTATTCGACCGATTTCCCAAGCTAAAATTCGTCGGCTGCCATCTCGGTGGCGGGATTTGCGACGTCATCGGCCGTATGGATTATGCCTACGAGCTTGCCGATCTTGCCTCCGGCCTTGGGACTTACGAACCGATGTTGATTACCAAATGCCCGAGCGAATATCTCAAAGCTCTTTACATGGATACGGTCGCCTATCACCCGCCCGCGGTCATGTGCGCCTACCAAACCGTCGGCGCCAAACACCTGCTTTTCGGCAGCGACGCGCCGCCGCTATTGCCCCTTTTGCCGCGTGCCCGGAGAATTATCGAGGAGTTGCCGATCACCGCAGCCGAGCGCGACGACATTTTCGCCAATAACGCGCTTAAATTGATCCAGCGCGGTTGAGCCGCATCCGTATTTCACAGCTTCGGTAAGTCTCGATTTGACGTTTGACGCTTACTACGCTAAGTGGGACCAAAACCACTTACTGGAAGGAAGCCGCGGATGTTACAGCCTGTAAAAGTCGTCAGTTGGATGCTGCTATTGACGGCGATTGTGCTAGTCAGTCTAAATTTTAATTACCCGATCGCTTCCGCGCAGACGCAGCTCGCGCAGAACTATCGAGAGCTTCTCGATCGCAGCGAGAAGGAAAAGAAAGGCCTTATCTTCTATGTCAAAGGCCAAACGATCTCTGGCGTTGTCGTGAGAATCATCGGCGCCGACGCGGTCGAGGTGCGCAATCAAACTTTTAGCCGGATCATCATTCGGTTAGACAGCATCGATGCTCTGGCGATCAATTGACAAATCCAAGAGCACAGAGCACCCTACAATGACAAACCAGGGAGAAATCAATGCCCCTATCCTACGATGACCTGATCGAACCCACGATCGTCAAGCAAGTCTCGAAGAGCGTGGCGTACTGCCGCTGCACGCGAAGTAAGAATTTGCCGTTCTGCGATGGCTCCCATGCAGTGACAAACATTCGGCCGTTTGTTCTGGAGCTTGAACCGCCGCAAACCATCGCCATCTGCCGTTGCTGGAAGTCGAAAGATCATCCTTACTGCGATGGCACGCACGGACGTCTGGTAAAACCCAAAGAGAGACTACCGCGCAATCACGGCTGAGTCCTAACCTTGAACGATTGAACACCTGAACCATTGAACGAATCAAGATCTGAAACGATTGGAACAACTGGAACGTTTGGAACTCTTAGAATAAAGGAGGAACACCATGGTCGAGATGAAAAATCCCATTAAGGAAGCCGACGCGAATCCGGGCGTCAACCACCTGAGTATGTGGAGAACTGATCTTGCGTATTTTTGGGTGATCAATTGCGAAGGACGTCTTCAGGACGACATGCACTACCATGATAACGATGATCATATCTTCATGTTGCTCGAAGGCGAGTGCACCATTCGCACTCCGCACAAAGAGTTTGTGCTGAAGAAGTTCGACACTGTGCTGCTCCAATCCGGTGAGCCTTACCAGCTATGCAATACGGGCACCGGGAGAATGTTGCTACTCGGCGCCGGCAACTCGGGGGTCGACGGCAAGCCCAGAACCCGCGTGCCGAAGATTCCGAGTCACATACCGGTCACAGATCCGATTGTTGCGTGATGCTGCTAAAATCTGCGCGCTGACGCGCTACTTCAGCTCGGTATCGACGGCTGACAATCATCAGCGTGATCGCGGTGATCGCGCAAACCGCGCCGCAGGTGGCGAAGGTCCAATCCATGCCGATCGCCGCGCCCGACGCGCCGATGAGCATGCTGCCCAGCGACCACAGTCCGCGGTCCATAAAGAACAAACTCAATACCCGTCCCAGCAAATTATCCGGCGTCGACGTTTGGATAGCCGTGTTGGAAAGTGCCCGCCCTGAGATCTGGCAAAAGCCTATCATCGCCAAAAAGAGAAAGGACAAAAAGAAATTGTGAGAGAAAGCGAATAAAGCAAGAGACACCGCAAAACCCAACGAGCTGAAGCGAGGCCAGCACCAAAGCAGCCACGGTAGCGCCGACTCCAGGCGCGGACATGAGCAAACCAAAACCCGATGCGCCGACGTGCAGAACGTTGGTTGCAAAGATCGGCACAAATCGATTGTATGGAGCGCCGAACGCGGCGATCACGTAAGACAAACCGACGATATAGAGCAGGCGCCGGTTGCTTAGCAAATACCTAAATCCTTCCTTGACATCGGCCCACATATTCTGTTCATCTTTTCGCTTTTCCCACGGCGGCAACTCCATCAGGTAAAGATTGAAAAGCAGAAATACGAAACTGATCGCGTTGACCAGAAAACATCCGGCGATGCCGACAGACGCGATGATCAATCCACCTGCCGTCGGTCCCAAAATTTTTGAGAAGTTAAACACCGAAGACTGCAACCCGATGGCGTTAAGCAGCTCCTCTTTGGGCACGAGGCTATTGACCAAGGATTGGCGCGACGTCTGATTGATCGTATTCACGATGCCGAGAAAGAACGTCAAGACGGCTATATGCCACAACTGAATGACTTCAAACTCGACGGCAAGCCAATAGATGATCGCTTGGATCATCGCCGCGGTTTGGGTAATCATCAGCACGCGCCTTCGGTCGAATCGGTCGGCGATAGCGCCGCCCACGGCGCCTACCAACAACCGAGGCAACGTGTCAAAGAAAGCGATGACGCCGATGGCGACGGGCGAGCGCGAGACGTGCCACACCAGCCAACTCTGCGCAACGTTCTGCATGAAGTCGCCCGAGCTCGATATCAACGCCCCTTCCAGGAGAAGACGAAAATTGCGATGTTTGAGGGAACGGAGGGTTCGAAGATTCCTGAGGCTTTGCATGTTAGCTTGTACGATGAAGCGCGCAATTTCTATTCTTACGCTTCCGCGTAATCTTTGCAAAGCGGCGGCGCTGATCTTGCTCGACGCCAATTGTATCGCGCCGCGGCGCCGCGTAGGATGAATGCGGGTTAACTTGCGCTGTTCATAAACGCGTCAAATTCTTTACGGAGAATCTCCATGTTTCAAATGCCCATCGTTGATTTGCTTGAGCGCGGCCGCGAGCTTGCCGAGAGCGGCAAACGCGTCAGCGTGCTCTGGCAGTATCCTGACACCTTGGTTTTTCTAGCGCGCGGGCGCGAATACCGCAGCGAGTTTCATATCAACCCGAGCGATGAAACCATGCAGATGATTAAAGGGGAAATGCGCCTGCACTACCGCACGGCGGAAGGCAAGGAAGCAGTCGCGGTCATCCCGCAAGGCTCGATGATTTATACTCCGGCCGGCACAGCGCATTCGCCGCGCTTCTCGCCGGACGCCTTTGCGCTGATCTCAGAACGGAAAAGGCGCGACGGCGAGATCGATCGCTTTCATTGGTATTGCGCGAAGTGCGACGCATTTTTGCACGAAGAGGGCTTCGTGGTGCGAGATTACGCGGAAGATCCTGTGTCGAAAGCCTATCGACACTTTTACGACAGCGAAGAATTTCGCACGTGTAAAAATTGCGGCGAGGTCATGCCGGCCCCGGATGCACTCTGAAGGCGGCTGTCTCGATTGAACTTTTGAACCTTGAACCGTTGAACGACTTGAACTGTCGGAACGATTTCCGCGACCAAATGTCACAGCGAATTCAGAAACGCCAATAAATCATTCACTTCATTGGGCGTCAAAGCATTGAAGCGCTGCTTCGCTCGCGCGCCCTGTCCGTCATGTGCCAGGATTGCATCTGCGACGGAGGTCGCGCGACCGTCGTGGAGAAGAGTGGTTCGCACGCGCAAGCCCCAAAGCGGCGCTGTTCGCATTTCGCGTCCGGTCGCACGTCCTTGTTCAATGCCGTCGCCTAAGCTTCCCATATCGTGCAAGAGAAAATCAGAGAACGGAAAGAATTTCACTCGATCGAGGGCCGCAATAGAACTGCGTCCCGTTTCCAAGACCGGAAGGTGGCACCCAGCACAGCCGGTCTTCAAGAATACCAGTTCTCCGGCCAACACTTGGCGTGTGATCGCGCCGCGCGGCGGCGGAGCGAGGAACGTCATGAAATCAGTGAACGCCTCCACCCCCGATCCATCATCTTCGGGATCGTGAACCAGGTCGCAGGTCGTCAGCACGGCGCAGTTTCCTTGCGGACAATTCTCATTTGGAAATGGGGCGCTGGTGATGCCCATTTCGTTCAAGTAGGCGTCCGCGGCGAATTGTTTGAGACTGGGAACTTGTCCCTTCCAGCCAAACTTACCGACGGTCAAACGGTTGGGGTTGGTGAAGACGTCAGTGACCAAATTCGGTCTCCCGGCAATTTGGGGTGTAAGCCGCTTTTGCAAATCAGCAATAGCGAAGAAGACTCGGTCGGGCACATTGTCGACTAAACCAAGTCCAAAAAGCGGCGTGGTCCTGCGCTTGGCCACGATAGTCGCTTGAGACGGCACAGTTTCCCCGGGAATGTTGCACGAGGCGCTGATCGGTCCGATACCTTGTGACTGGATCAGCGATCCTCCAAATTGAGTCAATGGGTCGAATTGGTGGTTGGTGATCGTCGCGAAACGGATTTCGGTGATATCGCTGTCCCCACCGACCGCCGGGCTTGAATGACATTCGGCGCATGACTTGCCGTTGAACACCGGCCCCAGGCCGTTGGTCGCAGTCTCTTCCTCGGTAAATTCATCTTTGCCCTCATCGAAGCGAGTCAGTTGCTCCGTCGTCAGACCGTTAAGTGGATCACCGAAAAATTGCGGAGTGTTCGCGGTTGCTTTCCATGCGATTGCTCCTATCACCAGAAGCGCGAAGAGAGTCAAAGGTAACTTGGATTTCATAGACCGCTCCATTCTGTTTTTCGCACTACCGCGTCCGTGGACAACGATCGACAAGCGTTGGTCCGCCATAGAATGCCGAAGTCTGTGACGAAGTGATGGTTCGTCAGCGAGCAAGGCAAACCGCGTGCCCGGGGAGAACTAGCGAGCTTTGGTGAAGGCGAGATAAATGTGCGGACAGAAGTTCAAGAAGAGCTTCGACCGGTCGCGCAAATATGAACATGACGCGCGAATTGTGCGCGCCGAACGCGCCGGGGATTCCTGCCTGAGCGTTGTCGCATTTTGATGGCGATCATCGGCGGCATCACTCGAAAGATCCGTTATCAGATATTGAGCTCTTTCGAGCGATCATAATCATGACGCGCGCCCGCGGCGGCGCTCTTTTGGGGAAATAATTCGTCAATTGCCGCCAGTTCATCTGGAGTGAGGACAATATCCGCCGCGCGGACGTTTTCTTCCAGATGGGCGACTCGATGCGTCCCTGGAATCGGCACAAGATTTTCAGCCTGATGGAGAATCCACGTGAGTGACAGCTGCGCCAAAGTGCACTTCTTATGCTTCGCAATCTTTTCTAACTCGCCGAGCAAGTGGGCGTTATGCTCGAAGTTCTCGGCGTAAAATCGCGGCGCTTTGCGCCGCCCATCCTTTTCAGCGAGATCGGCTAATGTTCTCACGGCTCCGGCAAGGAAGCCGCGCCCAAGCGCGTAGTAAGAAACGAAGCCGATGCCCAACTCACGGGCGACAGGAATTGTGTTGCTCTCGTAGTCGCGGGTCCACAGTGAATACTCGCTTTGCACCGCAGTAATGGGATGGACCGCATGGGCGCGACGAATGGTCTGCGGTCCGGCTTCGCTGAGACCGATGTGGCGAATCTTTCCTTGCTCGATGAGCCGCGACATTGCACCGATAGTATCTTCGATGGGAACTTTGGGATCGATGCGATGGAGATAATAGAGATCGAGGTAGTCGGTCTGCAGCCTTCGCAGTGACGCTTCGCAGGCGACCGGAACATATGCGGGTCGGCCGTCGACGTCTTTTCCCTGCGCCCCAGGCCATGGTTGACCGCGGAGGTTGCCGAACTTGCTGGCGAGAATAACTTGGCTGCGCTTTCCCTTCAGCGCTTTGGCCAGCAACTCTTCGTTGTTGCCGTTGTTGTGATCCGCGGTGTCGATGAAGTTCACGCCCAATTCGATGGCGCGATGAATCACCGCGATGTCGCGCTTCTCATCGGCATCGCTGAGCTTGCCTTGAAACGGCGGGCAGCCAAAGCCGATCGCCGAGACTTTCAGCCGCTGTAGGCCTAAATAACGATATTGCATGCTGGGAATTAATTCTTGGAGAATGCGCTGTTCAGCGATTTCGAATTCAAGGGCGACCGCCAGTCGCCTCTACGTTTGCTTGCGCATATTGCATCTCTTCGACGGATTATGTCCTAACCGGCGGACACATAGGTCCGCCCCTACTTCGTCTTTTGCGCTATTTGAGCAGATAGCCAAACATCTCTCGCGCCTTGCGCGTGACCTCCTGGCTTGGCGCGTTCACTTTGGGGAACTTGTCGCGCCACTCGTAGGGCCGTGTCGCGTCGATGACCATTCGGGAATTGGTAAAGTCGCGCACCTTGCGCTGCTCCGGCGTGAGGCGAGGATCGGCCGGC
>VBKY01000121.1 GCA_005879255.1 Deltaproteobacteria bacterium
GGTCCGCCACAGGGCTTTGGACGGATCCGTCCTTCGGCGGAAATCCAGGCGAGACTGGAACTGGACCCCCGATAAAAACATTCGGGGGTGACGGCTTTGAAATAAATTCTCATCGCTATGTTCTGATACCCCGTCAGCTTGCTGCGGAGTAATTCAATATTGATGCGCAACGCCGCTAGTTTTCCTTTAGTAGGCGGAATAGTGATATCGACTCATCACTATTTATTTCTCTTGCAAGGCAGACACGCAGTCGAGTAGGGTCTTGTCGTTCGATTTGCAAGCCAGAAAGGAGTGTCATTTCGTGGCGCGCTCTTCCACTTTCGCAAATTGTTGCCTGTCATTTCGGTTTTGCTTGGCGGTCGCGCTGGTCG
The DNA here is from genome assembly GCA_005879255.1 of Deltaproteobacteria bacterium. Next base: position 372 of record VBKY01000121.1, read on the forward strand.
TCTATGCGGTTTTGCAGAAGCCTAGCGCCGCCCACACCGCCTCCATACCCACCAGAGTTGTGATCGGATTTCCCAGTCCGACTCCGCGAGTCGCGCCCCTTTGGATCGCTCAAGACTTGGACTTTTTCGGCAAGTATGGCCTCACGGCGCAGGTGGTGTTGGTACGCAACAATCAGATGCTTGTCGCAGGTCTCGCGGCCGGTGATATCGACGTCGGCTACACGGGAGGAACTACGGTTCTCGGCGCGGCAGCGGCCGGCGTCGAACTGAAAATGGTCGCAAACTTTGTCAGCCGCGGCCGGGGTTACCTGGTCGTGCGACCTGAGATCAGAAAGCCTGCAGACTTGGCAGGGAAACGGGTCGGTGTGCAAAGCATCGGTGGAACTCTATGGATGTACGTCATGCTTACTTTGGAACAGCTCGGGTTGGATACGGCGCGCGACCGGATTCACCTGCTCGTGATCGGCGACCAAACGGTGATCGGTCCGGCCCTGGAGTCGCAGGTGATCGACGCCGCGGTTTTGACCTCCCGCACTTACATCCCCGGCCTCAAACAAAAAGGATTTTCGGTGTTGACGGAGGTAGCGCCGGCGATGGCAGCGACGGGAATCGTCGCTCGAAAGAGCCTGCTGCAGAAAAATTCCGAGACAGTTGAGAACATCATGAAGGCGTTGATCGAGGCTGAATATTACGTCATGGCACCGAGTAACAAATCACGGGTAATCAAGACGATAATGAATAGGCTAAAGCTTTCCGACCCGTCGCTGGCGGAGGAAGGTTATGCGGACGCAATCAAGGAATTCGACCCAAAGCCTTATCCTTCCTTGGACGGGCTCAAGAACATGCAAAGACTACTGGCGTCGCAAAATCCCCGGCTCACCGACGTCAATCCGGCAAATCTCATGGATGCGACTTTCATGCGCAAGCTGGAAGAAAGTGGTTTCCTCGCCCAGCTCCAGGCGCGCTATCGAGAATGAAGGAAAGCGTGATCAGGATCAGAATCCGAGAAGTGGAAAGAGATAACCAATTCGCAGAAGCCTGACACCGCTTACTCTTTAGATATCCGCGCGTGACCCCAGTTTCCTCCGCGGCCGCTCACGATAGGGCGAATACTATCCGAGAAAGTTGGCATAAAATGACCTAATAAACATTGGTTTTTCTTTCAGCGAATCATCAGCCGCTCGGCTTTGCCGGAGTAGTTTATAAAGACCGTTTTCAGCTCCGTAAAGAAATTGAGTCCTTCCTCGGCCATCTCGCGTTCGCCGACGCCGGTGGCTTTGGTGCCGCCGAACGGGAGCTGAGCCTCGCCGCCGATGGTCGGCTCGTTAACATGGACCATACCGGCTTCGACTTCTTCGACGAAGCGCAAGATGGTGTCGATGTTTTCCGTGAAAATCGAAGTGGTGAGGCCGTACTCGACACCATTCGCGAAGGCGAGCGCTTCTTCCAGATTTTTTGCGGTGGATATCGACAGCACCGGCCCGAACACCTCTTCTTTGAAGATCCGCATCTTCGGATCGACATTGTCAAAGATGGTCGGTTCGACGAAATAGCCTTTGCCGAGATGTTCCGGCTTTTTGCCGCCCAGAATCAGCCGTGCGCCTTCGTCCTGTCCAATCTTGATGTAGTCGAAATCGGTTTTCCATTGTTTCTCATCGACGGCGGGGCCCATATCGATCGATTCATCCAGACCCGGCCCGACTTTAATTTTTTTTGCGGCCTCGACGAGACGATCGCGCAGCGAATTCTTCACCTCGGGATGAGCGATCACGCGTGATGTTGCCGTGCAGCGCTGCCCGGTGGAGCCGAAAGCGCCGCCGTGAATGGCCACCGCGGCTTTGTCGAGGTCGGCGTCCGGCATGACGATGACGGCGTTCTTGCCGCCCATCTCGCAGGTTACCTTTGCGCCGCGCTGCGCCGCTTTGGCATAAAGCGCGCCGCCGATCTCGTTGGATCCGGTGAATGAGACGGCGCGGATGGCGGGAGAATGAACGATGGCTTCGCCCACTACCGATCCGGAGCCCACAACCATGTTGAATACGCCGGGCGGACAGCCGGCTTCCTGGTAGATCTCGGTCAACAACGCGGCCGTAGCCGGCGTAAGCTCAGCCGGTTTGAAAATGACGCAATTCCCCGCCGCCAGCGCGGGTGCGGATTTCCACACCGGGATCGCCCAGGGAAAATTCCAGGGCGCGATGAGACCCACCACGCCGAGCGGCCGGCGAATCGTGTAGGTGAAAGTATCGCGCGCTTCCGAAGGTAGGGTTTTACCGTGCATACGAAAGCCTTCTCCGGCGTAGAATTCGAGCAGCGAGATGCCTTTCATCACTTCGCCCTTGGCTTCCTTGAGAATTTTGCCTTCTTCGCGCGTGAGCGTGCGGGCGATCTCGTCGGCGCGTCGACGGGCAATGTCGGCCGCGCGCCACAGCACCCGGCCGCGCTCCGGTCCCGGAGTATTCTTCCAACTCCGGAAAGCTGCCTGCGCGGCATCGATGGCCCGCTGAACGTCTTCAGCCAGCGCGGCAGGAAACTCCGCGATCACGTCGTCGGGGTCGGCGGGATTGATATTGCGCACCAGACGATTCGACTTCGGATGAATCCATTTGCCGTCAATGTAGGAACCTGTTTCCATCGATAATCCTCCGAACTCTTTGAATGATTTTTCTTACTCCAGGCGATCAGGATTTCCACTGTGTAGTGCGCAGAGAGACTGCGCCGAGCGGGATTAACTTTGGTTTTTTTCACGCCGTGGAAGTATCAAGGTGCAGCGTCCCTTGAGAATTTGCTTATCTTCCTGGTTCGTTCCTTCAAGCTCGCAGGTAACCCATGGGTCGGAGGGGTCGTCTGACTTTTCTGCGATCCGGGCGCTAAACCGCATCATGTCTCCTTCAAACGTCGAGTAGGTGTGTCGAACGCTGATCTTTCTCAGCCATCCACGCGGACCGATCCAATCAGTCAACATGCGCATGAGCAAAGCTTGGCGATAGGCGCCGCTCGCGATAAAGGTGCTGAGCCCGTTATGCTCGCGGACGTGGTCTCGATCATAGTGGAGATGTTGCCAATTTTCCTGCAGGCCGGCCCAGCGCACGGTATCCACAATGGTCAGCGGGCCATATTCGCGTGATGGGATTGAATCGCCGACGGCAACGTCGTCGAAATAAATCGATTGGTTCATTCAAGATCTCTATTCAATCTATCTACCGCCCGTCGCGTCGCGAATTTCGCGAGCGTTGTAGTCGACTTAGTATCTCGGAGTTATGCTCTCCCAATTTGGGTGCCGGGCTGAGCCGATGACCTGAAAGACTGGCGATGGCTCCCTGGGGAAAATTGATGGTTCCAAATTCACGATGATCCAGTTCCGTTAAAAATCCGCGCGCAAGGAGTTGCGGATCGTTGACTAAATCGAGCGGTGTGGAAACCGGCGAGGCGGGAAAGTGTAAGCGCTGCGCTTCCTCGACCAATTCCGTTTTCGTAAAGCGGTTCGCCCAGTCATGAAGGCGGTCCATGATGAAATCGCGCCGCTTGTACTGGTTTTCTTCTTCAGCCAGTGATGGATCGGCGCTCAACTCAGGATCTTGCACCCAGTCCATGAATTTTGACCAGCGGCCCGGCCGGTGAATCTGGCTGATCACCCAGTGGCCGTCTTTGCATGGCAGCGCGCCGGACACTGCGGTAATCGCGCCCTTGCTGCCGCGTCGCTCGGTGATGGTCCCGGAAAAACTGTACTCGACCATCGCCTGTTCGACGAACGACTCGAGGGATTCACGGACCGAAACCGTGGTGATCAAGCCACGACCCGAAGAGTTGCGCACAAGCAATGCCGCAGCGGTGGCCACGGCGACGTAGGTCGCCACCGCCATGTGGGGAATATGGCCGCCGAGTGTGACCGGAGCTCGATCGGGATGACCCGTCAAAGACATCAAGCCCGAGCGCGCCACGGCACAGAGCTCCGGCGCGTCGTCGATGATTTTAGTCACGACGAGCTTCGAATTGGTCGACTGGCAAAGCTCTTCTTCCACGGGCAGTGGACAGTGAGCCACCAACACATCGGCTTGGCGCAGCAAATCGAGCAGGAGATTTTGTCCTTCAGGTGAAGCGACATCGAGCGTAACGCTCTTCTTTCCGGCGTTTAAAAATTGATGATAAGCGCCATGCTCCAAATCCCGCTGCTCTTTGAGAAACGGCGCCAGCCGCCTAAGCTCGTCCCCCTCGGGCGATTCGACGCGAATCACTTCGTGTCCTTGCTCGGCAAAGAGCCGAGCTGCGTAGGCTCCGCTGAGAGTAGTCAGGTCGATGACGCGAAGCATTTATTTCACATCCTTCGGCGCACCGGCAAATTTCTTATCTGGAAACACGGCGAGTGTATGGCGCCGCCGCAGGACAATTTGCTGATGTGAATTCAGAACCTGTTCTTCCTGACTGATATAAATGCCCAAGCCCGCTTTTCCTTGTCGCGCGACGATGTCGACGATGGAGCTCTGGGTGGAAAGCTGCTCGCCCGGATAGACGGGCTCGACCCATTCGGTTTCAGATCCGGCATTGCGCACGTTGGTGTATTCGCTCGGTAACGGCAGCAGGCGGCGCAGATCGGTCGAATCGCTATTTGCTCGTTCGGTGCCTTCTTTGAAGCTAAACGGCACCCAGCCGACCAGAGTCGGCGGGAGTATGCGGCCGCGATAGCCCGCGCTGCGCGCGTAATCATCGTCCAGCCAAAGCGGATTGGCATCGCCGGTGGCGTCGACATAACGTCGCACGTCCGCGGCAGTGATAATTTCCAGCGGCCGCAACGGTGTTTTTCGACCGAGCCAATTGCGCAGCTCCGGCGTGATGATCGTCTCGCTCACTGGAGCACCTCGCGGCGTTTGAGCTCGGCGATCTCCGCTGCGGAACACTTTAGCCATTCATGCAACACTTCGACGCCATGCTCGCCCAAACTTGGCGCGCTGCGCGGCGCCGGCAAAGTTACAGAGGACAACGAGAACGGCAGGGTAGTGGTCAACATGGAACCGACGCGCCGCTCCGCCATTCTAGAGAACGCTGTCCCCGAGTCTGCGGAGTCGATGACCTCGTTGATGCGTCTGACTCGATCGGCACTGATGCCAACCGCTCGCAAGCGATCTTCGACTTCCTTGCTGGAATACTGCTTTGTCCAAGCCGAAATCGCTTGATCGATCTCGTCGTGGTTTTGCAGCCGATCGGCTGCTGTACGAAAGCTCCGGTCTGGTCCCCAGTGCTCCTGGCCGATCAACCTTGTCAGTGCATTCCATTGGTCATCGGTCTCGGCGCACAGAGAGCACCAGTTATCGGTGCCGGCGCAGGCATAGACTCCTTGTGGAGCACAGCGATCCGATCGATTGCCGCGGCGGCTTGGAACGGTGCCGTTGATGGCGCTGCTTAATAATAAAGAACCGATCATCGCCGCGCTGCATTCAAATTGGCTCAAATCGATGACTCTGCCCTGGTCGCTTTTTCGCCGCTGATCGATGGCTTGAAGGATTGCAAAGCAAGCATGCAGCCCGCCGATATAATCGTTCCAGGAATTGGAGATCGCCGTCGGCGGATCGCCTTCCGCGCCGGTGACCATCATCAAACCACTGTATCCCTGAAGGTTCATATTCATGCTGGTCCAGTCACGACGCGGCCCGTCATGACCGTAACCGGACATGCTGACGTAGATCAGCTTTAGATTGGTTGCTTTAAGCCTTTCGTAATCGAGCTTGAGACGAGCCATGACACCGGCGCTGAAATTTTCGATCACCACGTCCGACACTGCGGCTAAACGGGCGGCGATCTTCTGACCGGCTTCATTCTTCAAGTCGATGGCGATGGAACGTTTGCTGCGATTGGTATTCAAATACGACGCGTGGCGTCCGTCGTCGCTGACAAAGGTAGATGGCCAGGGATGATCCGGATGTTTGCTGCTTTCTACTCGAACCACGTCGGCGCCTAAATCGGCCAGCAGACGGGTGCAAAACGGGCCGGCGAGCACGTGAGTGAAATCCAAGACGCGGATTCCCGCAAGTGGCGGGAGCAAGGTTGCCTGAGCGTCGGTGGGCATGGCGTTAATGAATGTTCAGTTCTTTTTGCGCTTGTAGAAGTAAATCGCGGCTGGCCACTTGAGACAGCGGGATTTCTTTCTTAACGCTGCCGCGATCCAACTCATACTGAATCAGGTCTTTCAGCGCCTGATCGGTCAAGCTTCCATCGGCGCTGTAACACGGCAAGTAATTGTCAAAGGCTGCGCGGCTAATCGCGAGATCGAGTTTAAGCCATTTTGCGGCGATCCCCACCGATTCTTCTTGATGCTCTCGAATGAATCTGAGTGCCTCGATGCTGCCTTTAATGGTCCGCTTCACCTGATCGGGAGATTGCTTGAGTTTTTTATCGGTGACGACGATGGCGTTTTGCGTCAGCGGCACATGATCGCGCGACCAGAGCAGAACTTTGTAGCCTCTCTTCATGCCGAAAATATCAGCAGGGGATGAAACGAACGCCGCGTCGAGCTTGCCGCCGTCCATGCCGGCAATTCGCGCAGTGTTATCGCCCGCGGGCAAAAGGTTGACATCTTTACCGGGCTCCATGCCCGCCCTGCGCAACAGCGTCACCGTGGTCAGGTACAGCTGGCTTCCGAACGTGCTGATGCCGATCGTCTTGCCGCGCAAATCTGTGAGCTTTTGTACGTTTGGTTTGACCAGCAGCAGATAGCCAAGCTTGTCTTGCGTCGTCATGATCAACTTGATCGGCAGTCCCTTGATCGCTCCAGCGATTCCCGGCCCGGTGCAGACGGCGTAGTCGAGATCTTCAGAGAGCAGGGTATTGGTCGCGATCGCGCAGGGCACTAACACATGCTCGGGCGCGAGCGCGTGTTTTACGTAAAATCCTTTCTTCTCGGCGATCATCGTCGGCAAAAACCCAAGCGACACGGCTGAAATGCCGATGCGAACTCGGTCCTGTGAATAGGCAGCGGCTTGAGGCCAAAAAAAGATACTGGCCAGCAGTATCATCAACGTCGGTTTGGTCATGGTTTTCCTAATCTGGTGAAAAAACCATCGTTATCGATTTCTTTGATCAGCGAGGCATCGAAAAAATCCGTGGCTTTCATGCCTTCGAGTTTTGGCGTCGATTCCCTCAAGTCTTCGATACTCGCCTGAATGGCGTCCTCACGCGGATAGGGTTTCGCGGGAATCGCGTCCAAGAACTGAACTCTATGGGTAAAGTCCAACAGTTTTGAATTCTCTACGCGCATATACTTGCGGAATACCTGATAGGTCAGTTCTTTGTTCTTTCGTCCGGCAGCAATGGCCTCACTATAGGCCATGAAAAATGCTTTGAGCCGCGGGCGCAACTCCTTCAAAAATTGTCTGGTGGTATTGATCTCGCTTCCAGGGGAAGGTACGCCAAAGTCCTTGGGCTCTCCCAATACCGAGATTTTCTGCCCGCCCAATTCGGCAAATTGAAAAACCTTATCAGACTCACCGATAGTCGCATCGATCTTGCCCTGGAACATCAGTTGAATTCGCTTGTCCGATTCGCTCACTCCGGTGGGGATGAGCGATACATCTTTGCCTACGATGAATCCTAATTTAGCGAGGATGCGGCGCAGCAGAAAGTCCGTTCCGGCGCCGATCCTGCTGCTGCCGACGATTTTTCCTTTGAGCTCCGTTGGGGATTTGATCGACGGCAGAGCAATCAGCTGATATGGCAGGGCGCCGTTGGTGGAGACCGTGACGATCGGCGCGCCGCGCGCCACGGCGCTGACGACTCCTGAGCTGGAATCCGT